>JAFXEX010000001.1 GCA_017520825.1 Clostridia bacterium | reverse complement strand
TCGCGAACACACTACTTTAACTTTATTTATATTTTCATTTTCGGTTTTAGCCCAAATATGTAGCCGTTACTTTACTGTTCGTCTTTCTTCTTCTTACCAAGAATAACGTTTGTAACGATACCAAGGATAAGAGCACAAGCGATAGCAGTGATTGTAACCTTACCGATTGCGATTGCCATACCGCCGATACCGGGGATAAGGATAGCTGCAACGGTGAAGAGGTTTGCGTTGTCCTCAAGGTCAACCTTCTGTATCATCTTAAGACCCGATACTGCGATGAAGCCGTAAAGAGTTATACAAACACCACCCATTACGCAACCGGGGATAGAATCAAGGAATGCAACGAAGGGTGAAATGAAGGAGATAAGAAGTGCCATTATAGCAGTTGTGGTAATTGTAATAACCGAAGCGTTCTTTGTGATAGCAACGCATCCAACCGACTCGCCGTAGGTAGTGTTGGGACAGCCACCGAAGATTGCGCCAACCATTGAACCAACGCCGTCACCGAGAAGTGTTCTGTGAAGGCCGGGCTCTTCAAGAAGGTCTGATTCAATGATAGAAGAAAGGTTCTTGTGGTCTGCGATATGCTCTGCAAATACAACGAATGCAACGGGAACGTATGCAACTGCAACGGTAGCGATGTATGAGCCGTCGATTTCCTTGATACCCTTCAAGCCTTCAAGGAAGGTGAATTCGGGAACTGCAAGGAAGGTCTTGAGTGTTACGCCGTCTGCAACGAGAGCCTTAAAGGGAGCGAAGTCAATAACCTTGAGAGCGTCAATGCCTGCTGCGTTACCGATGAGAGTGAACACGAGAGCTACTGCGTAGCCTGCAAGGATACCGATGATGAAGGGGATAAGACGAGCCATCTTCTTGCCGTAAACCGAGCAGATAGTAACGACTGCAAAGGTTACCAGAGCGCAAACGAGAGATGCCCAGATGCCTGCTGTCATAATGAAAGCGCCGTTTCCGTCCTTGGGGCCGTATGAGAATACGTCGTTGATAGCTGCTCCTGCAAGTGAAAGACCGATAAGAGCAACGGTAGGACCGATAACAACGGGGGGCATAAGCTTGTTGATCCAGTTAACGCCTACGAGCTTGATAACGATAGCGATAACTACGTAAACAAGACCTGCAAAGATAGCACCGATGATGATACCCAGGAAGCCTGCGGCAGCTGATACTGCGCCTGCAAATGCCGTTACCATAGAGCCGATAAAGGCAAATGAAGAGCCGAGGAAAACGGGGCTTTTAAACTTTGTGAAAAGCTGATAAACGATAGTACCTACGCCTGCGCCGAAAAGAGCTGCAGAAGCAGTCATTCCGTTACCTACGATGGCAGGAACTGCAATAGTAGCAGCCATAATAGCAAGCAACTGCTGAATGGCAAAAACTATTACCTGTGAGAACGAGGGTTTGTCTTTGACGTTGTAGATGAGTTTCATATACAGAACGCTCCTTAAATAAAATTTTACACAAAATAAAAGCCTTGCAGACCGCAAGACTAAGGGTTTCAAAAATCTCACGGGCAACTGTTTGTGCTTCAAGACTTTCTTTGCATATTTTCAACTCATATTATATATTATCCTGTCGGTATTTGTCAAGTGGATATAAAATTTTTATTGAAGTTATTGAGGATTTGTGGTAGAATGAGTTTAATCGCAAAACTATTAAACTCAGCGATATAAATTCCTTATGGAATTTGCGATATACCAAAAGGTGCGATATATCTTAAGATGCGATATGTTGCCTGACGGCAACGAGAAACACGAGGTGATTATTTTGAAACGGTTTACGGCAATTCTTTTAGCTCTTATTATGCTTCTCTCCTTTACGGCTTGTGAAAGGCAGAGAGAGGACACCGAGCTGAAATACGTATTTTTATTTATAGGCGACGGTATGAGCTTCAACGCCGTTCAGCTTGCCCGTGACGTCCTTTCGGCAAGAGAGGGAAAGAAATCGCCTGTCCACCTTTCCTTTACCGACTTTGACTCGGTGGGAATATTCACCAATCACGACAAAACCTCGTTTATTCCCGACTCTGCCTCAAGTGGTACGGCTATGGCAACGGGAAAAAAGACCGATTCGGGTAAAATCGCCCAAAGCTCCCTTGGAGCAGACCTTGAAAGCATTGCCACTCTTCTTAAAAAAGAGTGCGATATGAAGGTGGGCATCGTCACCACGGCAAACCTCAACCACGCCACACCGGGCGCGTTTTACGCCCACAGCTCCTCACGCTATAACTATTATGAAATCGGCTCCTATATAGCAAAATCCGACTTCGACTTCTTTGCAGGGGGACAGCTCCTTGACGCCGACGGTGGAGACGAAAATCTGATAACAATGGCAGAAAAGGGTGGCTATACCATTCTCGACACAAGGGAAGAAATACTTAATATAAAGGACAAAGACCAAAAATATTTACTTATTGACCCCAATTGCGACTCAACGGGTATGATGAGCTTTGCTATCGACCGAGAGAAAAACGCTTTTTCACTTTCGGACTATCTGGAAATATGTATAGATACCATTGATAACGAAAACGGATTCTTCATTATGTGTGAGGGAGGACGAATTGATTCAGCCCTTCACGCCAACGACGCCATGACGGCAGTAGAGGAAACCCTGGCATTCTCCGATGCCGTTGGCAAGGCGCTTGACTTTTATGAAAAGCACCCCGACGAAACTCTTATTCTGGTTACCGGCGACCACGAAACAGGTGGTCTGTCATTGGGCTATACGGTTACCCAGTATAAGCTTTATCTTGAAAATCTCGTTCAGCAGAAGCTTTCCTATCTGGCGTACGATTTGAACTACGCCACCCTCTACGACGACGGCACGTCGCTTGATACGGTGCTATACGACCTTGACCGACTTTTCGGCTTGGACGACCTTGCTCCCCACGAGCTTAAAAGAGTGGAAAACGCCTTTGAAAAGACGGTTCTCGGAACGGAGTCCTATACCGACGAGGACTATATCTCATATTCAACACGCACACCCCTCACGGTTGAGGCAGTAAGGCTTGTGGCAAACAGGTCGGGCATTGAATTTTCCACCTTCGTTCACACGGCAGCCCCCATGGTGCTATGGGCAAAGGGGGAGGGCGAGGAGACCTTTTCAGGAACCTACGACAACACCGACGTATATAATAAATTGTACTCTCTTTTCTTTAAATAGGTTGACAAAAAACGACGGTTGTATTATTATTAAGTAGTTGTAAATAAAGCTATTGGAAAGAAGGAGAACAAATGAAGCTTTTTAAGGAAGAAAAGGTGAGAAACGCCATATTTCTCGGCGTTCTCTGCTCCGTGTCCTATCTTGCCGTTTATATCGCCCGTAACATTCTGGGCTCGGTAACTCCCCAGTTGGTTGAGAACGGCGTTTATACCGAGAAGTTTATCGGCTCGGTTTCCTCTACGTATTTTTACTTTTACGCCTTCGGTCAGCTTATCAACGGCGCTATAGGCGATAAAATCAAGGCGAGAAATATGATAAGCTTCGGTCTTATCCTTGCAGGCGCTACCAATCTTCTTTTCCCCATGCTGAAAAGCGAGCTTTCGGTACGTCTGGTTTACGGAATGACAGGCTTCTTCCTTTCCATGATATACGGTCCTATGACCAAGGTGGTTGCAGAAAACACCGAGCCCATTCACGCCGTGCGTTGCAGTCTGGGCTACACCTTCGCATCCTTCTTCGGCTCACCCCTTGCAGGCGTGCTTGCCTCGGTTATGGTATGGCAGAGCGTATTCAAATTCAGCAGCGCTATACTTCTGGCAATGGGCGTTCTGTGCTTTGTAATGTTCTTAATCTTTGAAAAGCAGGGCATCGTTAAGTACGGACAGTACGACAAAAAGAAGAGCGAGAGGAAAGAGGGGGCAATCAGAGAGCTTTTCCGACGTCATATAGTGGTGTTTACAATCGTTTCCATTATTACGGGCGTTATAAGAACAACCGTTATTTTCTGGCTTCCTACCTACCTTGCTCAATATCTTGAATTCCCCACCGAGCAGGCTACCTCGATTTACAGTCTTTGCACTCTGCTCATCTGTGCCTCAACCTTCGTTGCCATTTTCGTTTACGAAAGACTGAAGAGCAATATGGAGCTGACTCTCCTTATCTTCTTCGTGCTTTCAACGGCTTCCTTCCTTGGCGCATATTTCGTGGACGCAAGGCTTGTGAATATTATCCTTATGGTCCTTGCCATATTTACCAATAACTGCGCTACCACCATGCTCTGGAGCGTTTACTGTAACAGTCTTAAGGATACGGGCATCGTTTCGGGCGCTACGGGCTTCCTTGACTTTGTAAGCTATATAGCGGCAGGCACCTCAAGTACTATTTTCGCCAACTCGGTATCCACTATCGGCTGGGGCAATCTTATACTCGTATGGGCAGGACTGATGCTGGTAGGCGTTATAACTACACTCACCTTTGGACCTAAACGAATTTTCAGAAAGGCTGAAATTAACCGAATATGATTTGCAATAACATTCTCGACGCTTTGGGCAACACTCCCCTCATCAGACTTTCCCGACTCGTCCCCGAGGACAGCGCAGAAATTCTGGTGAAGTTTGAGGGCTTGAACGTCGGTGGTTCTATAAAGACCAGAACTGCGTACAATATGATACTTGACGCCGAAAAGCGTGGCGTTATCAATAAGGACACTATAATAGTAGAGCCCACAAGTGGAAATCAGGGCATAGGACTTGCCTTGGTGGGCGCCGTTAAGGGCTATAAGACTAAAATAATTATGCCCGACTCGGTAAGTGAGGAAAGGCGCAAGCTTGTAAACCACTACGGAGCCGAGGTAATTCTCGTTCACGATGCAGGTAACATAGGCGAGTGCATCGACCAATGCGTAAAAACTGCCCTTAAAATGAAGGAGGAGGACCCCAGAGTTTTCGTTCCCCAGCAGTTTGAAAATCCTGCAAACCCCGGGGTGCAAAGAGACGTGACGGGTATGGAGATTATCAACGCCGTTGACGGTGAAATTCACGGCTTCTGCTCGGGCATCGGCACCGGTGGAACCATTACCGGTATCGGCGAAACCCTGAAAAAGTACAATCCAAATATTGAAATATGGGCTGTAGAGCCTGAGCACGCGGCAATTCTGTCGGGTGGCTCAATCGGTACTCATCTGCAGATGGGCATCGGTGACGGACTTATCCCCGAGATACTTAATCAGGGAATATACAGTGACATTTGTATCGTCAAGGACGAGGAAGCAATCAACACTGCCAAGGAGCTTGCTTCCAAGGAAGGCATAATGTGTGGCATTTCAAGTGGCACCAACGTTGCCGCGGCAATTCGCCTTGCAAAGAAGCTTGGCAAGGGCAAAAGGGTTGTCACCGTGCTTCCCGACACGGCTGAAAGGTATTTTTCCACACCGTTGTTTGAGTAAAGAGGATTTGCGAAGCAAATCAACCTTAACTCCCGAAGGGAATATAACTCGCGTAAGCGAATATAACTGCAGAATGCTCTGCATTCTGCATTCAATAACGGCAAGGGTTAAACCTTGCCTTTTTTACAAGGAGAAGGCTATGGTTGAAAAGAAATTCGATAACCGTGGAGGCTATTATGAGGACCCGTTTTTTCTTGACCAGCCCCCTTGCGGATTCGTTGAGGAGCTAAAGGCTCCCGTTCACAAGGAAGCGCCTCTCAATTTCGGCAGTCGCAAAGCCGTGGAGGAGGGAGAGGTTAACGCCTCGGGCATCTATATCAAGGAGAAATTCCCCGACACCGAGGGACTTCTGGATACAGTTTACGAGGACTTTGAGAGCTTTCGCAAGGCGTGTGAAATTGAGGGAAAGGGCTTTCCCATTATCATTGAAAAGGGCATAACTCCCTGCTTTGAGGCTTATCGGATTGCCGTTGACCGAGACTCCTGCAGAATCGTGTCTGCAGACACCGAGGGCGTGCGAAGGGCTATATTCTACCTTGAGGGCGAAATGACCAAGCGCGAGGGCGCCTTTCTGCCCCTTGGCACCGTTGAACGCCGTCCCTATATCAAGTCCAGAATAACCAGAGGCTTTTTCAGCCCCACCAACCGTCCCCCCAAGAACGGAGACGAGCTTTCCGACGGCGTTGACTATTATCCCGAGGAATACCTCAACCGCCTTCAGCACAACGGCACCAACGGCTTGTGGATATACACAAGCTTCAAGCAGCTTCTCAAATCTCCCTATATAAAGGAGTACGGAGAAGGCTGTGAAGCAAGAGTTGCCAAGCTTCAAAGGGTAATCGACAAGTGCCGACGCTACGGTGTCAAGGTGTACGTTTTCGCTATTGAGCCTATTGGCTTCTACGAGCAGGAGGGCCTTCACGAAAAATACCCCGAAATGCTTGGCTCAACGGTTATCGGGCGTCAGTATCCCATATGCCTCAGAACCGAAGTGGCAAGAGAATATATTATTGACGCAGTTGAAAGACTTTTCAGAACCCTGCCAAAGCTTGCAGGCTTTATAGATATTACCGACGGAGAGCGCTTTACTACCTGCTCGTCGGGTCACAATTGGCACACCTGTCCTCGATGCAAGGACTACACCCGTGGCGAAAACCTTGCATATAATATCGACGTTATCAAGGAAGGCATACGCCGTGCAGGTACGGGCGCAGAATTCGTAAGCTGGACCTACGGACACAGAAGCTGGCAGACCTCGGATATTATCGAATACGTAAAGAATGCGCCCGACGACGTGGCGCTTATGCAGAACTTTGACGATGCAGGCTATGAGGAACAGCTTGGTAAGACCAGGCAGGCTATCGACTATTGGCTTTCCTACGTGGGACCCTCACAGCTTTTTGAAATCACTGCAAAAACGGCAAAGGAGTGTGGCAAGAAGCTTTGGGCAAAGATGCAGGTCTGTTGCTCTCACGAGCTTGCCACCGTTCCATATATCCCATCGCCCGGTCACATTTTCGATAAATTCAAGGGCGCCAGAGACTACGGTGTTGAGGGCGTTATGGAGTGCTGGTACTTCGGCAACTATCCGTCGGTTATGAGCCGTGCATCAGGCGAATTTGCATTTCTTGAGGATTATTCTCACAAGGAGGAGGCAATTTTCGACCTGGCTTCAAGAATATGGGGCTCAACTCACGCAAGGGCAATTTGCAAGGCGTTTGAGTATTTTGAAAAAGCCTACACCAACTATCCAATCAATATAATGTTCTCCTACTACGGACCCATGCACGACGGCGTGGTGTGGGAGCTTGCTCTCAAGCCGATAAACAAGCCACTTCCTCGCACCTGGCTTCTTATGGACGCCCCCGTTGGTGATCGCATCGGCGAGTGCCTCTGGAGAGGACACACTCTCGACGAGGCAATAGAGCTTTCTCGCAGGATAAGTGAAAATTGGAGCAAGGGCGTGGCACTTCTCCCCCTTGACGAAGGCAACGAGCTTGTAACTCTGTCAAGAGCTTTGGGACTTCTGTTCAGCAGTGGCTACAATATACTCAATTTCTATAAGCTCCGTTCAATGCTGGGCAGAGGAGATGGGGACCCCTTGGCAATCCTTGACCGTATGGAAGAAATAGTGAGAGCCGAAATTGAAAATTCAAGTAAAATGATACCTCTTTGCCTTGCCGATAAGCGCCTTGGCTATCACTCGGAGGCAGAGGGCTTCAAGTTCTTCCCCAAGAAGCTGAAGCACCGTATCGCACAGCTTGAAAATCTTCTCAAAACCCAATTTCCCGAGGTGCGAGAGCGTGTTGAAAAGGGACTTCTTCCCCTTGAATACTATCTCGGCGAGGGTGGTTATCAAATGAAGAAGGGCTCAATTGACGGCGCCGAGAGAGTCACTCTTTCCAACGGCTCGTCCTTTGCTATGAGCTACGACGGCGACTGTATCTATCTGTCAATGAGGGGCAGAAAAGACGCCCTGTTCAAGTTTGGCTTTGAATACGAGCTTTTCATTCCCGACACCAATATGAACCTTAAAAACGGTGAGCTTTTCGTGGAATACGACGCAAAAAGTCATCAGGAGGTTTTTGGTGACAAGATAGATGAAATATGCTCTGCCTACCACGTTACAAGCAACCTTGAAGGCGATAGCGTGGACTATCTGGTGACAATCGACAGACGTAAGGTGGGCTGGACGAGAGAGCTTGCCATGAAATTAAGGCTTGAAATCGACGGCGCGCTCTGGAAGGATGAGGAGCATCCCATTTATACGCTGGGGAAGTATCCGTCGTCGCCCGACCAATACGGCTTTGTAATTCCTTAGAAATTTCGTGCAATACTTCGTCAACTACGGCGACCTCGCATTTCGCCGTACACAGAGTACGCCTTCATCGCGAGGCACCTTGTTTTCTCGTCTTGCGCAAAATTTCGTCGGAATTACTTTAATGGCTTCATATTTGGGCTAAAACCCAAATAAATGCACAGTGCACAATTCACAATGCACAGTTAAGGATAATTTCGCTATGCGAAATTTTCTTTGATTGAAAATTTGCTTCGCAAATCAACCTTAACTCGCCGAATGGCGAATATAACTGCAGAATGCTCTGCATTCTGCATTAAAAAAGTGAGAACTTTCGTTCTCACTTTTTGTCATTGGTAAGTCCTGCAATATAGTCTATGGACACCTTATAGAAGTCGGCAAACTTCTTCGCCCATTCAAGTGGTAGGTCGCTTTCTCCGTTTTCGTATCTTCTGTATTGAGTCGTCTGTAAAAAGAATATCTTTGCAACCTCTGCCTGCGTTAAATCTCTGTCTTCTCTCAGGTCACGAAGCCTGTTTTTGTATCTGTTCATTTCAACACCTCTTTTATGTGATTATACAATATCACACAAATTTGTGTTGACAATCGCACAAAATTGTGGTATAGACAAAGGAAATACACCATTGCGATAAAAAGAGGGATTTAAATTATTTTTTATGAGATTTATTACGTAAAATGTGTATACCAAAGACAATAACGTATACTACAAGCTCCAATAAAGAGATTAAGATTAAATTTTTTGCGAAAGGAGGTATATTCAACTGTAAAGAAAGAATATTAACTGATTTTTCTACAAAAAAGTAATCGTAGTCATATGGGGCTACAACACTTTCTGCAAGATTATACTTGCTTATAAGGACTTGTAGTATTTTGAAAACTAAATAATCCGAAAAAACTCCCAATATTTGCATATGTAACGGGCCAAGACTAACATCTATGTCTTCTTCAAATTTTTCTCCAATCATAGGGTTGAGAGCAAGTGCAAGCAAGAAAAAACTTATATGTATAATCCAAATAATTGCTTGTATACAGTCTATATCTGCGGGCTTGATTATATTGCAAGTCATATAGTTTACTAAAAAAGGAATAAAAATAATAAGAGATTTCCAAATGGGGGCTAATCCCCAAAGTGATAAGCCCATACAAAATAGTTTTTTTTCTTTTTTATATACTTTTTTAAATTCTTTTATCGCGTTTTTTTCGTCTCTTTGGGGACCAAAAAAGCCGTAAAAATACAAATAAGAACCATCTGCCCCTTTTTCATATGTCTCCTTGTCAATTTTTGCAGAACGATATCTTCCGTAACCGACTTCATAAACGCCCTCATACGTTTCCCATGAATCATAAGTGCCGGGAGTATAAGTAGCCGTTCCATAATCTAAATCTATATCAATGCTTGCCTTTGTAGAATGAGAGTGATGCTCACATTTTACATCACAAAGATGTGCTGGTATAGTCCGAAAGGTTGAAAAAAGTTTTTTTGATTCTAAACGATATATTAATAAATAAAATGCAGATAAAACCAACAGAAGAACAAATCCGTATACAAATCCACTGAAAAAACCGATATCTGTCCAATATAGGAAAAGAGAAACAGCAAATCCGAACATTCCAAATTTAAAAAGAAAGCTAGTCATTATAAATACCCTCCAATAATATTTTTAAATATTATAACATAATTTTTATAAATACGCAATTGCGTGAAAAACATTACAATATTTTCGAGGTGAAGATGATGAACGTCAAAGATATTGTATCAAAACGGTTTAAGGATTTGTGTGACGAGAGAGGCATTAAAATAAACGAATTAGCAAATATATCCGGAGTTACGCCTTCAACTGCATACAGTATGATGGATAAAAGCAGACGAGATATTTCAATAATTACAATAAAGAAATTTTGCGACGGATTGGAAATAACGCTTGGAGAGTTTTTTTCGTGTGAAGATTTTGATAAACTTGAACAGGAGATTTTTTAATTGGTGTGTAGGGAATTCCCAAAAAACGAGGACAAGAGTCCTCGTTTTTTTGTTAAATAATTCACTTTGCTTTTCGGGAGAGCGCGAGAGGGCGCCTTTTTTAATGCACAGTGCACAATTCACAATGCACAGTTAAGGACAATTTCGCTCTGCGAAATTTTCTTTTATTGAAAATTTGCCAACGGCAAATTAACGTTAATTGTGCATTGTGCATTGTTAATTGTTCATTATTAAAAAAGTGAGAACGAAACCTCTGTGCCGATAAGACAGTAATCCGAAAAAACGAAATTTTTACGGCATCTGTCTGACAGGGTTGGAAGCAAACAACACAAAAAGCACGATGTCGAGTCGAAAGACTTTGCATCGTGCTTTTTCCATCTCACCAACTGATACACGGAGGTACTATCATGAATAACAATCTTACTTACACCCGCTGCGGTGGTTATGAAATCCCGAACCTGACCTTATCCGAAACAGAAAATAAGCCTTTAGGCAAATACGGCAGAATGCGGAAGAAATATCTGCAGGAGCACAGGCCGGTACTGTGGAACAGCATGATCC
>JAFXEX010000030.1 GCA_017520825.1 Clostridia bacterium | reverse complement strand
GTCGGAACGTAAGAGCTTTGTAGCTCTGCCTCGTCTAACAATATCAAATGCTCCTTTTCAACGCCGTCTTTTTCAATTATTATTTTTACGTAATTTTCAAGGTCTGTTTCTATATTTTCATTTTGTTTTTCCTGCTCTTCCACGGGCGTTTGCTCTTCCGTGGGCATCTGCTCTTCTATAGGAGCTTGTTCACCCAAAATTTCCTCGTCGGGAGGTGTAACCGTTTTGTTACAAGAGGTCACCATAACGCATAAAACAAATACTAAAGTCAATAATCCAAGTCTTTTCATAAGCAAGCTCCTTTCCGTTACAATTATTATACTATACGCCACTTAAAAATGCAATCATATAAAACAAAAGGGAGAAAGCGTTTGCTCTCTCCCTTTATTGTTGGAAATTGTTATTATAACAATAGCTTTTATATTTGCCTTTTCGGTCTCACCCAAAAGACATGCCGTTAAACATTATTCTGTTCTCAATGCAACAACAGGGTCCTTCTTTGCTGCGCTTCTTGAGGGTATTATTCCCGAGAAGAGAGTAAGCACTACGCTGATGAGAATCAGCACGCAGGCTACGGGCAGGGGAAGATATGCGTTGAGATTTGTAATTCCCGTCAGAGCGTGAATTATTGCATTAATTGGTATGCACAGTAAATAGGTCACTCCAACGCCCAGCGCTCCCGAGGCAAAGCCTATGAGAATGGTTTCGGCATTGAACATAGTGGAAACGTCACGCTTGGAAGCGCCGATTGCACGGAGAATACCGATTTCCTTGGTTCTTTCCTGAACGGATATAAGGGTAATAACACCTATCATAATAGATGAAACTATGAGTGATATTGCAACGAAGGCAATAAGCACGTAGGTGATAGTGTTTATAATGGTGGTAATCGAGGAAATCATAAGACCGATATAGTCAACGTACTTTATCCTTGATATTTCGTCAACGCCTTCGTTGTACTCGGCAATTACCTCTTCTATAATGTCCTTGTTTTCAAAGCTTGAAGCATAGAGGTTTATGGTAGAGGGTGAATCGGGGTCAATATATCCCAGAGCCGTCATATTGGCGTCGTAGCTTGACTCGGAAAAGTCCATTACCTCGTCGTAGTAGCGTGATATATCCTCTGTGGTCATAGTGTCAATAAGCTGAACCAGCATAAGAGCAAGCTGTTCGGTGGGGACTGCAGACAACTGCGCCTTCACCTGCTCGCCGTAGCCTGCCTTTACCTGCTCGGCTATCATTGCGTACATAAAGGAATACAGGTCCTTGTCACTCATGGAGGCAACGTATTCCGAAACCTCTTCCTCCGAGGTGCCCATCTGGGACACGATAACGCCGATTATAGTGCTTTCCATATCCTCGCGGGACATAACGCCAACGGTACCCTCAACCTGCGAATTCACAAAGCTATCGTCGGGGAGAGACTGTATTTTAATATAAAGCTCTGCCTTTTCGCCGTCGGTAAGGGTTTCAATATAGGACTTGAATTCCTTCTCCTTGGTTTCGGCAGATATTGCCGATGAATCACGGAAGGGCTTTCCTGAGAAAATATCCTTGGCAGGATTTTCAAGCTGAGCCGTTACGGCAGATGAATTTTTGGAGTTTTCGATAATATAGTCGGTAAGCATTGAGGTATATGCAATAGAGCCTGTGAGCATTGATACCTCACGGTCACCGTTGGGACGGATAATACCCGTTACCTTAAGGGGTATTGCGTTGGCGTAAAGGTATCTCAAGCCTGCGTCGGTGGTTCTCATATCGGTATAAAGCCCCGTGCTTTCGTCAAGGGTGTAGCAGGCAGAGTTCAGCACCACCTTATATTCCTTGTCGCATATTTCCTTATAGGACCAGCTCTTTTCGTTGCGCTTAAGCTCGGTTTTCTCGGTTGCTGCACGCACGATGCTTCCTGCTTCCTCCTCGGTTGAAAGACCGAGAGCGTAAAGGGTAATGTCGTCAAGCTCGTTGTTTTCGTCAAGCACAAGCAGAATTTCGTCAAAGCTGTTTGGCCAGGAGCCGTAGACAAGCTCGTATTGGTCGGTGACAAGCTTGCTGATGGGGGAGCCGTCCTTTCCGGGAAGCATTTCCTGCCAGAGACCGATTCCACCACTGCCCGAGAACATACTCATCATAGAGTTGCTCGATGCCATCTGCTCTCTTGCAGACATCATAGAGGAGAAATCAACGCCCATATATTTCAGGGCAAGCTCCTGAAGAAGCTTCATAGTATTTGAATAAATGATACTTCCGTCGGGAGTTTCGGTATACACCTGAAGGTCAAGGTCGTAGGCGTACTGAACGCCGTTAAGCGCTTCAGCAAGCTTTGAGTCGGGGGCGTTTTTCTTGTCCTCGACGTATTTTTTGAAGGATTTAAGGTCGTTTTCCTCGGCTTCAACGCTATTCATCGCCTCTATCATTTTGTACATAGCAGGCTTTACGTAAACTGCGTCAAGCTGGTGGTCTATCTCCTCCGAGGACATTCCCATAAAGGTCTGCATAAGAGATGACATATCCATAACCGAGGATTCAACCGTAAGGGGATAGGAGGAAAGTGTGCTTTCCTGCACCTCGTCAATGTAGGTGGTAAAGCCCTGGGAAAGAGCGTATATGAGGGCAATGCCGATAATGCCTATAGAGCCTGCAAAGGCTGTAAGCAGAGTTCTGCCCTTTTTGGTGAAAAGGTTTTTAAGAGACAGACCGAAGGAGGTTTTAAGTGACATGGAAGGCTTTTTCGCCTCTGTGAGAGCCTCTTTCGTTACCTCAATCTCATTGGTGGTAACGGGCTTCGAGTCGTCTGTGATAACGCCGTCCAGCATTTTAATTATTCTGGTAGAATAACGCTCTGCAAGGTCGGGGTTGTGGGTTACCATTATTACGAGTCGGTCCTTTGATACCTCCTTGAGTATTTCCATAACCTGCACGCTGGTTTCGGTGTCAAGGGCGCCTGTAGGCTCGTCGGCAAGAATGATGTCGGGGTTGTTAACCAAGGCTCTTGCAATGGCAACTCTCTGCATCTGTCCACCCGACATTTCGGAGGGGCGCTTATATATCTGCTCGGACAGACCAACCTGGTCAAGCGCATTCTTGGCACGCTCACGGCGCTCGTTTTTGCCCACGCCCGAAAGGGTGAGAGCAAGCTCTACGTTCTGCAATACCGTCTGGTGAGGTATGAGGTTGTAGCTTTGAAACACAAAGCCTATGGAATGATTTCGGTAGGTGTCCCAATTTCTGTCGCTGAAGCTTTTGGTGGATTCACCGTTGATAATCAGGTCACCCTCGGTATATTGGTCAAGACCACCGATAATGTTCAGCATGGTAGTCTTTCCACAGCCTGAGGGACCGAGTATGGACACGAATTCACTTTCACGGAATTTCAGATCTATACCACGAAGCGCTTCAACCTTACCGTTGCCTGCCGGATAATCCTTTTTTATGCCCTTTAATTCTAACATCAGTATCAACCTTTCAATAGTTTCTGTATATATCGTAACATTTACATTATCTTTTGTCTATAACCAAATTATTAATTTTTTTAAAATAATGGAAAATTTTTGTCGGATATTGAATAAAAATGGGGCTGTAAAAACGGTTTGTTTTTACAGCCCTGAATTTTAGGAGATAGGAAAAAAGCTTCAGAATGAACAAACGGAATCCGAAGGCGTACAGATGTACGTCGAGAGGTGATGTTTGTTTATAACCAAAAACATATATTTTTTTTGAGAAACTCAATTTATTGAGTTTTTCCTTTTAAAGAGCTAATGCAAATTAAAGCTTATATCACATTTAAACTAATTTTGTTTTTGGTGGTCTGGACTTTTTTACATCTCCTGCTACTTATTCGCCTTTTCGCAAGCCTCAAAGAGTCCGTTAATATAGGTAGCGCCAAGAGCTCTGTCGTAGAGACCGTAGCCGGGCTTACCTGTTTCGCCCCAGATCATTCTGCCGTGGTCGGGTCTCACGTAGCCGTCAAAGCCCGTTTCAACCAACGCTTTTGTGATTTCGTACATATCAAGACTACCACACGCAGAAAGGTGTCCGCTTTCCTCAAAGCTTCCGTCCTCCATAATAGTGATATTTCTCATATGCATAAAGGCAATTCTGTCCATCGCTGAATATTTGCGCACCATTGCAACCATATCGTTGGTTTTAGCGCAACCGAGAGAGCCCGTGCAAAGGCAAAGGCTGTTTGCAGGACTGTCAACGATTTTAAGCATTCTGTCAAGGTTTTCCTCGCAGGTGATAATTCTCGGAATACCGAAGATTGAATAGGGCGGATCGTCGGGGTGAATAGCCATTCTCACACCACACTCCTCGGCAACGGGGATAATCTTCTTGAGGAATTTTTCAAGGTTCTTCCAAAGACCCTCCTCACCGATTTCGCCGTAAGCCGTGATAAGCTCACGCACCTCGCTCTGTGAATAGCTTGAATCCCAGCCGGGAAGATGAATGTCGTCCTTGAGAGGGTCAAGGTCTCTCATCTGATCCCAATACATTACGAGGCTGGTTGAGCCGTCGGGCGCCTTCTTGTCAAGCTGTGTTCTCGTCCAGTCGAAAACGGGCATAAAGTTGTAAGTAATGCATTTTACACCGTATTTTGCGCATCTTCTGATGTTCTCGCAATATACCTCTGTAAGACGGTCTACCTCTCCTCTGCCAAGCTTGATGTCCTCGGGAACGGGTACTGACTCAACGATATCGAAAATAAGTCCGTTTGCCTCAACGGTTTCCTTCATTTTCTTAAGGCTTTCCTCGGGCCATACCTCACCTGGTGCAACGTCGTAAATTGCACTTACTACCGAGCGCATGCCGGGTATCTGACGGATATATTCAAGGGATATGGGGTCAGATTCGCCATACCAACGGAATGACATTTTCATAATTTTTTCTCCTTTTTCCTTTATGTTTTATATCAAGGGGCCTTTCAGGGAAAAGCCCCTTATTATCTTAAAGCTATTTTGCCTCTTCAGGCTTTCTTATTCTGTTGAGCCGTCTGTTAAGGGTCAGAAGCTCGTCCTTGGTAAAGCTTACGTCAAGCATAGACACCAGCGAGGTAAGTCTGAGAAGTGTAAAGGAGCCCAGCATCTTCATCATTTCGGGTCCCATACCGTGAGGCTTGACGGGCATTGCGTCCTGAATTTTCGAGAAGAATTCAGCCATAACTCTTGCGCCGTCGTGACTTGCCATTATAACGTCAACCTTGTCGTTGAGGCTGAGACAGCCCTCGGGCTCGGTAATGTCAAACCAATTGAGAATTGCGCCCTTTTCCTTAAGAGTGTATTCCTCGTTGAAGGTGTCTACCTTTCTTATTTTAGCATTGTCCCGACAGCTTCCTGCAACTGCTTCAAGCTCGGTTTCACCTACGTTTGGCACCTCAAACTTAAAAAATCTGTGGGGAGCCTTCTTTTTGCCAAGGCTTTTTCCGTTGGCAAAAAGCTCAACGGTATCAAGGTTTGAGTAGACCGTCACCTCGGTCACGTCCTCAACTCTGTCAACGTAGCGCTTGCCTGCAATATGCACGAAGGGCACCGAGGACAGATGCGCCTTGTAGGCGTAGAAGGAGTCCTTTTTGTACTTTCTGTCAAAGGTTACAAGCCCCTTGTGATTTTGCCCGTTTTCGCCACCCTCGGCTCTTGCGTCAGCGCCGAAGTCGAACATGTTCCAGACGTAGGTTGCCCAGATATATTTCCGTGAGAAAAGCTGTTTTATAAGCTCCTCGTGGTAATGCGCCTGATACTCCTCGGTGTAGTCTCCCTGAACGGGCTTGGAGGTGTGCCAATTAAGTCCCTCTGCTCCGTACTCGGATACGGCTATGGGACGAAGGGGATATTCTCTGTGGAATTTATCAAACCATTCGCCGTTCATAGAGGTGTCGCCACCGTACCAGCCGAAATAGTGGTTGTAGGCGATAAGGTCGGGTATTTTCAGATATGCGTCGTGGACGGAGCACATTGAAAGAACGGCTACCGTAGTGTATCTTGTGTGGTCAAGGGTGTGAACCAGATCGTTGAGTATTCTGTGGTTTTCAAGAAGCTCCTCCTTGTCGGAGCCACCCATGGTTATTTCGTTGGAAAGTCCCCAGAAGAAGATAGACGGATGATTGTAATTCTGTACCACAAGCTCTTTCATCTGAGAAACGGTGTTGTCAAGACCTGCCGACAGATGATTTGAAATATAGGGGATTTCAGCCCATATAACCATGCCGTACTCGTCGCAAAGGTCGTAAAAGAATTGGTCGTGCTGATAGTGGGCAAGGCGTATGGTGTTTGCGCCAAGCTCGTTTATAAGCTCCATATCCTCACGGTGATGCTCAGGCTTAAGTGCATTGCCCAAGCCCCATCTGTCCTGATGTCTGGACACTCCACGGAGGGCGTACTCCCTTCCGTTGAGCATAAAGCCGTTTTTGGCGCTTACCTCAAAGGTACGGCAACCGAATCGGGTCTCCACTGTGTCGTAGCACTGATTTTTATCAAAAAGGGTAACCCTTGCCTTGTAAAGATAGGGGTCGAACACGCCGTCCCAGAGATGAACGTTTTCAAGGGTAAGGACAGCCTTTTTCAGCACTGCCTCAACCGTTTCGCTGGCAACCGTGTTGTTTTCGCCGTCAAGGATCTCAAAAAGCAGATTTTTGTCCTTTGCTTCGTCAAGGTAGACGTCTATTTCCACCTCTGCGCTTTTACCCAGAATTTTGGGCGTTACTGCAATTCCGGGCGCGCCAACGTAGGACAGGTCAAAATGACAGGCAGGCACCGAAATCACTCTCACGTCACGGTAAAGACCACCGTAAAAGGTGAAGTCTGCCATCTGGGGATATACGTTGTCGTTGGGGGAGTTGTCAACTGCTACGGCAATAATATTCTCCTTTTCAAGAAAGGGGGTGATATTCACACGGAAGGTGGAATATCCTCCGTTGTGCGTTCCTGCGCAATTGCCGTTTACGAATACCCTGGCGCTTGAATTTGCACCAAGGAATTCCAGCCATAGCTCTTCTCCCTCAAAATTGTCTCGGCAAAGGGGCTTGAAGTAGTAGCATTCCCCTCTGTAATAGTCGTTTCCACCGTCCTGTCCGTCAACTGCGTTCCAGGTGTGTGGCAGGTTGACCTTATCGCCCTGAGGAATTGCCGAGAAATCCTCGGGCATCTCTTTTGTGAAAATCCAATTTTCGTTAAAGTTTGAAATTTTTCTCATTTCTTCTCCCAATTATTTTAATCTATTTTGCAAACCGTGTCAAGTGTAGTTTAACCGAAAAAACAACATTTATCTGCAGTTTGTATTTTTTTCGTGAAAATGGGAATTCATAAGACGTAACTTTTTTTCAAAGAAAGGACAATATTATGAATAAAAGCAGACCTTTCGGCATCAGGGATAAAATAGGTTATCTTTTCGGTGACTTCGGAAACGATTTTACCTTCCTTATTTCATCTTCCTTTTTGCTGAAGTTTTATACCGACGTTATGGGAATTGACGCATACATTGTGGGCGTGGTAATGATGATAGCCCGATTCGTCGACGCCTTTACCGACGTTTTTATGGGAAGAATATGTGACAGAAGCCGTACCACCCCCGTGGGTAAATTCAAGCCCTGGATAAGACGTATGTGCGCCCCCGTTGCAATAGCTTCCTTCCTGATATATCAAAGCGCCTTTGCCTCCTACTCTACCACCTTCAAGGTGGCGTGGCTCTTCGTTACCTATATTTTATGGGGCTCGATTTTCTATACCTCTATAAATATCCCCTACGGCTCAATGGCATCTGCCATTTCACCCGAGCCCTCGGACCGTCAGTCCCTTTCCACCTTCAGAACTATGGGTGGTACTCTTGCAGGTCTTATAGTGGGTGCAGGAATTCCTCTTTTCGCCTACCGTGACGTTGACGGAAGGAGCGTTATGGACGGCTCACGCTTTACCCTTATCGCAGGAATTTTTTCAATACTCGCCGTGGTGTGCTACCTTATCTGCTATTCACTTACAACCGAGCGTGTAAAAAGCGAGGGGACAGAGGTAAGGAAGGGAGAGTCGGTGCTTACCCTTTTGAAAAAAGCCGTGTCAAACAAGGCGCTCATTTCAATCATTGCAGCCTCGGTGGTAATGCTTATGGCGCAGCTTACCATGCAGTCAATGGCAAATTATATTTACCCCAACTATTACGGAAACGCGCGTATGCAGACGGTTTCCACCTTTATGATGGTTATCGGTATGATTATAGCTGCAATAGCCTCAAAGCCCCTTGCAAAGCGCTTCGGTAAGGCAGAGGTCAGCGT
This sequence comes from Clostridia bacterium, assembly GCA_017520825.1. GTDB lineage: Bacteria > Bacillota > Clostridia > Oscillospirales > SIG627 > RGIG6353. Next base: position 48,521 of record JAFXEX010000030.1, on the reverse strand, counting down.
GGGAGCAAACCTTTTTGCTGCTGCCGTTTGTATTCTTCTCTTTTTCATACGCCCTCAGGACGTGTGGGTATACGTGAGCCTCGGCCTTATAGTGTGGATAGGACTGGGCGTTTTTGCCATGGTGACCTGGGCGCTCATTACCGACGTAATAGATTACTCCGAGATTAAGAACGGAATTCGTGAGGACGGCTCAATATACGCCCTTTATTCCTTTGCCAGAAAGCTTGGTCAGGCAGCTGCAGCAGGACTTTCGGGCTTCTTGCTCACTGCAATCGGTTATAGCGAGGCAACTGCCTTTGACCCCGACGTTCTGGACGGCATATTCAATATTGCCACCCTCGTGCCTGCCCTTGGCTTTATACTCCTTGCAATAATTCTGTGGTTCTGGTACCCCCTTCATAAAAAGGTGGTGGACGAGAACGTTAAAATACTAAAAGCAAAGCACGGGGACGATTGATGTGTCAGCTATGCTGACGCATCAATAATGCAGAATGCAAAATGCAAAATGCAGAATGAAAAATTATGGAAAATTCGCCGTTGGCAAATTTACCTTTAATTATAAAACACCTGCCAAAAGGCAGGTGTTGTTTTGTTGAATAAAAGACTTGAAAAATACCAAAACAAGTGGTATTATATTATAATAAGCGTATTATTGCACCAAAGAGGTGGCGAATATGCATGTTATTCTTGCATAATGCATAAAAACTCAAATATATTTGAAAAATTTCCCTAAAACTATTGAATATTTATGCAAAGTGTGTTATTATGATGTATATTTATCAACGAGAGGCTATGAAACGATGAAGAAAATATTTATCGACGGCAGTGCAGGAACTACGGGACTGCGTATCCACGAAAGACTTGGAAAGAGAGAGGAATTTGAAATAATTGCTCTCCCCGAGGAAAAGCGTAAGGACCCAACGGCGCGCAAGGAGATAATAAACGAAAGTGACGTTACCTTCCTTTGTCTGCCCGACGACGCTGCAAGAGAGGCAGTTGCTATGGTGGATAATCCCAACACCGTAATAATCGACACCTCAACGGCGCACAGAACCAATCCCGAATTTGCATACGGCTTCCCCGAGCTTGACAAGAGCTTCGAGGATAAAATAAAAAGCTCAAAGAGAATTGCCGTACCCGGATGTCACGCAGGTGGCTTTATCGCCCTTGTGTATCCCTTGGTGCAGGCAGGCATTATTTCGCCCGACCTCAATCTGTTCTGTCATTCGGTTACAGGCTATAGTGGTGGTGGAAAGAAGATGATAGCCGAGTACGAGGGCGAGGAGAGAAGCCCCTTGCTTTCAGCCCCCCGTCAGTACGGCTTGACACAGACCCATAAGCATCTCAAGGAAATGAAGGCTATAACGGGAATATCCGACTTTCCCATATTCACACCCGTGGTAAGTGACTTTTACAGTGGTATGACCGTAACCGTTCCCCTTTTTGCATCTCAATGCAAGGGAAGCGTTGAGGATATAAAGAGAGTTTACAAAGAAAAATATAACACTCCCATCGTAAAATATATTGACGAAGCTTCAGCCGACGGCTTCGTATCGGGCTTATCAATGGCTTTCAAGGACTCTATGACCGTATCGGTTGCAGGAAACGAGGACAGAATTCTTCTCATTGCCCAGTACGACAATCTGGGAAAGGGAGCCTCGGGCGCAGCAATCGAATGTCTCAATCTTGCCATGGGCTTTGAGGCAGAAAAGGGGCTGGAAATTTAATGTACAAATGCATTGCATTTGTGCAGTGAAAAGTTAAAAGTGAAAAGTGAAGAGTTAAGGACAATTTCGCCGTGCGAAATTTCCAACCATTGAAGATTTGCGAAGCAAATCAACCATAATTCTGCATTTTGCATTCTGCATTCTGCATTTATTAAAACCCAAAAGACACGCCGTAAAAAAGGAGATACATATGAAAACAGTACAAGGTGGAGTTTGCGCTCCACAGGGCTTTAAAGCAAACGGAATACATTGTGGTATAAGAGCAGGTAAGACCAAGAGAGATTTGGCTCTCATCGTCAGCGAGGTGCCTGCAGCCACGGCAGCAGTTTATACTACTAATCTTGTAAAGGGCGCGCCCATTACGGTAACCAAGAAAAACATTGCCGACGGCTACGCAAGGGCAGCAGTGTGCAATAGTGGAAACGCTAACACCTGTAACGCAGACGGCGTTGAAATTGCCGAAAAAATGTGCGAAATCACTGCAGAGGCATTGGGAATATCACCTGCCGACGTGGTGGTTGCGTCAACCGGCGTTATCGGTCAGAGACTTGACGTTACCCCCGTTAAAAACGGAATGCCCACCCTTGTTGCAGGTCTGGGCGATAACAGCGTTGATGCTGCAGAGGCAATTATGACCACCGACACCGTTAAAAAGGAAATAGCGCTTTCCTTTGAAATCGGTGGTGTTGAATGTAAAATAGGTGGTATTGCCAAGGGCTCGGGAATGATACATCCCAATATGGCAACGATGCTTGTATTTATTACCACCGACTGTAAAATATCACCCGAAATGCTTTCGAAGGCATTGAAGAGCGATATTGCCAACACCTTTAATATGGTAAGCGTTGACGGAGATACCTCCACCAACGATATGGTTACCGTTATGGCAAACGGCATGGCAGGTAACAGAGAAATTACTGCCGAGGGCGAGGACTTCGATTGCTTTATGAAGGCTCTTAACTCGGTAACCGTCTACCTTTGCCGAATGATAGCAGGAGACGGCGAGGGCGCAACCAAGCTTCTTGAATGTAAGGTTGACGGCGCAAAGGACGAGGCAACTGCCAAGACTGTCGCAAAGAGCATTATCTGCTCGTCACTCACCAAGGCGGCAATGTTCGGCGCAGACGCCAATTGGGGCAGAGTTCTGTGCGCAATCGGTTACAGTGGCGCAGACGTTGACGTAAATAAGGTAGACGTAAAATTCCGCTCCCTCGCAGGCGAGGTAGCCGTTTGCAAGAACGGAGCAGGCATTGACTTTTCAGAGGAAATAGCCAAAAAGGTGCTTTGTGAAAAGGAAATTGAAATTCTGGTTTCACTCAACTCGGGCGAGGGCAACGCAGTTGCCTGGGGCTGTGACCTTACCTACGACTACGTAAAGATAAACGGAGACTACAGAACATAACGCAGAATGCAGAGCATTCTGCAGTGATATGTTGCCTACGGCAACGCGATATGTTCCTTGTGGAACTTGATATGTGCTTCGCACGCGATATGTTTGCTTCGCAAACGCTTTGGATAATTTCCTACGGAAATTCCCAATTAAGATTTTGCAACAAAAAGCAACTTTGAAACCCACGCTACAAAAGGCGGGAGTTTTGGAGGGAAAATCGTCAATCCCGAAGCCGTCTCCGTACAAATGTACGGCAGTGCGAGGGAGGGGCGAAGAAAATGAAATTTTCATAAATGGAGAAAGCAAAGCTTTCAACATAAAAAATTTATAACGATGGCGTTGTGTGTTCACACTTTGCTTTTGGGAGAGAAAATGTGAAAACATCAGAAATCTTTCATTTTCGGTTTTCACCCAAAAGACACGCCGTAAAAAAGGAGATATAATTATGTCACTCGATATTACCAACGCTCAACGCGCCGAGGTGCTTACCCAAGCGCTTCCTTACATACAGAACTACAATGGAAAAATTCTCGTTGTAAAATACGGTGGAAACGCCATGATAAACGAGGAATTGAAGCAGTACGTAATGGAGGACATCGTTTTGATGCACCTTATCGGTGTAAAGGTGGTGCTGGTTCACGGAGGAGGTCCCGAAATCACCGAAATGCTTAACAAGGTGGGCAAGGAGACCAAGTTCGTTGACGGACTGCGCGTTACCGACAAGGAAACTGCAGAGATAGCCCTTATGGTGCTTGCAGGTAAGATTAACAAGGGACTTGTAAATCTGCTCGAGGCAAAGGGTGGTAAGGCAATGGGTATTTCGGGTCTTGACGGCAGAATGATAGAAGCCGAGGTAAAGGACGAAAGACTTGGCTACGTTGGCAGAATTACCAACGTAAACGTTGAGCCCATTATCGACCTTCTTGAAAAGGGCTATATTCCCGTTGTTTCAACGGTTGGCTGTGACAAAGAGGGCAACGTCTACAACATCAATGCCGACACGGCAGCGTCCTACATTGCAGGCGCAATGGAAGCAGAGAGCCTTATTGCAATGACCGACATTGCAGGAATTTTAAGAGACAAGGACGACCCCTCCTCACTCATTCCCGTAATTGACATAGAGGATGCAAAGCAGTTGTTTGAAGAGGGCGTTATTTCGGGTGGTATGATACCCAAGGTCGAGTGTTGCATCGAGGCAATAAACCGTGGAGTGAAGAAGGTGTTCATTATGGACGGCAGAATTCCTCATTCCATACTTATAGAAACCCTCACCGACGAGGGCGCAGGAACAATGGTAGTAGAAAAGAAGGTAAAATAATGAATATTCAGGAAAAGGATAAGGAATATATAGCAAATACCTACGGGCGCTTTCCCGTCACTCTTGTTTCGGGCAAGGGCGCGAGAGTTAAGGACGAAAACGGCAAGGAATATATTGACTTGGGTACGGGTATCGCCGTAAACGCTTTCGGCGTTGGCGACAGCGAGTGGATTGAAGCCGTGACGGCTCAGCTTGGCAAAATTCAGCACACCTCAAATCTGTTTTACTCTCAGCCCTGCGCTGACCTTGCAGAGCTTCTTTGCAAGAGAACGGGTATGAAAAAGGTGTTCTTCTCCAACTCGGGAGCAGAAGCAAACGAAACTGCCGTAAAGGTTGCGAGAAAGTACGCAGCCGAGAAAAAGGGCGCAGAATACAACACCGTAATAACCTTGAAAAACAGCTTCCACGGAAGAACTATCTCAATGCTTGCAGCAACGGGACAGGACGTTTTCCATAAGGACTTTTTACCTCTAACAGAGGGCTTCGTTTACGCCGAGCCCAATAACTGTGAGGACGTAAAGAAACTTGTTGGTGAAAACAAGGTTGCAGCTATTATGTTTGAGACCGTTCAGGGAGAGGGTGGAGTGCTTCCCCTTGAAAAGAGCTTTGTGGACACTCTCGTGGAAATTGCCGAAAAGGAAGATATACTTCTCATCGTTGACGAGGTGCAGACGGGCAACGGACGCTCGGGCGCCCTTTATAACTATATGAACTACGGTATCACCCCCGATATCGTTACCACTGCAAAGGGAATAGGGGGAGGACTTCCCCTTGGCGTTGCAATGCTGGGTGAGAAGGTAAAGGATACCCTGAAGCCCGGTGACCACGGCTCCACCTTTGGCGGAAACCCCGTAGCCTGCGCAGGTGCACTTTCCATTATTTCCAGAATTGACGATAAGCTTCTTTCAGAGGTTCGTGAAAAGAGCGAATATATATTCAAGGCATTCGAGGGCGCCCAAGGTGTCAAGAGCGTCAGTGGCGCAGGTCTTATGATTGGCATCGAGTGTGAAAAGGACGTTGGAGAAATACTCTCTCTCTGCCGTGATAAAGGCGTTATCGCAATAAAGGCTAAAAACAAGGTACGGCTTTTGCCTCCTCTCAACATCGAGTGGAGTGACCTTAAAAAAGCCGTTGACGTATTGCTTGAAGCAATGGCGTGAAGCGAGTGCTTCGCTAATTCGCTACACCTCGCACAGCCACTTTCCACACACTGCCTCAAAAGGCGCGCAGATTTGGAGATAAAATCGCGTAGTGCGAAGGCGTAGGCGTACAATGGTACGCCAGTCCGAGCAACACGCGAAGAAAATGAAATTTTTACAATTCAAAGAAAATCGCAAGATTTTCTACCCTAAAAAAATCGGCTTTTGGGAGAGTTTTGTTCATTCTTTGTGTGAACGAGAAGCATTAAACCGAATATGAAAACTCATTTCATTTTCGGTTTTAGCCCAAATATGAAGCCTTGCTATGAAAGGATACAACTATGGTTTCACTTAAAGGCAGAAGCTTTTTAAAGCTTCTTGATTATACGGCAGAGGAAATAGAGTATCTCCTTGACCTCGCCTCAAAGCTGAAGAAGGAAAAGAAAAACGGAATTCCTCACAGAATTTGTGAAGGGAAGAACGTAGCCCTTATTTTTGAAAAGACCAGCACCCGTACCAGATGCGCCTTTGAGGTTGCCTGTCGTGATTTGGGCGCAGGAGTAACCTACCTTGACCCCACCGGCTCACAGATAGGCAAAAAGGAGAGCATTGCCGACACTGCAAGAGTGCTTGGCAGAATGTTCGACGGCATTGAGTACAGAGGCTTCGGGCAGGAGATAGTCGAGGACCTCTCCAAATACGCAGGCGTTCCCGTATGGAACGGACTTACAGACGAATTCCACCCCACCCAGATTCTTGCAGACTTTCTTACCATTCGTGAGCATTTCGGCAAGCTCAAGGGAATAAATCTGGTATATATGGGTGACGCTCGCTTCAATATGGGCAATTCTCTGCTGGTTGGCTCGGCTATTATGGGCGTAAACTTCACCGTTTGCGCACCCAAGGAGTATTTCCCCTCAAGTGAATTGAGAGACGCTGCCGAAAAGCTTGCCAAGGAAAGTGGAGCAATACTTAAATATACCGAAAATCCTGCCGAAGCAGTTGCAAACGCAGACGCTATCTATACCGACGTGTGGGTATCAATGGGTGAGCCCGACTCGGTATGGAAGGAGAGAATAGAGGCTCTTATGCCCTATCAGGTAAATGAAAGGCTTATGTCAATGGCAAAGCCCGAAACCGTATTTATGCACTGTCTGCCTGCCTACCACGACCTTAACACAGCCGTAGCCAGAGCCGTAAACGAGAAGTTCGGTCTGACCGAGCTTGAGGTTACCGACGCCGTTTTTGAAAGCAAAAACAGTATCGTTTTCGACGAGGCAGAAAACAGAATGCATACCATAAAGGCAGTGGTTGCAGCCACGCTGGTGTGATAAAATGCTGAATTTAAGATTAGCTGATTTTAATTTTCTTATAGACAATAAATACGGCTATTTAGAGGAAACCTGCGCCGACTATCTAAGCGACGGCACTCCTCACCTTTCGGTAACGGTGACCGAGGAAGAAATAAAGAGAGAGCAGGCAGACGGCGTTGACAATATGGGCTATCTTGAAAGCCTTGCCGTATACAGAAAAATCGCCGAGTGGCTACCCTGCCACGACGCTTTTCTGATGCATGGCACCGTCATCGACGTTGACGGATGTGGAATTGCCTTTCTTGCAAAAAGCGGAGTGGGAAAAACCACCCATATGACCAATTGGAAGGCGCTTCTGGGCAATCGTCTGACGGTTGTAAACGGGGACAAGCCCCTCATACGCCTCGTTGATGGTAACCTTTACGCCTACGGCACTCCATGGGCAGGCAAGGAGAGGCTTCATACAAATATGAAAACACCCTTGAAAAAGGTTTGCTTCATTGAGCGTGCAACCTCAAACTCCTGCGAAAAGCTTGACAAAAACGTGTTGCACAGGCTTCTCCCTCAGGTGTATAAGCCTGCAGACCAAAACGCCCTTGTGAAAACTCTTGGTATACTTGACAAGGTGATTGAAGGCGTTGACTTTTACACTATAAAATGTAACAAGGAATTAAGCTCTGCAGAGATTGCGTACAACGAAATTATTAATAACTAAAAAAACAGAAGTAAGCAATGCTTACTTCTGCTTTTTTTCCGACGATGCCATTCTGGCGCGCCTGCCGTACTTTCTCAGAGTGCGTTTCTTGCGCTGAACGGGTGAACGTCTGAAGCGCTTGTACTTCTTCCAACGCTTTACCCTGGGCATTTCCTTTAACAGCTCACGGTAGAGCTGTTTTTTTGCCTTTGAGGCAATTCGGTAAATCTGTCTCGGGCAGTAATTGAAATGGTCAGCGATTTTTTCGTTTGTCATTCGGTACAAATATCTGCACACAAGATAGTTGGCAATTTTGTCGTCGGGGATTTCGGATATTGCTCTTTGAAGCCTTTCTGTTGCTTGGCGGAGAATTCTTTTCTTCCTCGTATACTCTCTTTCCAATTCATCATAATCCATCAATCCAATCATCCATCTTGCAGAAAGACAACGACTGCCGTTTTCTGCATCCTCCTCACCCCACACTTCCCTGAAGGCACTTTCAAGTCTCATAACGGTTTTTCGGTACCTCTCGAAAGCGTTAAGGTATTCATCAATATTCATCCTTCCTCACGCCTTTCAACTTTTTATTTGGCTATAGCCACATCCTCCTTTTCCTTAAGGTAGCATAATAATAACATATTTTCGTAATAATGTCAAGAAAAAATCACGAAATTTCGTAATTTCGTCATATAGTTTAAAAAGGAAAATAGTGGCTTGGGGATATTGACAAATACGCACAAAAAAAGTATAATTTATATATGAAAAAAATAATCAAGGAGAAATACAGTTATGCTTAAAATGTTAGCCATAGACCTTGGTGCTTCCAGTGGCAGAGGCATTGTAGGCTCGTTTGACGGAAATAAGCTTTATCTTCGCGAAAACCACCGTTTCCCCAACGAACCCGTTCTGATTAACGGCTCGTTCAGATGGGATATTATGAGAATATTCCACGAAATCAAGCTTGCTCTCGGCAAGTGCGTGAATTCTGACGACAAGGATATTGCCTCAATCGGTATTGATACCTGGGGCGTTGACGTGGGCTTCCTTGACAAATCGGGACAGCTTATGCAGAACCCCTACAACTACCGTGACGTTCGTACACAGGGTATTCTCGAAAAGGCGTTCAAGATTGTTCCTGCAGATGAAATTTATAAAACAACGGGCAACCAGTTTATGAATTTCAATACCCTTTTCCAGCTTCTTGCTACCAAGCTTTCGGACGATCCCTGGATTCTTGAAAAGGCTGACAAAATGCTCTTTACACCCGACCTTCTCAACTATTTCCTTACGGGTATTGCAAAGAGCGAATATACCATTGCTTCTACCTCTCAGATGCTCAACGCCAAGGAGCGTAATTGGGACTACGAGCTTCTGAAGAAGTTCGATATGCCCACCCATCTCCTTCAGGATATAGTTATGCCCGGCAACGTGCTTGGTGACCTTCTTCCTGCCATTACCGACGAGATTGGCAAGCTGAACGCCAAGGTTATCAACGTAACTGCCCACGACACTGCATCAGCCGTTGTCAGCGTTCCCGCCGACCACGATAATTTCGTATACATAAGCAGTGGCACCTGGTCGCTTATGGGCTGTGAGTGTCCCGAGCCTATCATAAACGATATTACAACCAAATATAACTTCACAAACGAGGGTGGATACGGAAGAACTATCCGACTTCTTAAAAATATTATGGGTCTCTGGCTTGAGCAGGAATCCAAGCGCCAGTGGGAGCGTGAGGGTGAAAAGACCACATACGACCAGCTTTCCGATATGGCAATGGCGTCCGAGCCTCTCAAGTGCTTCATCGACCCCGATGCGCCCGAGTTTGCGCCTCCCGGTGACGAGCCTCGCAGAATTGCCGAATTCTGTCGCCGTACAGGTCAGTACGTGCCTCAGACAAAGGGCGAAATCGTTCGTTGTATCTTCGAGAGCCTTGCTATGAAGTATCGTTACACCGTAGAGAAGATAGAAGAGGTAAGTGGAAAGAAGGTTCCTTACATCAACATCGTTGGTGGTGGTACCAAGGAAGCGCCTCTCTGTCAGCTTGCTGCCAACGCTTGTGGAAAGCCTGTTTACGCAGGACCCGTTGAGGCAACTGCCATCGGTAACATTGCAGTTCAGGCAATGGCGCTTGGCGAAATCAAGGATATCCATGAGGCCCGTGAGATAGTACGCAACTCCTTTGAAATCAAGTGCTACGAGCCGGTTGGCACGGAAGCCTTTGATGATGCGTACGGTCGTTTCCTTGCAATACTTGGTAAATAACGGCATAAAACAAAAGCAAGACGAATTATCGTCTTGCTTTTGTAATGTAAAATGCAGAATGCAAAATGCAAAATGCAAAATGATGGATAATTTGCCCTTGGCAAATTTTTCTTAACTGTGCATTGTGCATTGTTAATTGTTCATTCTATAAAAAAGGCAAGAGAAAATTTTTTCTCTTGCCTTTTTAATGCATTATGCAATTTACCCTTCGGTTACTCTGCCGTCACCGTTGAGGTCAATGGTGTCGCCCAGATATTTGGGCAACGGCTTAAATATGCAATACAGAAAGTCCTTGTTGCGAGCCACGATTTCACGCAGGTCGCGTCTTATCTGTCCGTAATAGCGATGCAGGTCGGCAGGCACGCCCCACGCCTCAATACCCAGAGCGTTGGCTATATAGAGGGCTCTGTAAAGGTGATACTCCTGAGTTACGATTACAACCTTTTTCGCCTTAAATACCTCTTTTAGTCTATATATACTGTCATAGGTGCAAAAGCCTGCGTGGTCCATAAACACACGCTCAACGGGAACGCCCCTTTCAACGGCAAAGTTGCGCATAGAGTTGACCTCGTCGTATTCCTTGGTGCCGTGGTCACCACTCATAAGGAGAGTGTCTGAAACGCCGGTCTCCCAAAGCTCAACACCCGTTGTCAGTCTGTCCTCAAGCATTCCACTTGGCGTTCCGTCGGGACGCACCAGACATCCTAACACTAAAATGCAGTCGACGTCGGTTAACTCCATAGCGCCCTCGGCAGTGAGTATCTGATTTTCTACACTTGCTTTTAAATATGCGTTTACGCCAAGTGTCACCGTCAACGCTATCGCTATAAAGCATATCAAAATAATTACAATAATTTTAATTCTTTTTTTCATTTCATCATTGTCATAATATAAAAACTGCGTCCAAAAGGCGTACAGATTTGGAGTTAAAATCGTCAATTGCGAAGCCGTAGCCGTACAAGTGTACGGCAGTGCAAGCAAGGGACGAAGAAAATGAAATTTTCACAGATGGAAGAAAGCGAAGCTTTCTACCTTAAAAGGTCTGTGACAATGAAGAAGTGTGTTCACTCTTTATATCACTCGCGAGCATACTGTTATCAAATCATAATCTTTTCATTTTCGGTTTTAACCCAAATATGAAGCCTATTAAAAGCTGTATTTTTCTCCTACCGTTCTGTCGTAGGTGATAATCTTGTGGGCTTCGATAAACTCCTGGAAGGGCTTTTTATTTATGCTCCACAGTCTTACGTTGCATGCCGGGTGAGCGTTGAAATAGTCCTCAAGAAAGTGCATATAGCGTGTTCTCGGCGCGTCAATGAGAGTGGCAACTGCGTTCATAAGGTTGTAGGACGCTATCTCGTTGTCCTTGCCCTCCTTCAGCATATCACTTTCCTCAAGCTCAAAGTTTGCATACACAAGGAAGGGGGTAGAGTAGAGGAATTTATTCATCTCTGCCGTCATTCCCTCAAGGGTGATAGCTCCACTCTGGGTATAAGCGCCGTAGTTTGCTCCAAGGGTGGGAAGGTGGTCACCGAAGTAAACCAATACCGTTTCCTTTTCCCTTGAATCAATATAGTCAACCAGCTTCTTAAGGGCAAGGTCGGCTTCGTAAACCCCTTGTGTGAAGTTTTTAGTGTCGGCAAGCACGCTTTCAGACAGAGCATCAGACGTGACCTCTATATCAAAGTGGTCGAATTTGTTGGTGTAGGGCTGATGGTTCTCCATACTGATGCCGAACACGAAGGTGTCCCCCTCGCTCTGCTCCATATAATACTTTATATAGTCAACGAAGCTGGAGTCCGAAATCTGTTTGCCCGAAATGGTGAGAGGCACCTCCTTTAAGGGATAGAGCTTGTCCTCAAAATAAAGCTCGTCTATACCGATATAGGGGTAGCCCTGCTTTCTCAGATAGAAGCTTGAGGTGTAGGGGTGAATTGCCAGCGTGCGATAGCCAAGCTCCTTATATATGGAAACGTAGCTTTCGGTATCCTCGGTTATATACTGATAGGGCACGCTTCCACCGGGCAGATAGTCGGTGGTTAGTCCCGTCAGCACCTCAAATTCAGGTCTGACGGTACCTCCTCCAAAGCCCGTAGTATAGAAGTTACCGCTTATCGCCCCGTCTCTCGATGCAATTTCTCTGAAATTTGCCATGGGGTCAACCGAAAATTCAACGTTGGGAAGCTTGGTGGGGTCCCAGAAGCTTTCCGAAAGAATGAGAATTATATCGGGATTTTTGAAGCTCTCGCCTGCAGGCGTTTCTCCGTAGAGTGAAAGTATGTCGTTCACCGTAGCTTCCGAATAATGCTCGGGCTGATTTACACCGGTAGAAAGTATATTGACCGTAAAAGCGCCCACAAAACCGTTTGCCGAATAGTTGGAGGTCTGCAACGCCATATCCTCGAAGTAAAGGGAGTGCTTGTTGAGAAGCACCGTGGACTTTTCGGGGGTATCGCAGGCGTTATACATACCGAAGATAATCATTATAATAAAGGGGAGCCTTACAAGTGAATGAAGTGGAAGCTCCACCTTCGATATAAGGGTTATGAGGATAAGCACTGCAAGTCCCACGTAAAGCACTAACGCCCAGCGTGGAAAGGGAATGGTCAGAAAGGTTGAAAGCTCGCCTAAGTTTCCTGCCTGCTGTGCAATGTCCCAGGGGTAGAGATAATCTCCCACCTGCGCATACTTGTAATAGTTGGCAACCGATGCAAGCACCGTGACAATGCCCAAGATTCCACTTGCTATAGCGCCCTTTTTAACTATAAGCAGGGTGAGAAGATAGAGAAGATAGATAAGCATTATGCCGAAGATTACGGCAGGCTGTCTTTTCTCTATGAAGGCGAGAAATCTGGTCTTACTGTAAAAATGTATAAACTCCAGCGTCACCCAGCAACACAGAGGGAATATTGCCATTGACAGAAAGCCCATAATACGGATTATGGGGGCAAGCCAGCCCTTTATCAGTCTGCCCTTTGGCAAGGGAGTAAAAATGCGTTTTAAAACCTCGGCAACGGGGTCTAAAAACGCCTTGATGTTTTCTTTCATAATAATATCCTTTTTTGAGAAGAGTGCTTTTTACAAAGCACTCTTCTCAAAGGTTTATTTGATTACTTGATTACCTTGGTTGAGCTTTCCTTAAGAATAACGTCGTGTGCGCCACCCTCGATAATACTTGTAGATGAAACGAGAGTAAGCTTAGCGTTCTTCTGGAATTCGGGGATTGAAAGGCATCCACAGTTACACATGGTTGACTTCACCTTGCTGAGAGTCATCGTAACGTTGTCCTTCAGTGAGCCTGCATAGGGAACGTAGGAGTCAACGCCCTCCTCGAAGGAAAGCTTCTTGTCGCCACCCATATCATATCTCTGCCAGTTTCTTGCACGGTTTGAGCCCTCGCCCCAATATTCCTTAACGTAGTTTCCGTTGATGTTGAGCTTGTTGGTGGGGCTTTCGTCAAATCTTGCGAAGTATCTGCCAAGCATTACGAAGTCAGCGCCCATAGCAAGCGCAAGGGTGATGTGGTGGTCGTATACAATACCTCCGTCAGAACAGATGGGAATATAGATACCCGTCTTTTCATAATATTCGTCTCTTGCCACCGCAACCTCGATAACTGCAGTTGCCTGTCCACGTCCGATACCCTTCTGCTCACGGGTAATACAGATTGAGCCACCACCGATACCGATTTTAATAAAGTCAGCGCCTGCTTCTGCAAGGAACATAAAGCCCTCACGGTCTACTACGTTACCTGCACCAACCTTTACGGTGTCGCCGTACTTTTCACGGATAAAGGCAATAGTTCTTGACTGCCATTCGGTAAAGCCCTCCGACGAGTCGATGCAAAGCACGTCTGCGCCTGCCTCAACAAGTGCCGGCACTCTTTCCTCGTAGTCACGGGTGTTGATTCCGGCGCCTACCATGTATCGCTTGTTTGAATCTATAAGCTCAAGAGAATTTTCCTTATGTGTTGAATAGTCCTTACGGAATACCATGTAAAGAAGTCTCTGATTGTCGTCAATGATGGGAAGAGAGTTGAGCTTGTTGTCCCAGATAATGTCGTTGGCAGTTTTGAGAGTGGTGTCCTTGCTTGCAGTTATAAGCTTTTCAAAGGGAGTCATAAACTCTGAAACCTTTGTGGAGAAGTCCATTCTTGAAACTCTGTAGTCTCTGCCCGTTACAATACCAAGAAGCTTGCCGTTTGCCGTTCCGTCGTCTGTTACGGCAATGGTTGAGTGTCCCGTCTTTGCCGAAAGCTCAACAACGTCTGCAAGGGTGTCGTCGGGCTTGATGTTTGAGTCGCTTACAACGAAGCCTGCCTTGTAGTTCTTAACTCTTGCTACCATTGCAGCCTGATTTTCAATAGTCTGTGAGCCGAAAATAAACGAAATACCACCCTCCTTGGCAAGAGCAATTGCCAGCTTATCGTCGGATACCGACTGCATTATAGCAGAGGTCATGGGTACGTTGAGGCTGATTGCAGGCTCCTCACCCTTTTTGAATTTTACCAGAGGTGTTTTAAGTGATACCTTTGAGGCTACGCATTCTGCGCTTGAATAGCCGGGAACGAGAAGATACTCGTTAAAGGTGTGTGAACATTCCTTGAAGTAGTAAGCCATATTTATTTCTCCTTTTATTTTTCGTATTTTTTCTTCATTGTTTTTATGTAATTTTTTAAATTAACTTTAATTGTAAATTTCGCAAATCGAAATTCTCCTTAATTCTGCATTTGCCGGTGGCTTGCCACTACACGTCTTCTGACGCAGGGAAATATTCAGCCGTTGCTTCCTCGGGAAGCGCCGTTATGCCACGAAGCTTGCGATTGATAGCCTTGGTTCTCGTGCCAATGAGCTTTTCAATTTCGTTTGAGGTCTGTGTAAGTCTGTTCTGTGCAACAGTAAGCACCTCTTCAAACTTACCGAACTCGGTCTTGACTGCGCCAAGGGTAGCCCAGATTTCTCCCGAACGCTTTTGTATAGCCAGCGTCCTGAAGCCCATTCTCAAGCTGTTGAGAAGCGCTGCCATGGTGGTAGGTCCTGCCACAGTTACTTTATAATCGTTTTGCAGAATTTCAACCAAACCTAACTTGACTACCTCCGAATAAAGCCCCTCTGTTGGAAGGAACATTATTGCAAAATCGGTAGTAGCAGGGGGTGAAACGTACTTGTCACGAATGTCCTTTGCAAAGGACTTGATACGGCTTATAAGTATCTTTTTCGCCTCGTTCAGCTTTTCGGGGTCAGCCGATTCGTAGGCATCGTTGAGATTTACGTAGGCGTCTACCGGGAACTTTGAGTCAACGGGCAGATAAACGTGAGAGCCCTCGGAGCTACCGGGAAGCTTCACTGCATATTCAACGGGGTCTCTCGAGCCCTCAACGGTAACGCAGTTGGTTTCGTACTGATCGGGTGTCAGCATATCCTCAAGGATTGCACCAAGCTGAATTTCACCGAGTATTCCTCGTGCTTTGACGTTGGAAAGCACTTTTTTAAGGTCGCCCACGCCTGTTGCAAGGGTCTGCATCTCGCCAAGTCCCTTATATACCTGTTCAAGACGCTCACTGACCTCCTTGAAGCTTCGGCTTATTCTTTCCTCAAGGGTGGACTGAAGCTTTTCGTCAACCACCGTTCTCATTTCGTCAAGCTTTTTGGCGTTGGACTCCTCCATCGCCTTCACTCTGGTTTCAAGAGTGGTTTTGATTTCACCAAGCTTTTCGGAGTAGGTTTCAAGCTTTGAGGTCATATGTCTGTCATTGGTCTGAAGGCTCTCAATCAGCGAGTCGCGAAGCTGGGCTTCACGGCTTGCTATCGCCTCAAGCTCGGTCTTTATAACCTTGCTCTGCATTTCCGAGGTGGCTTTCAAACTTTCCGAAAGAGTACCTATTGACGCCGAAATGCCCGAGGTAATCTCCATTCGGTTTTTTCTCAGCTCGTCGGCAAGGTCGCCCGAGTCGTTTTTCTTAAAGGATTTTATAAGGAGTAGAATTAATACGATACTGTTTATAATGGTTAGAATTAAAATTATTGCTTCCATCATTCACCCTTCTCTCCGTTAGCTCTTGCAATATTGCTTATATGCTCACTCTCGGTGGTTGCGAAATAGTGGTATCCGTTGGGTCTGGCAACCATATAGTAGTAGGTGTATGACCTTCCACTTGAGTCCTCAGCGTTGGGATAGAGGGCTGCAATAATTGCATCAAGGCTGGGATTACATATAGCAGAGGGTGGAAGTCCGTCGTGGGAGTAGGTGCTGTAAGGATTCTTACTGTTCTTCATTTCGTCAAGGGTAAGTCCCTCACGTCTGTCGGGATAAGCGTACAGATAGGTGGAGTCGCATTGAAGCCTTGGGAATGAGGTGGGAGCGTTCAGTCTATTGTGATAGAGTGAGGAAACAACGGGGTATTCGCTACTGTATTTAGTTTCCTTCTGAACTATGGCAGCAATGTTTACCACATCGTCAACCGACAGTCCAAGCTCCTCGCAGCGCGCATAGTATTCTTCCTCAAATCTTACGTTGAAGGTGCGAAGAAGCTTTGAAATAGCGTCTATTTCCGACGAATCGGTGTAGAACTGATAGGTGTCGGGATAGAGATATCCCTCAAGTGCGTATTTTCTGCCCTCCTTAAAGCCTGCTCTTTCAAGCTCCTGAAGGTCTGTGAGGAATTTATATTTCATATCGTAAATGAGAGAGCTTTTTACGGCTTCCTCGAAGCCCTCGCGACTGCCTATTCCGTTTTCAAGGAAAATTTCTATCATTTCGTCAGCCGAAATTCCCTCGGGGAAGGTGATGTCAACGATGGCTCTCACGGGAGAGGACTTCTCAAACTTTGCGATAAGCTCGTCGTAGTTAAGGTTTGCCTCAAAAACGTAGGTGTCGGGCACGAACTCCTGCTCCGACTTGGCGTCCCTGTTCTTGAAGGAATTATAAAGCTTGAACAGACCGGGATATTGAATAACCCCTTGTTCGTGAAGCATGGTGGCAATCTCGTCAATGCCATCGTCCTCGTCAAGCACTATCTCTACGGTGTCGGCATCCTTTACAAAGGCGAAAATGTCGTTGCCCATAGTAATTGCATAGTAAGTAAGGATAACCGATACTGCAATAACGAAAACGAAGTACAAAAGTCCCTTGCCCAGCATTTCAAAAATGCTTTTCGTCATAGGCTCTTCCTCTTCAAGCGTTGGATTTTCCTCATACATAGGCTCCTGGGGCTTCTGTCTTTTTACTTCCTTTACCTCAACCGAGCCTGTGGGAATGTCTGTTCTCGTCTTATTGTTTTCTTCTTTGATGTCACGCTTTGCACGCACGCGCCTTACGTCGCTCTCATGCACGGCGTCAGACCTTTTACCCACGGGCAAAACGTCGTCCGTTGCATATACCTTGGCGTCCTTTTCTTCGGGGAGATTGGTTTTGTTGTCCATTTACGTCTCCTTGTCTTGTTTTATAGGAAATACTTAATCGTATGATTAAACGCAGAATGTAGAATGTAGAATTAAGGACAATTTCGCTGTGCGAAATTCCCAATTATTGAAGATTTGCAAAGCAAATCAACCACAATTTTTCATTTTGCATTTTGCATTTTGCATTTAGCGACGACTTGTCGCTATATAATATCAAACGTTATCAGAATGAAAAGAAAAACTGTCAGAAGGAAGGTGGGGGAAAGAAATATTCCTGCTTTGCGAAGCACCGTCTTTTCTTCCTTTGCTTCAACTCTGCCTGCCCGAGCCATATTTCCTACGGCGTCACGGCGAGAGCCGGGAAGCTCTCCTGCCTGATACAGAATACTTCTTTTTTCATATATGTTTTCCATTGTGGACAGCATAGATGCAATTGACGCCATAAACGCTACCACAAGTATAAACGCCAGAATTACGGAGGAGGATGACTCCTTGAGGAAGGCACTTATGGAGCTTCCGAAAAATACCGTTGCCCCGTTGTTTATAAGGTGTACCACCATAGCAGGGAAGGAGGAGCCGGTGACGTAGGTCATCATGGCAAGTATTATTCCCAGCAGGAAGTAGAGAGGGAACTGAACGAAGGAAAAATGAAGCATTGCAAAAAAGAGAGCCGACACGGTTATTGCAATAACGCCGTTGTACTCCGAATAGTCGCTGATAATAATGCTTCTGAAAAAGAATTCCTCGGCAATGGCAGGTACTATAACGTAGGCAAGAGCAAGTCCAAGTCCGTCGGGTGACGACGCCTCGGGTACAAGCACCGATTCTGCGTTGAAGGACAGAAAATTAAATTCGATATACAGAATTATTATTGCCGTAAAAAGATAAGTAAAGGCAGAGGCTATAACGAAGGGAATATTTGACAGAGGCAGGGGCTTCACCCTTGCTCTTTCAAAAAAATCCAAGCCCCGTATTTTACAGTAAAAGGCAACGGGTACGGCGAAAATGAAAAGCTGTACGGCGCTTGCCGAAAGTATTATGTTACTGTCACGTTCAACGGTTAACTGTAAAAGCTTTTCCGATATGGGAATAAGAAAAAGTATTACCGACACCAGCAGGGGCGTTGCAATGGCAGTCTTTTTATTTTTCACCTGTGTTGAACACTCCCTTCTCGGTTATCACCAGGTCGCAGGCAAGGTCGAAGCGTCCTCTGGGGAGTCTGTCCACCAAAAGCTCGTGGTAAACGAAGCCCACCTTGACGATTGAAGGGTCTGTAAGGTATCTGTCGTAATAGCCCTTTCCGTAGCCCAGGCGATAGCCCTGACGGTCAAAGGCAATGGCAGGTATAACGCAGAGCGCGTGACGGGCTGAAACGAATTTTTCACAGCTCTCGTCAGGCTCGGGGGCAGAGAAAAAGCCCTTTGTAAGCTGTTCCTCGCTGGTTATATAACGGAAGAACATCTGTCCGTTTTCACGGCAGACCGGGAGAGCCACACGCTTTCCCGACTTGAGAACGGCGCTTATAAGCTCGGTTGTATCAACCTCTTGATTTATAGAATGGTAGAGCAGAATAACGTCGGCGTGGGCGTATGACATAGTCTTTAAAAAATTGGCGCAGATTGCCCTTGATTTTTCAAGACGGTCATCCTTGTGTATAGCCTGACGTACGGCTGCGTATTTATGCCTGAGCGCTCTTTTTTCTTCCCTTACAGGTATTTTCCCGTTCATATTTTCTCCAAAATTTTAGTAAACCATCGAAATTCGTAAGTTATCCGAATCCTTCTTCGTCAAAAGCTTATCCACCAGGGTAAAGGCAAATTCTCCACTGGTGCCTGCTCCCATTGAGGTAATAAAACGCTTGTCACATACCACCTTGTCGTTTTTGAACTTGACCTTGTTTTCAATAAGGACTGAGGCAAGGCTGGGATAGCAGGTAGCCTTCAAGCCGTTGAGTAAGCCCATTTTTGCAAGTATAGTGGGGGCTGCGCAGATTGCAGCAATATAAAGTCCACGCTCTGTAGCTGACAGAATTATTTCTCTTATTTTTTCACTGTTCTCAAGGTTTTGAGTGCCCTCGCTTCCACCGGGAAGAATTATCATTTCGGCACATTCCTCGTCGTAGCCCTCAAGGGTAAGGTCTGCCTTGACCTCGATTCCGTGGGCTCCCATAACCGAGAGACTGTCGGTTATGCTTACCGTCTTTACCTCCACCCCTGCCCGACGCAATACGTCAACGGGGGTGAGCGCCTCTATTTCCTCAAATCCCTTTGCAAGAAAAAGATATACCATTATTTTCTCCTTTCAGAAGGTGATTATACTGCTTCCGATTTTGTACACCGGCTCGTTTTTGATGTAGTTTACCAAATCAAAGGAGTCACGGGGAAGCTCTCTTGTCAGCAGAGCCGAAAGAGCGCCCTGACCTGTGTGGTGGAAATCCGTACCACAGGTGCAGACACCACCGATTTCCTCAGCGTACTTTGCAGCAAAGCCAACGCGCGAGTTGTGGTTGGGGTGAACGTTGTATACCTCGATTCCGTCAAGAAGGTCGGAGGGCATAAGAGTCATACCCGTACGGAAGGGGTGCGCCTGCAAAATCAGATTTTTATCGTTCTTTGCCGAGGATACGAAATCCCTCAGGGTTTTCATCTTGGGGGAAATTGCGTTTCTCACAAAATCCTCGTCAATGCCGTAAACCAGATAATCGTTTTCGTTTTCCTCGAAGCGTATCTCCATACCGAGATAAACCTTTATTCCGTTAGCCTCACCCTTTTCGGCGAGAGCGTAGTATTCCTTTATAAAGTCGTCAACGTATTTTTTGTAGCCGATTTTCGTTTTTGGCTGCCAGGGGTAGAAGTGATTGGTTATAACCAGACCCGAATATTTCTCAAACTTATAGGTGCTTATCATTTCGGGAATGGATATCTGAGAGCAACGGCTGACGTTTGACGAATGGCAGTGAAGCTCTATTTTGTGAGGATATTCTTTTATAATACTGTCTAAAAGCTTTGACATACGGTTTCCTTTCAGTTAAGTAGATAGCTAAGCTCGGGCTTTTGCTTTTCCAAAAGCTCTGCATCCATAACGCCGTTCAGGTCGTAGAGCTGAGCGCTTCTTTCGTAGTGAGTTCTCTCAACGGGGACTCCCTCGCCGTTGGGGCAAATGGTCTCGTAAAGCACGTACCTGCCCTTCTCCTTTGCAAAGGCGAGATAGGAGGAGCCGTATCGGAAGAATTTGTGGTCCTTTCGGCTTTCAATAAATTGAGCCTCGGTTTCAAGCACCTGAAGTCCGTAGTTGGATTTCTTGAAAAGCTCACGCTTTGCCTGCCATATTTCCGACAGGTCGTGAACCTCCTCAATATCCGAGGTGGTAAGGGCGTACTCAAAGCGCTTCAGGGATATAGTATATCCAAAATCCTTATAGAAATTAAAGAGGGAATCCTCGGCAGGCATAACCAGAACAGCGTCGTAATGCCTTGCCCTCAGCTCCTCAATAAGTCTCTCGTGAAGCATACGGAAATGTCCTCTGCGCCTTTCGGAGAGCTTCGTTGCAACGCCGTACAGATAAGCGCACTTGACTTTTTTTCTGAAGTACCTTGCGCCCACGTCCATGCAGAAGAGCATACTTACCAGCTCCTTGCCCTCAAAGGCAAGAAGGGTGCGTCGAGGTCTGTAAAAGGTTGAAAAGAAGGTGTCGATAAATTCGTCGCTATCGTGAAAAACCTCTCGCCAAAGCTCCTTCATAAGTGGAATGCTTTTTTTAGAGCCGTGCTTAACGGTTATCGGCATTTTTGCCCTCCTTTCCGAGTTGAGTATATAAAACCCCATATTATATATAGTTACATATATTATATACTTTTTAGCATTTGGTGTCAATCGTTATAAGGGCATTTTTTACGGATTTTAAAAAACTTTTTTTGTGATTTGTGCCAAATAAAGTTTTTTTCAGAAAAAATAAAAAAGGTATTGACAAAACCACACTTTTAGTATATAATACGCCTGTTGACCTAAGACAGTAGGTGACGCTAAAGCGTCGTAATATTCGCCTACCGAGGAAAATCTTGAATTTTAAAATCTGTACTTACGTATATTTTTTGTAATTTACGGTTCTTTCATCGGTTGGTGAAGGAACCTTTTTTATTTCAAAATTACCACGGAGGTGAAACACGAATGTCA
This sequence comes from Clostridia bacterium, assembly GCA_017520825.1. Taxonomy (GTDB): domain Bacteria; phylum Bacillota; class Clostridia; order Oscillospirales; family SIG627; genus RGIG6353. The sequence continues at coordinate 27,103 of JAFXEX010000030.1, read as the reverse complement.
AGTGCAAAGATTCTGGCTGCAAAGCAGTCAGCAGTAGCAGAGCTTACCGAGCAGTTGAAGGCTTCACAGGCTGGCGTACTTGTAAACTACTACAAGACCAACGTTGAAGACGATACCAATCTCAGAAAAGAGCTTACAAAGGCAGGCGTAACTTATAAGGTAGTAAAGAACACACAGCTTAAGTTTGTTTTTGAAAACCTCGGTTACACAGACCTCAACGCTCATCTCGAGGGTATGACAGCTATTGCTTACTCAGAGACAGACCCCGTTGCTCCCGCTAAGATACTTTCCAAGTTCGCTAAGGACCATGAGGATTACACTATCAAGGCAGGCTACGTAGACGGTGGCGTTATCGACGCAGCAGGTGTTGAGAACCTTGCAAGCATTCCTTCAAAGGAAGGTCTTATTGCAAAGCTTCTCGGAAGTATCCAGAGCCCTCTTTACGGACTTGCTTATGTATTGCAAGGCAAGATCGACAAGGAAGGCGGCGCAGCAGAGGAAGCTCCCGCTGCAGAATAATCAAACAAAATATTTTAAATGCGGCTTGATCGCATAACACTAATTTAATTCGGAGGTACATTAAAATGGCAACAGAAAAGACAATGAACATTTTAGAAGAAATCAAAGCTCTCACAATCCTCGAGCTTGCAGACCTTGTTAAGGCTCTTGAAGAGGAATTCGGCGTTTCAGCAGCTCCCGTAGCAGTAGCAGCAGCTCCTGCAGCAGGTGACGCTCCCGCAGCAGAAGAGAAGTCAGAATTCGACGTAATTCTTGCTTCAGCAGGCGAGGGCAAGCTTGCAGTTATCAAGGCAGTTCGTGAAATCACAGGTCTTGGTCTTAAGGAAGCTAAGGAACTCGTTGAAGCAGCTCCCAAGGAAATCAAGACAGGCGTAGCTAAGGCAGAAGCAGAAGAAATCAAGGCTGCTCTTACTGCTGCAGGCGCAACTGTTGAAATCAAGTAATTAAGGTTTTAAAGTCAACAAACAAAGGCTATCCTTTACGGATAGCCTTTTGTTTTTTCCTTAGAAATTTCGTGAAATACTGCGTCAACTTCGAGACTCGACTTCGTCAACTTACGTAAGTAAGTTATCCTCGCCTTGCTCTTGTTTCCTTGTCTTTTGCAAAATTTCGTCGGAAAGTTATCTCTAAATCTGTGCGCCTTTGTTTTTTGGATTGAATTTTTGACGAAAGTATATTCGATGTTCGATAAATATTTTATGACAAAACGGAAAAAATATTTACCGAACACTTGATTTTTGAGCAAGAAAGGCATAATGGTAGCAAAATTACAATAGTTTTATGCAAAAGAATAAGAAACGGAACGTTCGGAGCGTTCCGTTTTCTTATTACGAAAATCAAATGTTTTATATTGCTTCAAGTATAAAGGAAATTGCAAAGCGTACTCCTTCTACAAATGAATCCTTTTCGGTTTCGCAATTGAGCATTCCGTAAAGTTCCCCATATTCTTCAAAAAGCTTTTTCTGTAAATCGTTCATCTGCGCAGACAACTCCCTTTGCCTTTCAATTAAATCACATAATAACGCTTTTCTTTTTTCGCTTTGATCTCCCATTTTCTCCAATTGATAACTAAACCATAAATCTTCAAGTAAGCTCTTCATAAAAACCACCTCTGTTTAAATTATACAATATTATAGCATATAGTTTTTTAAAACGTTACCTCTTTTGAGTTGAATATAACATTTTTCACAATAATTATATAACATTTTGTTTTAAAAGTCAATACAACAATTTGTTTTATAGTATAATTCTATCAGAAAGGACTGGTCGGGTGAAAATGTATAAAAGAATAAGAGAATTACGTGAAGACAGAGATTTGACGCAGACCGACGTTGCGAAATATTTGAATTGCAGTCAGGTGGCATATTCGCATTACGAGCTGGGGAAAAGAGATATTCCTACAGAAGTTCTTAAAAAGCTTGCTTTGCTTTACAACACCACAACAGACTACATTCTCGGTCTGACAAACGACAAAAAATCAAAATGAAACGGAACGCTTTATTTCAGCGTTCCGTTATCTTTTATTACAAAATTTGATTGAAGATTTTCCAGAGGAAAATCAACCTTAACTCCCGAAGGGAATATAACTGCGAAGCAATATAACTTGCGTTAGCAAATATAACTCGCCGAAGGGCGAATATAACTCATAACGCCATGCGTTATGCCCTTACAATGTACTCAAACCTATCAAACCTCGTCACGCCCATTTCACGAAGGAGAGCTTCACTTTTTTGTCGGCTTTCCTCGGTGTTGTAGTGGGGAATGAGAGGAAGACGGACAAGCACCTTGTCGCTTCCCACAAGGGAGAGTAGCATTTTCAGGTTGTTAAGGGCTCTGTCCACCCTTTTCCCCGTGTAAGAAAGGTAAATTTCGGGGTCGGTGTCCTTGATATCCACCACGAATTCGTCAAAGACTTTAACGGCACGCTTTACTGCCTCCTTCTCCACCGAGAGAGAGGTTTCGGCAAGTATGCGCCATCTGTCACCCACAATGCCCTTGAATTCCTCTAAAAAGTCTATGTTCAACAGTGGCTCTCCACCACCGAAGGACACTCCTCCACCGGTCGCCACGAAGTAGAGGTCGTCGCATTTCAGCCTTTCGTAAAGCTCGGTGGGTGTAAGCTCCTCGGTTTTTGTGTCGGGGGCAAAGGAGTGAGGATTGAGGCAGTATTTACAGCGAAGGGGACATCCGTAGAAGCCCACCAACGTGGTAACCCCCTTACCGTCTGTCCCCAATCTGTGCCGTGATACGGATAATATTTTACTTCTCATCGTTCTCTATGGTGGTAACGTTGAGTATCTCGCGGGTTTCCACGTTGTAGTGTATAACGATGTCGTGAGCATCGGTGAAGTATGCAACGATTCCGTTGCCCTCAACCGTCTGATTCATATCGCCGTCACCCCATACCGCCTTTACCTCGTCAACTGTCATACCCGACAGAGAAGACTCTATAAAGCTTTGAGAATAATCGTCGTATTCGGTCACGTCATCGGGGAAGAAATATTCGGGAAGCTCACCCATTTCTATTTCGGGAAGGTCGGGATTAAGGTCTTCCTCTCCGTCCTCGTTGATGAAGGGAATGTCTCCCTGAATTTCCACAGGCTCACCCATAAGCTCCTCCTCACCGTTGTCGGTTGAAGGTCCTTCTTCCAGCAGTCCGGGGGTGCTTTCCTCCACACGCATATCACCCTCAAGCTCGTCGACGATAGGGTCGGGCGAACAGCCCACACCCGTCAACACAAGACTCGCTGCAATTCCGGCAATGGCAACGCTCTTGCCAAGTCTTTGCCGTCTCATAAGCTCACGCTCCAGATAGCTCACCTCGGCCTCACACTTGGGACAAGTGCCTCGGCATTCCCCCTTGTGCTGACATTCGGACGTAATAAATTCAATATTGTTTTCGTCAGCTATTCTCTGACGGATTTCCTTGAGTATTCTGCATCTTTCCTTGCCTTTCATTGTGTTACCCCCTTTGTATATTTAGACGTAATTTTCTGAATTTTGTTCCATTATATTTAATCCCCTCGACAAAAGTTTTTGAGGGTCAAGGGAACTTTTTTCAAAAAGTTCTCTTGCAGGTGCAGGACAGAGTCCTGCTATAAATAAATCACTTCAACTCCACTACCGTTACGCCGAAGTCGCCCTCGCCGTAAGCGCCTACGTGGTAGTTTGCCACACGCTTGTCGGACTTCAGATAGCGCCATAACGCTGCACGCAGAGCGCCCGTACCCTTGCCGTGAATAAGTGTAACCGAGGAAAGTGCGCCACGCTTGGCATCGTCAAGATACTTGTCCACCATAAACCAGGCGTCGTCACCCGTCATACCACGCAGGTCAATTTCAGCCTTAACGTCGGGTCGTGGAGAGTAGGTTGCGCTCCTTTGAGCCTTCTTCTTGCCGTCAAGCTTTTTCAGCTCGGTGAGAAGCCTCAGGGTAGTCTTTTTAACCTTCATAGAGAGCTTGTCGGTCTTTACGGTTATGGTGTCACCCTGCACTCTCTCAACAACGCCCTCTTTACCGATATTGGTAATAAGAACGATATCGCCAACGACCAGGTCACGGGGAAGCTCGGCTTCCTCTTCTTCAATTTCTATCTTAACGTCGGCATCCTTTTCGCCCTGCTTCAGCCTCTGTCGAAGCTCGGCACGGGATTTTTCATATTCCTCACGGAAGGACGCCTTGTCCTTTTCCTTCTTCAGACGGTCAAGCTCCTGAAAAACGTAATCGCTTGAAACCTTTGCGCTCTGCAAAACTCTCGTAGCCTCATTCCTTGCCCTTTCAAGCTCGTTTCGGGCAGACTCAAGTAGCTTTTCTCGCTCTGCCGTTGCCGTTTCCAGCTTCTCCTTAAGCTCACGGCGAAGTCTGTCGGCTTCATTCCGTGACTTCTCGGCTTCAATGCGAGCCTCCTCAAGCTTTTCAACTACCGTTTCAAATTGCTTGTTCTCACTGTTTACGCTCTCCTTGGCACGCTGAATAATAGCGCTGTCAAGTCCCAGCTTTTCTGAAATGAGAAATGCGTTTGACCTACCGGGCGCACCGATAATAAGTCGGTAGGTGGGACGGAGAGTCTCCACGTCAAATTCGCAGGCGCCGTTGCGAACACGGGGCGTTTCAAGAGCGTACGCCTTCAGCTCTGCATAGTGGGTGGTGGCAACTGCCAGAGCCCCACTTTCACGCACGTGCTCAAGAATTGCCATAGCAAGCGCAGCGCCCTCAACGGGGTCTGTGCCTGCGCCAAGCTCGTCGAAAAGCACCAGGCTCCTTGGAGTCAACTGCTTCATCATACTAACTGTGTTTACCATATGTGAGGAGAAGGTGGACTTGACTGCTCAATGCTCTGCTCGTCTCCAATGTCGGCAAGCACGTTTTCAAAGACGCGAAGCTCCGACGTATCGTCGCAGGGAAGCTCCAAGCCACTTTGCGCCATCATTGCAAAAAGTCCAACCGTTTTAAGTGAAACGGTTTTACCACCTGTGTTGGGACCGGTGATAACCAGAGTGTCGAAGGTGTCGCCAACGCTTACGTCGATAGGCACCACCTTGCCCTTGTCTATGAGAGGATGTCTCGCCTTTACCAGCCTTACTGCGCCGTTTTCGGTGATTTTGGGGCATATAGCGTCCATTGATATTGCAAGGTCGGCGCGTGAAAAAATAACGCAAAGGGCGACTAAAATATCGTAATCCAGCAGTAAAAGCTCACGCTTTGCCGAAACGAGCGCCGAAAGGGTGTATAATATACGCTCGATTTCACGCTTTTCGTCACTTTCAAGCACTCTTATTTCGTTGTTAAGCTCTACCACCGAGGTAGGCTCTACGAACACGGTTGACCCCGATGCCGAGGTATCGTGAACGAGACCCGGTATATTGTTTTTACATTCTGCCTTCACTGCAAGAACGTAACGGGAGTTACGCATTGTGACGATGTTTTCCTGCAGGTATTTGGTATACGAGGGTGAGGTTACGTACTTTTGCAGAGCGTCACGCACACGGCTTCCCGCAACTCTTATCTTACGGCGTATTTCTGCCAGCTTATCCGAGGCGTTGTCGGCAATGGCGTCGTCCGAAATAAAGGTGTTCTTTATTGCCTCGTCAAGTTCTCTGTCGTTCTGGAGCATTGAAAAGCGCTCGGACAAAACGCTTCCACCCTCAAGGATTGAGCCGTAGGCACGGAGCGCCTTTACTGCCGACAGAAGCTGTCCCACGTTAATCAGCTCGGGAATGGTGAGCATTGCTCCCTTTTCTGCTCTTTCGCAGGTGTCGGTAATGCTCTTCGCACCGAAGAAGGAGGGCAGACCCTTGATATTTATCAGCTTTTTAGCTTCCTCCGTCTCCGAAAGGAGACGCTTTATACGGCGTAAATCCGTCTCGGGAAGGGTGCCCAGAATTCGCTCACGGGCGCCCTCAAGACTTGCCTTGCCTCCCCAAAGCTCTAATATTTTATTGTATTCAAGTACCTTTGATGCGTGGGAAAACGCCAATTCCTGTTTCTGTGTTACCGTCATTATATCCTCTTTTGTTTATTTATAACAGGGTTTCACCCTGTACCCACTCAAACCCTTTTTATAAAAAGGGTTTAAGAATCCCAAAAATTTTTAAAGTGATTTCTTTAAAAGTTTTTGAGGGTCAAGGGAACTTTTTTCAAAAAGTTCCTTGCAGGTACAGGACAGAGTCCTGTTACTAATCAATTAATCAATCAATTAAAATTCTTTAGATTCTGCTTGTAGTAGGTGAGCGCCGAGGTGGCGCAGTCAAGATGCTCTGCCGAAAAGCGTTCGGCAAGAGTGCAAAAGGCGTTAAGCGCCACGGGGTCCGAAAAGCGAATACCAAACGCCTTGGCATCGGGTAGCGAGAGCATATGCTCCAAGGCCGTTAAAAGAGCCCTTGAAACGCTGACCCCCTGCACACCCTCGGGTAGCAGGCAGGCTTTACATACCACACCACCCTCACTGTGTATAAACACACCACCGTCGGGGGTGCGCCCACAGTAAATACAGCTTGAAAAATCGGGATAAAAGCCAAGGGCAGAGGTGAGCCGTAGCTCGAAAACCGCCTTGATTATCTCACTTGGTGCGTCTGACCTGTCGGTAAGGGAAAGCGCCGTGCAGGTGAGAGAGTAGATGGCAGGGGCATCCTCCTCGGCAAAGGTGGTCTCACTTGCCATAGAGGAAATATAGTTTGCAAGGGAGAGACGCTCAAAATCAATACCCTGCTTTATCAGATGAGAAATAGTAGACGCTTGAGAGAGCGTAAGAGAGTCCCCTTTGGCAGTCAGAACGAACTCGGCGAGAGTGTAGGGCTGACACGAGGCAAAGCTCTTGCTTTTGGGTGACATAACGCCGTAGGCAGTAAAGGTCATCAGTCCCGATTCGGTTATAACGGTAATATACGCATGCGCTTCACCGAAGCGACGCCTTTTCAGAACCAGTCCTTTTATGGTTTTAAACATAGTACAAAAGCGGAGAAGGCATAGCTGGTTGACTACGACTTCTCCGAATTTCCTTTTAATTATTCTTCGGAGTTAAGTCCGAAATTGGTGATGCTTGCTATACTGTCACGCCAATTCTCCTTCACCTTTACCCAAAGGTTAAGGTTGACCTTGGTGCCGAAAAAGGCTTCAAGGTCCTCTCTGGCGTAGGTGCCTATCTTTTTCATCATAGCACCGTTTTTGCCGATGATAATACCCTTGTGACCGTCCTTTTCGCAGAATATTTCTGCTCTTATGTCAATGAGATGCCCTCTGATGTCCTTGAAGTCCTCAATTACCACTGCCGTGCCGTGAGGTACCTCGTCGTCAAGGAGACGGAGCATCTTTTCACGGATAACCTCTGCTGCAATTACACGCTCGGGCTGGTCGGTTATCATATCCGAGGGGAACATCCAATCACCCTCTGCAATAAAGGGCTCAAGCTCGTTGAAGATTTCGTCAACGTTGTCACCCGTTTCAGCACTGATGGGAATTATAGAGGCAAACTCGTATTTCTTCGAGAAAACGTCGATAGTGTTGAGAATATCACCCTTCTTGGCAATATCCGACTTGTTTATGAGAAGAATGATGGGATAGCCCTGCTTTTTAAGCTTTTCCAGCATCTGCTCTTCCACAGAATTTATTTCGCCCTTTGCCTCGGTAACGAAAAGCACTGCGTCAACGTCACCCACTGCTGTGGATATAGCCTTGACCATACTGTCGCCAAGTCGTGTCTTGGGCTTGTGCATACCGGGAGTGTCAAGGAAAACGTACTGTGTGTTCTCACGGGTAAGTATTCCCGTAATTCTCGTTCTCGTGGTCTGTGGCTTCTTTGATACGGCTGCAATCTTCTCACCTAAAAATCGGTTGAGAAGGGTGGACTTGCCCACGTTGGGACAACCGATAATAGCTATAAAAGCCGTTCTTGGTGTAAATTTATCCATATTGTTTCCTTTTCTTTGATTGAAAATTTCGCAAAGCGAAATTAACCTTATCGTTTGCGAAGCAAACACATCAGTCGCAAAGCGAGCATCATTACGAAGTAACGTCACGTCAGCGTAGCTGACACATCACTGCAGAATGCTCTGCATTCTGCATTACCCAACGTCTGTAAATACCGAGGGCTCGTCGGGCTCCTTCTTCACGTAGTCGCTTGACTTGTAGTAAGGGTCTATCATTATTTTCTTTATATTGGGATAGGATGCGTAGGTTGAAATAAAGGTAACCAGCGCAACCGTAATGAAGAAGGGAAGAAGTCCTCCCAAGGGCAGAAAATACATATATATAAGCACGTTTATGAGAATTGTAAGGGCAACGCCTATAAGTCCCACGATATTGTGCTTCATTCCGATTATTGCGAAAATAAAGGAGTTTTTGAAGATTTTGAAATTGGAGAGCTTAAAGGTGACCAGAAGCTGATACATATAGAATCGCATAACCACCCATACAAGCGCCAGGAATATACTGAAAAAGTATATCATACTGTAAAAGAAGCCTGCTTCTGCCTGAATTCTGAAGAATATAACGTCGTAAACCACTATTGCAGAAAATACTATATCGAAAATACCAAGCCCGAGAGCCTGCCAGAAATTCTTTTTAATAGCCGAGAAGAAATCGGCTGGCATATCCACGTACTCTGCTCTTGCGTGGTTTCTTATAACGTACGCCATACCTGCGTTGGCAGGTCCAAAGGTGAGAACGGCAAGCGCCGTCAGTCCGTAAAGAACTCTTGCTATGGGACCTGCATAGGTCATCTCCACGTTTTTACCAAGCACTCCCCACAGCGCCGTAAAGGCAGGCGTGTCAACAAACTTGCCAACGCCGTCAACGATGGGATAAAGGGGGTCGGCAGGTGTAGAGAAGGGAATATCAAAGTTTCCCGAAAGGGCAACGAAGCCGAAAAAGAGAGGGAAGTTTACCACTATCCACAAGAAGTTTGCCTTTGAAAGGTCAAAAAACTTTCTCTTGAGAAGCTTGAAGAAGCCACCGAAGGAATAGTCGGTCTCACCCTTTTTTACGCCCTTGCCGGGCTTTGAATAGTCAAATAATTTAAATCCTTTTTTCATTTTAAAATCCTCTTTCACAGAGAGAGCAGAAATACCTTGATCACAACCGATACGCCAAGCAAAGCGAGGAAAAGTAAAAAGAAGGCAACGTAGCTTGCAATATAGCGAAAATTAAAAATTCCTCTGAAGCGCTGGGCACGGAATAAAACTCCGTCAAACAGCTCCCGTTTATCGTCCGTTTTTACGTCTGTAAAAATTCTCAGTCCCGTAAGGGTTACAAATGAGGAATAAACAACCAGCAGATACGCAGTAACGGTGAAGAAAAATACCTCTGTTAAAATAATATACGTTTGGGCATCTGCCATTGAGGCAAGCCTTGCTCCAAACAGAGCGCCGTAAAGAAAAACGGCTGAAAATGAGCCTACAGGCGCATAAATCGTAGGCCCTGCCAGAAATACGCCAAGTATAAAAATAAGCTCAAAGAAAATAGTTGACAAAACGGGGGACTCACTGCGTGAAAGGAGAGCCTCCACTCCGTCGGTCACCCCTGCAAAGTCAGTGTTGCTTTGGTAAAGCAGATATCCCACCACCGAGGATAACACAACGGTTATGAGAAATACGGCGAATACCGTCTTGTAAGATTTGAATTTTTCGTATCTTTTAATAGTTTTCACTCTCCCGAATATTTTATAATAAATAATATTCGGGAAAGAAAAATATAATGCTTAAATTACAAACGCTCTGCTTCAACTCGCGCCTCGTTTATGACGGCGTTTGCCGCAAGAGTCCTGATGTACTCTCTTTCACGCTTGCCTCGTGCAAGATTAAACTCACTTACTCTCACACCTCTGGGGGATGCAACGCCAACGAAAACCGTTCCCACTGCCTTGCCCTCGTCGGTGTCGGGACCTGCCACGCCTGTTACCGATACCGATATATCTGCGCCCGACAGAGAACGCAAGCCCTCTGCCATCTCCACGGCGCATTCGGCACTTATAGTACCGTGCTTTTCTACAGTTTCGGGATTAATACCCAGAAGCTTGATTTTTGCTTCCTTGGAATAGGTGACAACGCTCATACCGATAACGTTGGAGGCGCCGGGAACGTCGATAACACGCTTGGCGCACATTCCACCCGTACAGCTTTCGGCAAAGGCTACCGTGAGCTTTTTCTCACGAAGCACTCTGTTCAGCTCTGCCTCAAGGCTGTCTACGTCAATGCCGTAAACGAACTCGCCTACACGCTCAAAAACCTTTTCCTGCAGGGAATCTATGAGAGCGTTACACTCGTTTTCGTTTTTACCTCTTGCAGTAAGGCGTAAAAGCACCTCGCCGGTTTTTGCGTAGGGGGCAATGGTGGGATTGGTATAGGAGTCCATCAAATCACGCAGAACGTCCTCTGCAGCAGCCTCGCCTATTCCGTAAAGACGGAGATTTCTGGACACGATAGTGGAGTCGGAGAACTGCTCCTTAAGCCAGGGCTTGATTTTTTCGTCGAACATGGGAATAAGCTCCCTTGGAACGCCGGGAAGCAGTATAACCGTCTTTCCGTCCTTCTGAACGGCGATAATGGGGGCAGTTCCGTATTCGTTATCGAAAACTATAGCCCCTTGAGGAAGGTACGCCTGCTTTATATTATTCTCGGTCATTACGGCGCCACGACGGCGATAATGCTCCTCAATTCGTCTCAGAGAGGGCTCGTGTAAAACAAGCTCAAGCCCCATTGCCTCTGCAACGGCTTCCTTGGTAATGTCGTCACAGGTAGCGCCAAGACCACCCGAGGTTATAACGATGTCGTTTTCACCGATAGCAGACTTCAATACGTGAACGAGACGGTCGTGATTATCTCCGACCGTCTCACGATGGAATAGGTTTATCCCAAGCTCTGCAAGTCCCTGTGACAGGTGTGCCGAATTGGTGTCAATTATATCTCCCAGCAGAAGCTCCGTTCCGACGCAGATAATTTCTGCATTTACGTTCATATTAGCTGAATATAAGGCTGATGGGCTGGTCGTCGTAGATGCACTTGATTGCCTTTGCGAAGATGTCGTCGGTGCTGAGCACGGTGAACTTGTCAAGCATCTTTTCTTCGGGGATTTCGATGGTGTCGAGAAGAACTACCTGCTTCATAGGACTTTCCTTAAAGCGATTGATTGCCTCTCCTGAAAGAACGGCGTGGGTAGCGCAGCAGTGAACCTCTGTTGCACCGCCTATCTCGATAAGAGCCTTTGCAGCGTTACAGATAGTACCTGCAGTGTCAATCATATCGTCAACGAGAATACATCTTTTGCCTCTTACGTCACCGATGATGTTGCAAACCTCTGATACGTTTGCTCTTGCACGTCTCTTGTCAACGATTGCAAGGGGAGCGTTACATCTCTGAGCGAATGCTCTCGAACGGGAAACTGAACCAAGGTCGGGAGAAACTACCACGGTGTCCTTGGACATATCGCCGAACTGCTTGATGAAGTAGTTAGCAAGAAGGGGCTGTCCCTGAAGGTTATCAACGGGAATATCGAAGAAGCCCTGAATCTGAGGTGCGTGAAGGTCCATAGTAAGAATTCTGTCAGCGCCTGCAACGGTAAGAAGGTTAGCCACAAGCTTTGCGCTGATGGGATCTCTTGCCTTTGCCTTTCTGTCCTGACGGGCATATCCGAAGTAGGGCATAATAGCAGTAATTCTGCCTGCACTTGCACGCTTGAGAGCGTCAATCATTATGAGAAGCTCCATAAGATTGTCGTTAACGGGATAATTTGTAGACTGAACGACGAAAACGTCACGTCCTCTTACGCTGTCGAAAAGGGAAACGCTTATTTCGCCGTCTGAAAAGGTCTTTACCTCGTTCTGTGAAAGGGGTAATCCAAGCTGAGCTGCAATTCTCTTAGCCAGGTCAGTGCTTGCGTTTGCACAGAATAACTGAATGTTTCTGCCGTGTGAAATCATATGTACTCTCCGTTTCTTTGCCCGAGGGCATATAGTTTTTGATTTTCCATGAAATTCCCTGAAATCAGCCATGTCATTTGTGTATTGTGTAAATGCAGAATTAAGAATGAAGAGTGCAGAATTGTTGTTGATTTGCTTTGCAAATCCTCAATGATTGTAAATTTCGCCAAAGCGAAATTGTCCTTAATTTTGCATTCTGCATTTTGCATTTTGCATTTACGTACGACAGGCGAGATTTGTCTGTGGCATTTTGCCAATATTCACATCTATATTATATCAAAAAATGTCGTTTTTTCAATAGTTATTTAAATAATTATTGCCGTTTTTTTCTTTTTTGTTCAAAAAATGCAGAATGAATAATGAATAATGCAGAATTGTGGACAATTTCGCAAGGCGTATTTTCATTTATTGAAAATTTGCCAAAGGCAAATTAACGTTAATTGTGCATTGTGCATTGTAAATTGTTCATTAAAAAAGCGTGTTCTAACGAACACGCTTTATAATCTCATCCTGTTTTGCAGTCATTTCCTTTTCTTCATCCTCTACCATATGGTCGTAGCCCAGCAGATGAAGCACCGAATGAATGGTAAGATAAGCCACCTCACGCTCCACCGAATGCCCAAACTCCTCTGCCTGCTGGGCGCAACGGTCAAAGCATATGATAACGTCGCCAAGAGCCACTGCCTCGTTGTCGAAGGGCACGATTTCGCTCTCGTCGTCAAGGGTGGGGAAGGAAAGCACGTCGGTTACGCTGTCCTTTTCTCTGTAGTCACGGTTGAGCGCCTTTATCTCCTCGCCGTCAACGAAGGTCACCGACACCTCGCATATACGGCTTGCCCCCTCGAATTCAAGGGTTTCGTTTACTGCCCGTCTCACAAGAGCGCGCAGTGAGGGAGTAAAGCTTTTCTTTTCGGTTTTATCTCTCGTATAAATTATATTTTTCATTACTTTTTCAACTTTCTTATGTCCTCGCCCATAAATTGACGAATAGTGTATTCACCTAAAATTCTCGACACGATTCTGCTGTCATACTGTGAGTTCAGCTCTTTGCCCGACAGATTGGTAGAAATAATGGTGGGCTTTGAAGAAATAAGCCTTGTATTTATAAGGGTATAAAAATAGGAAATTGAGCTTTTGCTTTGTATTTCCGTGCCAAAATCATCAATAATCAGCAGTTGGGCGTCAAAGTATTTCTGGCTTTTAAGAACACTTTCGTCACGTGCAAAGCGCTCTCTTTCAAAGGTTGAAATGATATTCTGAGCGCTGTCGTAGACTACCGAATACCCCTTTTCAATAACCTCTTTCGCTATCGCCGAGGACAGATGAGTTTTACCAAGTCCCGTGCCACCCATAAAAAAGAGGGATTCGGAGGAATCAGGGGAAAAGCTGTCTGCAAAGCTTCTGGCTTGATTAAAGATTCTCGACATATTTTCTCTCGCCTCGCCAAAGGGGTAGAGGGAGAGGTCGAAATTGTCAAAGGTCTGTCCTTCAAGATATTTGCCGATACCCGAGCTTTTATAATTCTGCTTGGTGAGAGCCCTTTTCATACACTCGCACATCTTGATGCCCACGTAGCCCGTGTCCGAGCATTTTTCACACTGGTATTTGACGTCGGTATAATCCTCGGGCAAGCCAAGGGCGATGAGACGCTTTTTCTTTTCGTCACGGAGAGCGAATATATCTGCCTCAAGGCGCTTGTACGCCTCTTCTCTCTTGCCGTCGTCAAGCAACGCCGCCGAAAGAAGCTTAAGCCCCGTTGCCGAAAGCTCTTTGTCAATTTCTGCTATTCTCTTATCCATTGCCCATACCTCTGCAGAGCGTCTGTCGGCAGACTTGCGTGCAAGATGGGCTTTATTTTCATATATTTCGTATACGTTTTCTGACATAAGGGATTATCCTTTCGTCTGTTATTTCTTACCACTTTCAACGGCTATTCTGAAGAATTCATCGGGGTCAAAGCTACAATTGGCGTCCAAAGGCTTTCTGTCGCCCTTTTCCACCTCTGCCACCGTAGTAAAGCCTGCATCGTGCCAGCTTTCAAGGATTTTGTGCATATAGCTCATTGACACCTTGCCCGTCTTTTCCACCGTCTTTTCATAGGCAAGACGGATCAGATCGTCGGGGGTGGCGTTGTTCTGCCATTGGGTAATCATAGCCTTTTCCTTGGAGGTCAGGGCTCTTTGACCAAGCCCCATAAGAGTGCGAAGCCTTCCTTCAAAGGAAAGGTAGCTTTTTCTTTTCAGTATGTAGTCCTCTGCCTTCTGATAGGTGTTGATTTCTCTGTCGGCAAAATCTATAAGCAATTTTTCAACGTAGCGAAGAGAGGGCTTACCCTCCTCAACGCAATGCTCAATGCCCAGCATTATTACGTCTCTCGGCAGACACAGATAGTCACAGAAGGAATAAAGGGTTGAAAGCTCCGAGGTGTTGAAGGTCTTACCCAGTCTGCGACTTGCCCATTCAACCAAGGGTCTGAACTCTCCACCGTTTGCAGCCTCAGCAAGCTGTTTTGAGGTGTAGGACGGCTTGGAGGAGGGACGGTGTGCGTGAAGCTCCTCGCTTTCCTTTTTCGCCACGGGCTTCAGGTTAATAGCGCATCCGTCTTTTTTGGTTGCTTTTTCAACCAGTCCGGCGCCTCTTAAAAAGGCAAGGCTTTCCGAAAGGTCGCAGGACGAAGCGCCCACTCTTTCAAGCTCGGAGAAAATTTCTTCCTCGGTGAAGCTTCCGTCTCCAAGGCTCGCCAATACAAGCAACGCCTTCAATTCACACTCGCCTGCCTCGGACAGCTTTGAAATAAGCTTTTTGGGCAGAATAAAGCCCTCGTCGGTGCTTTTTCTTTTGATTTTGTAGCAGTTTTTTCCGTCGCTCACCGAAATTTCTCCTTTCATAAAAATAGTGGGAATATTATTATATAATAAAATTTTATTTAAGTCAACAGAAAAGCACGCCGAAAAATCGGCGCGCTTTTTGTTTATTTCATATAAAGCCTTAATTCCAGTTGTCCTTGTCGGTTTCGTTCTCGTCGGGGTCGGGAATCTCCTCGGTTTCTTCGGGAGTGCATTTCGTCCAATCACCGTACTGCTTGCAGGTGTAGGTCAGGGTCTTGCCGTCCTGAGAAAGAGTGTAGTCAGAGAAGTCGTATACCAGATAGTATCCGTTCTTTACCTTATTCTCAAGATTGGAGCCCGATGACCAATCTCCTTCTCCCGCTATTTCGTTTCCACTTTCGTCGGCAGAGCCACCGAAGCTTCCGTAATGCTCATCGGTAAGGGCTTCCTTTATGCAAATAACGTAATTTGCCAAGGGGGTAACGCCTTTTACGCTTATTCTGTATTTGTCACCCTCTATCTGCTGGAATATTGCCTCGGCAGAAGTTTCCACTGCCGTTTTGTTTGCAACGAGGGTAAGTCCGTCGGCTACAACCGATTTTACCTCTTCATAGTCAAGTAATGTTGCCACCTTAATCTGATAGCTTCCGTCAAGGTCCTCTTTTGCCAGGGAAAGGCGATTCTGAGAGATATTGGTAACCAGTGTCCAGTCTGTATCCGTTGATTTTTTAACGTATATTCCGTATTTTACTCTGTCGTTTTCAGCAACGGCAACGTCCCACGTAAGCATATATCTTCCGTAGTAATCTTCAAAACGGATATTCTTAACCGAAAGATCTTCAACTCCGTCGGGGTCAAGGGGAAGCTCGTTTTCGTCCTCCTCAATGTCGCCACCTTGGTTTCCACTTCCACTTCCTTCGTTCACGGTAATCTTTGAGTATACTCCGTTGTATACGTCAAAGTCCAGCGTGATGCTATCCTCGGTTATATTAACCTGGTTGGAATTCCAACCGTCAAGTGAGATATAACCGCCAACCGATTCAACCGAGTCAATAATGAGGCTGAGAGGCTCGCAGGTCTTGTCCCAGAAGGTGTTGGTTGCGTTTTCAAGGGTTTCGTACTGAAGGTCTGTTTCATTGTCGCCGAGATTTGCCTTGTAGGTTCTGTGTACAAAGGCGTTAACTGCCTGAGGGAAGGTGACGGTCATTCTGCCCTCGCTCTTGTTGTAAACGGGGGTGCAGGTAAGGTCGTTTTTGCTGAAGTCAAGGTCAAGAGTATAGGTGAGTCTTGCCACTTCCTCATTGTTATCGTTGTAGCTTGCAACCACCAGAGTGTCGGGCAGAGTCTGATATCTTGAAAGGTTTACGGGGTCGAACCAAACGGAGGGATTGGCAGAGCTAAATTGCATATTGATGCCGTTCTGGGTAGTGCCACCGTAGATATATACCCAATAGGTGTCGGGTGCAACCTCGGGATTGAGAACTGTAAGCTTGTAGCCGGCGCCCTGAGGCACTATCTCAATGCCGAGAGCCGTATAATCGTTGTCGTCAACCTCGGGCGCAAAGGTAACTGCCACCTGCTCGCTGGTGTAAAGAGTTACTGCAAGTGAATTTGTGGTAAGCGCTTCTACGTGCCAGCCGGAGAATTCCACAAAGCCCGTTTCGTTTTCAAGGGCAGTGAGCATATCCTCGGTCAAGCCACTCTTACTGAAATTCATAACGGCATCGCCAAGCTCCAAAAATGCCTGTGAGCAAATCTGAATGCCCTCGGTGTCGCCTGCGTTTGCCTTGAATACGGGTCTTGCAACGCCGATATAGTCCTCTGCAACGGTTACGTTGAAGATTTCGTCTATATAAGATGAGGTGATATCAACCGTTACGTCTGCAAGCTCAACGCTTATTTCACCAACGTATTCGCCAACCGACTGTCCACCCTTGATGCTGGATACCTTAACCGTATTCACTCCGTTTACAAGAAGTCTGGGGTCAATGTTTACCTTGGGCTCGCCTACGTAAGCCTCGCCTGATTGGAGAAGTCGGTCTCCGTCGTAGATATCAACGGTATAAGCTTCAATTCCCGTTGTAACCTCGGGTGTGAGTATAGATACGTAGAGAAGCTCGTTAAGCTCCTCGTTGCAGGTAAGCTCAAAGCCGAGAGGCTTCTGGTCGGGCTCCTCGGGTTCGTCGGGAACATCGGGCTGGTCAGGCTCAACTACAGTTGCAGTAACCGAGAAGGGCTTGGAGCGCTTGATGAGGTAGGAATCCTCGGTTTCCTCTACGGTGTAAGCGTAGAGTCGAAGCACGCCATTGTCTTCGTCAAGAGCGTATGACGGTGCATCGAAGGGATCGTTGTCAACGAAGTAGTCTATTATTAGTTTGTTGTCCGCTGTGAATGAGTAGCTTTCGGTATCGAGACCACTGAAGGTGTAGATGCTGTCCTCGGGGTCCTCGGCAGGCGCCTTTGTAAGAGTAATTCCCTCGGTGTCAACCTCAAACTGGTCAACGACTGTCATAATCTTCTTTTCAAGAGGCCATTCCGAAACTAATACGCCGTTTCTTCCTTGTTCATCGCAAGCCTCGATTGTCACCTTGTCATAGGTCAACGTGGAGAAATACACCTTCTGAGGTAAAGTAAAATGACGAGTGTATCCTGAGGATTCTCCGGTTTGTGTATCGTAGAAGCGCACCTCGTGAATAGGAGCCGTGTCGCTCTCGGGAGAAACAAAGGTGAACCAAAGCAGATTGTTTTCAACGTTGAATACCACGTCGTAGCCCTTCTTGTCAATGGGCTCAAGCTTGTCAACGGGCTGAGTATATTCTGCTCCACACGCTATACAGGTGAAGGTCTTTACGCCCTCTTCGTCGTAGGTGGGGGGAGTGGTTATCTCGCCGTCATTCCAGTCGTGAGGAGCCGTCTCGGTGTGGTCGGGATTTTTAAGACAGGTTCTCGTGTGCTGTTCTCCGTCAAGCTCGGTCCATTCACTCCATTTGTGTGAGTGTGGTGTGAAGGTGGGCTGTGTAGGTTGTGTAGGCTGTGTAGGCTGTGTAGGTTCTTCGGTCTTTTCCTCGGTTACGGTGCTGTCGCCCGAAACCTGAACGTCGCCGATGTCCGAATCCTTTTTAACTATATTGGTACCGTCTGCCTGAACCGTAACCTCGCCCTTGACGGTAGCCTCGTTAAAGGTAACCTTGCCACCCTCGGCGCCCTGGGCGATGATAAGGTCGGCAGAGGTAGTACCCGTGAGAGTAACGTCCTTTGACGCTACGAGAACTATACCCTCTTTATCGGTAAGGGTGTAGTCACCGGGCTGGTTTACGTATTGAACTATTGCACGGTCAAGGACTGTCAGCATAGCGCCACGGCTCATACTGCCCTCGGGGGAGAGAACACCCTCTGCAACGCCACCTACGATGCCCTTTTCGGTAAGAGCTGATACGTAGGGTACTGCCCAATCCGAAACCTCTTCACCGTCGTTGAAGTGTGAAAGGTCAGCATTTTGGTTGGGCTTGATGCCAAGGGCACGGCATATCATAACCATTGCTTCCTCACGGCTGATAAGAGCGTCGGGGTTAGCATTTTTGCCGTCACCCAGCATAATGCCCGCCTTGTAGCACTTCAGCACGTGCTCGGCGTACCAAGCGCCGTCAGCTACGTCGCCGAAGGGGTTTTCTGCAGTCTCGGTAAGACCGAGAGTTCTTGATAAAATGGTTGCCATCATAGCTCTTGTGAGAGAGCCGTCGGGATTGAAGGAGTTGCCCTCGCCGTTTACGATGCCGTAGCCCGTAAAGCGCTCAATGGCTTCCTCTGCCCAGTGTCCGTCTACGTCGTCGTAGCTGATACCCGATGCCGTTGCGCAAAGGCTGAAGGCACAGAGAATAGCAAGAAGCATAGACAAAGCTCTGTTGAATGTGTTTTTCATGTCGTCCTCCCAAAATATAATTTTTCATAATAATTATAAAGCCTCAAATCACAAAAGTCAAGTTTTTGTAATAAAAACCTTGGTAAAGTGTAGACTAAAAACGAAGAACTTTTGCGAGGTGATTTTTTGAAAGCAATAATTTTGGCAGGAGGCGAGGGAAAAAGACTGCGCCCCCTGACCAGCACAAGACCCAAGCCCCTGATGCGTGTGGGTGACCGTACCCTTCTTGATATAATGCTGGAAAGACTCGGCGCCCACGGTATCACCAGCGTCGCAATCACGCTGGGCTATCGGGGTGACGATATAATAAGGGAAATAGGCGACAGTCTCCACGGCGTAAAGATAGACTATTACAGAGAGGAAAAGCCTCTCGGTACGGCAGGATGCGTAAAGAATTGCGAGAGCTTTATGGAGGAGGATACCCTCATACTTTCTGCCGACGCCCTTACCGATATTGACTTTACGGCTCTTTTTAAGGAGCATAAAAATAAAAACGCCACGGTGACCCTTACGGTTACCAAAAGGCAGAACCCGAGGCTTTACGGCGTTGTGGATTTTTCGTCGGAGGGCAGAGTGGTGGACTTTCGTGAAAAGCCCCAGCTTCCCGAGGACGCTACGGCGTGGGTCAACTGTGGAATATATATGGTAAAAAAGGAGGTCACCCGACTTATACCAAAGGACACCTTCTGCGACTTTGCAAAGGACGTTTTCCCCAAAATGCTTGAGGAAAAGCTTCCGATTTCAGTCTGGCAAACCGAGGATTTCTGGTGTGATATAGGCTCCTTTGCCGAATACCGAAGGTCCAATCTTCTCACGCTTTCCAAGGGCTTTTTCGTCAAGGGCGCAGAGGCTCCCACGGTGTCAAGGGGAACGGTTACCGACAGTATAATAGGTCGTGGAAGCAGAATTTTAAGCAAAGCCGTGGTCAAGGACTCGGTGGTGGGCAGGAATACCCGTATCGGCTCGCGTACCCGACTTGACTCCTGCATTTTAGGTGACGGCGTTACGGTGGGTGAGAACGTCAGCATTTCGGCAGGCGCCGTAGTGGGCGACTTTGCTATCGTGGGTGACGGCGTGAAGCTTACCGAGGGGGTGTATATAGAGCCGTATACCGTCTTTATGGGATAAGGCTTCGCAAATGCAGAATGCAGAATGATGAATGCAAAATTAAGGACAATTTCGCTTTGCGAAATTTACAAATGATTGAAAATTTGCCAACGGCAAATTAACATTTATTCTGCATTTTGCATTCTGCATTTTGCATTAAAAGAAGCAGTCTTTTTCAAGACTGCTTCTTGTCAGTAAGCCCCAACAGATAATCTGTGGAAACCTTATAGTAAAGGGCAAGTGCGATATATTTATCTACTCCCATCATTTGCGCGCCCGTTTCCCATTTGCTCACCTGTTGTCTTGTGGTTTTTAGTATTTTTGCAATGTCCTCTTGCGTCAGGTCATTGTCCTCTCTTAAATCTTTAAGCCTTTTATAATAATTCATTTTGCTTCTCCTGTTTCTTTTTGTATTATATATAATAACACGAACCTTATAAGATGCACTTGACAAGCACCTTAAAAGGTGCTATAATAGGAAAAAATCATCTTATAAGGTGCAAAGGAGAGCGCTATGAAAGGTTTACTTGAAGATATTTGGTTTAATTACTACATAGAAAAAACCAACGATAACTCGTTTGAAAGGAAAGAGCTTTTACGATTGCTGACAGAGAAGCAAAAGGAAGTTTACGAAGCGTTGAATGACAAACAGATGAAAAAGATTGAAGAGGCTGAAGCAATATCGGGACAGTTAAACTGTGTTACCGAGAAAGACGCATTTACAGAGGGGGTGCGCTTTGGCGTGCAGTTTGTCCTTGAAGCAATGAAAGGGTAGGGATAATGCAGAATGCAGAATTATGAATGCAGAATTAAGGACAATTTCGCTTTGCGAAATTTACAAATGATTGAAAATTTGCCAACGGCAAATTAACATTTATTCTGCATTTTGCATTCTGCATTCTGCATTAAAAGAAGCAGTCTTTTTCAAGACTGCTTCTTACTCTTATCATACCTATCGTACGCTTCAATTATCTTGGTTACCAGACTGTGACGCACCACGTCACGGGAGGTAAGGTAGGTCACCGAAATGCCCGGGATATCCGACACTATTTTAAGCGCCTGCTTGAGACCCGAGGACTTTCCGTCGGGCAGGTCAATCTGGGTAATGTCACCCGTAATCACTGCCTTTGAATTAAAGCCCAAACGGGTGAGGAACATCTTCATTTGCTCGGGAGTGGTGTTCTGGGACTCGTCCAGAATTATAAAGGAATCGTCAAGGGTGCGTCCTCTCATATAGGCAAGGGGGGCTATTTCGATAGTGCCCTTTTCCATATGCCTCTGAAAGCCCTCCATACCCAGCATTTCGTACATTGCATCGTAAAGGGGACGGAGATAGGGGTCAATCTTGTTTTGCAAATCACCGGGGAGAAAGCCAAGCTTTTCACCTGCTTCAACGGCAGGTCGGGTGAGGATTATTCTGTTCACCTCACGGCGACGGAGCGCCGTTACTGCCATTGCTACGGCAAGATAGGTTTTACCCGTACCTGCAGGACCTACGCCGAAGGAAATGGTGTTGTCCTCAATGGCCTTTACGTAGTTTTTCTGTCCCACGGTCTTTGCCTTTATGGGCTTGCCCTTGGGAGTAATACATATGCACTCGCCGTTTATTTCGGTTATCTCGTCAAGTCTGCCCTCAAGGCACATTGAAATAGCGTAGCTCACCGTCTGGTCGGCAAGGTTTTCGCACATCTCGGCTGTCCTTGCAAGGTGACGGATAAGCTGGGCGCACTTCTGTACGCTTTCGCCGTCGTTTCCCGAAATCTTTATTTCAAGGTCACGGTTGACGAGAATTACGCCGAACTCCTTTTCAATGGTGTTGGCGTGTATATCACCAACCCCGAAAATTCGGGCAACCACGTCGGTATTGTCACAAAAAACTGAAATTTCGTTTGCCATTGCTTTACTCCATTACTTCTATCTTCTTTTCTTTTGCTATGTTCTCAATAGCCGTAACCTCTGCCGTCAGTATGAGAGAGACGTCGGTTTCCTTTGTGGAAAATATTTCCTCAACTATCTGGGCGCTGTCAAGCTCGGTTGAAATAAAACGCCCGTATTCCTCATAGGCTCTCTCCTCTGCCTCGGCATAGGATAAAACCGTTTTGGTCTCCTCGTAGTAGCGCGCCACCCTTTTTTCAAGAGTAAAGGGGAGCAGTATGCCGAGAATTTTTGCTTCCTTTTCCTCTACCTCAATATCGTAGTTGCCCTCCTCGTTGCCAAGCCGTCTGCAAAAGCTATGTCCCAGCACCCGAATACCACGGGCTTCTTCAACTCGGGTGTATTGAGGCTCAATCACTTCAAGGGGAATTTCAAAGGTCAGCGTCCGTGAGGTGCGTGCAAAGACCTTGCCCCTTGCGTGTCGGACGTTGGTTATTCCCGAGGTACTGTCCACAAGCCCACTTACCAGAAGCTGTCCCTTGTAAACGGTGTCACCCACCTGAAACATACTCTGTCCCTCAAGCACCACCGAGGATAGAATAACGCCGTCCCAGTCGGCAATGAGATTGTAGGGGGCGCTCTCGTCAACGGCTTTGGGTGAGGTAATACGCTCGTGTACCTCCACGTCGGCTACCATGCCGTGTAGATTTATGGAAAGGAAGGAAAGCTGGTGAAACCTTGCCAGAGCGACGTTCTGTATTTCGTTGACGTCTACCGAGCTTTTGAGAATTCCCTCACGGAAGCCACACTGGTCGAGCAGTCTGACTATTTCACCGTCACTTATGCTTTCGTTCCCTTCTATTCTAACACTCCAGACAAAAAAAGTCGATAGGTAAATTAAAAAAAACGCTAAAAGTCCCCCGAAAATAATGCCCGGACGCTTTTTCAGGGCAAAAATCGGCGTAATAACACCCTCAAAGCCGTAGGTGACGGGGCAATTTACCTCCCTGCACCATTTCAGTACCGACCTTTTCGAGAATATTGAGGAGCTGAAGGAAAAGCCGTCCTCTTCCCGTCGGGGGAGAGAAAAGTCAATTCCCGACCTGATGAGCTTTGAAAGTGTTTTTTCGGGAGTGACGGTGGTAATTCTGTAGCGTATGGCAAGGAGCTTCATCTTCTCGACCTTCTGAATTCTATCTTTTCTATTCTTCCCTTGACAAGCAGGGAGTCCATAGACTTATACTCCATTTTCAGCCTTTCTCCACAGATTGTCAGCACCTTGTCTGCAGACTCAACCTCGATACATTCATTTTGCCACTTGCCCACCCTCCTTATTCCCTCAACGAGTATTCCCTCACTTCCGATAAAAACGTAGGGATTTAAAAAATTCGCAATTATTTCCATTATTTTCACCTCTTAAAATCATATGATAGGTCACCGTAAAATATAATTTTGGAGAGATAACAATAAAAGAAAATTTCGCTTTGCGAAATTGTCCAAAGCGTTGACGAAGTCAACATATCGCGTGTGAAACACATATCGCATTCCATTTGGAATATATCGCGTTGCTATAGGCAACATATCGCGCATAACGCAGTTATGCATTTATAAAACGGAGTTGAAAATATGGAAGTCCTTTATATAGCTACGGCAATTCTTTTTCTGATATTCCCCGAGGCTTCTGCCGAGGCGTCCTCAATAGCCTGCACTGCCTTGAAAAACGTGGTGATTAAATCTCTCTTTCCCATGATGGTGCTTTCCCGACTTATTTCTCACGCACGCATTACGGCGCGCATTACGGGACGGCTTGCAAAAAGCCCTTTGTGGAAGAAGCTTAACCTGTCCGACACCCTTTTGCCTGCCGTGCTTACCGGTTTTTTATCGGGTCTGCCCTCTGCATCTCGGGAAATTAATATATTGCAAAGGGAGGAGGTCATAACCGAGGACGAGGGGAGAAAGGCGCTCTCCCTTGCATCCCTTCCAAGCCCTGCCTTCGTAATTCTCGTGGCATCCGAAACGGTTGGCAAGGGTATATTCAGATATTTAGCGCTTGTGGTAACTGCCTATTGCGTTACCTTGCTCTATCCCTCAACAAAAAGCCGTGGCGCACCTGCCTCTGCAAAAATGACCTTTACCCAGGCGCTCTCCTCGTCGGTAAATTCAGCACTTCTCGTTTCGGGAAATATCGTGTTCTTCTGCGCCCTGTCCTGCCTTGCATCAGCCCTTTTGCCACGGATAAGGCAGGCGTCAGCCCTCTTTTTCGAAATGGGGTGTGGCGTAATCTTCGCCCGAGGAAATTCCCTTCTTATTGCAACGGCGCTGGGGTGGTGTGGCTTGTCGGCGCTATGTCAGATTAGAGCAGAGGCCCCCAACACCGACCTCGCCCCCTATATCGTCACCCGAATAGCCTCCTGCGTGGTATTGCTTTTATTTGAATTTTTACAGTAGGGTTAAAAAATACAAAAACCTCTTGTAAAAAAAGAGCTTTGGGTTTATAATTGAAATGTTATATTACGTAAAGGAGCTGTTTTTGTGAAAAAGCGAGATATTCCCGAAAAGGCTTGCGCCTATTGTGAAAACGGTCAAAGACTTATCGACAGCGAAAGCGCGCTTTGTAAATACAAGGGTCCCGTTGCTCTTGACTTCCGTTGCCGTCGCTTTGTTTTCGACCCTCTTAAAATGTCACTTGAACCGAGAAAAATCAAATTAAATACAAAAATAGAAACGTTATAATTATGTACAGAATAACCGAAAAAGAATTTTTAAATCCCACGGTTGCCAAAATCACCGTGGAAGCGCCCCTTGTGGCGAAGAAGATAGAGCCCGGACAGTTCATTATACTTATGGTGGACGAAAAGGGTGAGCGAGTTCCCTTTACAGTTGCCGATTTTGACAGAGAAAAGGGCACCGTTACCGTTATATTTCAGATTGTGGGCGCCACCACTATGAAGCTTGCCGACAAGAGGGCAGGTGACTTCATTGCCCAGTTTGCAGGACCTCTCGGCAGACCCACCGAGTTTGGCGAGGTGAAGCGTGTTGCCGTGGTGGGTGGTGGACTTGGCTGTGCCATTGCATACCCTCAGGCAAAGCACCTTTTTGGCAAGGGCGCCGAGGTTGATATTATCGCAGGCTTTAAAAATCGCGACCTGGTAATATTGGAGGAGGAAATGAAGGCCGTTTCCCATAACCTCTATATTACCACCGACGACGGCTCTTACGGAGAAAAGGGACTTGTTACCGATAAGCTTCGCTCCCTTGCAGAGAGTGAAAAATACGACCTCGTAATTGCTATCGGACCCGTTATTATGATGAAGTTCGTGGAGAAGGTGGCAAGGGAGTTCGATATGCCCATTATCGTCAGTCTTAATCCCATTATGATTGACGGCACGGGAATGTGTGGCTGTTGCCGTGTCATCGTTGACGGCAAGGTGCGCTTTGCCTGCGTTGACGGACCCGATTTCGACGGTCATCAGGTGGACTTCGACAGTCTTATGAGCCGTAACAGAGCCTACGTTGAGGCTGAAAGGAAAGCCGTTGAGGACCATAAATGCCGTATAGGCAGAACGGACAGATAGGAGAGAGAAAATGCCGAATATGCAAAAAGAAAAGACCCCAATGCCTCTTTTGTCCGTGGAGAAAAGGCGTACCACCTTTGAGGAGGTAGCCCTTGGCTATTCCGTGGAGGATGCAATAAACGAGGCGAAAAGGTGTCTCAACTGTAAAAACTCACCCTGCCGTTCAGGTTGTCCCGTGGGAATTGACATTCCCGCCTTTATATCAAGGGTAGCAGAGGGCGACTTTGAGGGCGCGTACGAAATAATTGAAAGAGATAACTGCCTGTCGGCAGTCAGTGGACGAGTATGTCCTCAGGAAAGACAGTGCGAGGGCAAGTGTGTCAGAGGAATAAAGGGCGAAAGCGTTGGAATTGGCAGACTTGAGCGCTTCGTTTCCGACTATATGAGAGCCAAGAAAAGTGTGCAAAGGGTGAAGTCCAACGGCAAGAGAATAGCCGTTATAGGAACGGGCCCTGCAGGACTTTCCTGCGCAGGCGAGCTTCTTAATATGGGCTTCGAGGTAACCCTCTTTGAAGCCTTCCATAAGGCAGGAGGCGTGCTGGTCTACGGAATTCCCGAATTCCGTCTGCCCAAGGCAATCGTTGCCGAAGCCGTTGACGCTCTCGTTGAAAGAGGCGCAAGACTTGAAACTAACGCCGTTATAGGCAGAACCCTCACCGTTGACGAGCTTTTTGAAGAGGGCTATTCAGCCGTATTCATCGGCTCGGGAGCAGGACTTCCCATGTTTATGGGCATTGAGGGCGAGGCGCTTATAGGAGTGCTTTCAGCCAACGAATATCTTACCCGTATAAATCTTATGAAGGCGTACCTTGATGGCTACGACACACCGGTTGTAAAGAGCCGAAGGGTTGCCGTAATCGGCGCAGGAAACGTGGCAATGGACGCTGCAAGATGTGCCGTCAGACTTGGCGCCGAGGAGGTAAGCATCGTTTACCGAAGGGGTGAGGAGGAAATTCCTGCCCGTGCCGAGGAGGTTGAGCACGCAAAGGAGGAGGGCGTTATCTTCCGTCTTCTCACCTCTCCCGAAAAGATACTTGGAGACGAGCAGGGCAAGGTGAGAGCAATGCTTTGCTACAGAACGGAATTAGGTGATCCCGACGCCTCGGGCAGACGCCGTCCCGTGAGAATAGAGGGCTCGGAATTCGAGCTTGAGGTGGATACCGTTATTATGGCGCTTGGTACTACACCCAATCCACTTCTTAAGGATACCACCCCCGGACTTGACACCAACAGCCGTGGCTGTCTTGTGACAAGCGACGGAATTACCACCACCCGAGAGGGAGTCTTTGCAGGTGGTGACGCCGTAACCGGCGCTGCAACCGTAATACTTGCCATGGGCGCAGGCAAAGAGGGCGCAAGAAAAATAAAAGAATATATTAACGGCGTGTCTTTTGGGTGAGACCGAAAAGGCAAGTAAAGAATAATCGTCATATATCGATTTCCAACAACAAAGGGAGAGAGCAAACGCTTTCTCCCTTTTGTTATATTTCTTCAAGGTAAAAAATCCTACGGATTTTATTTTGCCTTTTCTTTTGCCCCTCCCTCGCACTGCCGTACACTTGTACGGCTTACGGCTTCGGGATTGACAAATCTCCCTCCAAAACTCCCGCCTTTTGTAGCGTGGCTAAAATTGTAACAAAAGGCGCACAGATTTGGAGATAAAATCGTGGAGTGCGAAGGCGTAGGCGTACAAGGGTACGCCAGTCCGAGCAACACACGAAGAAAATGAAATTTTCAAAGCTGAAGAAAGCGTAGCTTTCTACCTTGAAAGGTCTATGACAATGAAGAAGTGTGTTCACGCTTTATTGCACTCGCGAACACACTACTTTAACTTTATTTATATTTTCATTTTCGGTTTTAGCCCAAATATG
>JAFXEX010000029.1 GCA_017520825.1 Clostridia bacterium | reverse complement strand
ATTAAGGGAGAGATAATACCTTGCGACTTGATACTTTCCACAAGTTTGTCCATATCCTCATTGTCCGTAACCTTGTACGGATGACCTTCAAAATCGTGCAGCTTATCTATGGGGATACGGGCGGACTTTTTCCTTTTGCTTTCGATTGGGATTTCGTTTTTTGTCATCGCTCCCAACCTCCTTTCTGTCGTTCTCTGATTTTTTGTTCTTTAACTTTTTGAGCCACAATTTCGTTGGCAAAGAACATATCCGTTTTCTCTTGAATTTTAACGGAGCGTTCTTCAATGGCTTTGTTCATTTTAAGTTGTTTCCGCAGTTCCATTATCCGAGCAGTAACTCCTGCTTTTTCTTCCCGTAGGCGTTCTTTTTCGGCGGGTGTTGCTCTGCGGATTTTGTTTTGTAGTTTGGTACGGACTTCTATGAGCCTATTCATATTGCTTTCTATCTTTGCTCGGTCTGCATACAGATCATCAAAAGTTTCGATATGGTATTTGCCCATATACCGCACTTGTTCGGAAATCTCGTCGAGCTTCTTCAAGTCCTCTTTGAGATATGGACTTGTGGGCGTGTACTCGGTGTTTTTCGGCAAGTAACCGAGCAGATAACAGTAGTGCAGATACAAGCGGTAAATATGGCTTGTACGATGGAATGGCTGAAACCAATCCTTTAAGTCCTGCGGCATATCTTTTGGATAAGATATATACGCCCGTCTGCTACCGAAAGAAGCATATCTGCCAACCGACCACTTTAGGTTTTCGGGAGTCCATCTTTCATCAAGGGTATCTAACCTTGTAAAGTGTTCGTATTGTGGCAATCGTATCTTCCAATGCTTACCCGTGAAGTCTATAATATATCCTTTTCTCTGTAAATATTCTTCGATATATTTGGGACTTCGACTGTAATCAATGGCTTCTCGCACGTCCTCACGGTACACATTGTAACGGGTAGGTTTACCGCTTTTTTCATCAAGCCACACTTGCCTTGTCGGTGCTTTGTGCGGATTTTTTATTACCGATAATCCGTGTTCCGCACAAATACGGTCTGACACACTACGGAGCTTTCGTTGCTCCGTTTTGGAATAGTCATACTTTCCGCCGTTAATGAAGGATACGGAATTAAAGCAGAAATGGTTGTGCAGATGGTCTTTGTCGAGGTGGGTAGTAACGATAATTTGATACCGATCACCCCACATTTCTCTTGCGGTCTGCAATCCGATTTCGTGTGCTTCTTTTGCCGTAACCTCGTCCTGCTTAAAGCTCTGATAACCGTGCCAAGCGATATATCCGTTTTCTTTGCCGTACTGCTTCTTGGTTAGGATCATCTGCTGCAAGGCAATTTCCTTTAAGCAGTTTATAGTGGAAACATATTCGCCTTGCTCAGTAGCTTCGGGGCGGCTGACATAAGACATAACCTCCCACAACGGTTGCAAACTCGTATTATTTGCTGCCGTCTTTTCGGGATTTTCCACATAGGCAATAAGGTCTTTTAACCGACCTTCGATATGCCATAAACTTGTCGTTGCCATCATCCCACCTCCTGCAAATCGAGGATAAGACACTCAATTT
>JAFXEX010000028.1 GCA_017520825.1 Clostridia bacterium | reverse complement strand
TGAAAGGCGTTAGCCGTTGCCTTGTCGCAACAAGGCAGTTTTAATGATAAAATGTTCTCAAAGTTAAAGACACAAGTCTTTAATAGCAAAGCCTTGCTTTGCCGATGGCTTCCACGCCATCGCTTTGAGGTTATTATATCACAAAGTATTTAAAAAGTAAATTGCCGCAGTATAAATCTCCTCAAAATACAGATAATAACAACACAATTTGTAATTTAAGGAGAATTATATAAATGAAAGCAACAGGTATTGTACGTAGAATAGACGCCCTTGGGCGTGTTGTAATACCCAAAGAAATAAGAAGAACTATGAGAATTCGCGAGGGCGACCCCTCTCGAATAACATTGACACCGTTCGACAGTTTTGGCTTGACCATACATAGCGGTGGATATAGGGTTAAATTTATTGATCTTGCCAATCTTGACATTTCATATATATTATGGTACAATAATTAACGATACAAAAAGCAAGGAGATAGATATGACTAAAAGAGATTATCATGTTGATTTGTTTCGTATAATTGCGACAATATTTGTCACTATGTTACACGTGTTGGGGCAAGGTGGAATTTTGAATAACGCCGTGCCTGATGGAATAAATTATTGGGTTGCTTGGCTTTTGGAAGTCTTTGCTTATTGTGCCGTTAATTGCTTTGCCCTTATAAGCGGGTATGTTATGATAAATAAAACTGTAAAAATAAAAAATGTACTAAAATTGTGGTTTCAAGTTTTATTTTATTCTCTTTTCTTCGCTTTTTTGTTTTTCCTTTTTGTGCCCGAAACAAGAACCGCAAAAAATTTAGTGGTTGCGTTTTTCCCCGTCTTTGGAAAGCAATGGTGGTATATATCTTCCTATTTTGGCTTGTTGCTCTTTATTCCCATCCTAAACACGAGCGTACACAATCTTTCGCAAAAAATGTTCAGGAATTTTTTGATAATTGTTTTAATTGGAATAGGGGTTTTCGATTGCATTATGCCAATAGATGCGTTGGTCCTTAATAACGGTTATTCCCCCATTTGGCTCATTATTCTTTATTTGTTTGGTGCATATATAAAAAAATACGATCTAAAGATAAAAATTACCGCATGGAAAAGTCTGCTTTTTTTTGTGGTGATGGTTGTGTTAACTTTTTTAAGTAAACTTGTGATTCGCTATGCAACTAGAAGCGTTTTGGGCGATGTGAAATTAGATGACACTTTTATTTCATACATATCTATCACGCTTGTGTTGGCATCTGTTTTTTTGTTCCTGTTTTGCTTAAACGTAAAAATAGGTCCTTTTTTTCAAAAAGCAGTCCATCTGTTTGCTCCTGCCACATTGGGAGTGTATTTGATTCATGTTCATCCTTTTGTTTTCGATTACATAATAAAAGATGCATTTGATATGGTTGCACACAAGCACGCTGTAATTGTGGTTCTGTGTGTATTGACAGCAACATTGTCAATATTTTTATTGTGTTCTGCAATAGATTTGATAAGAATACAACTTTTCAAACTTATAAGAATAAATAGCTTTTGTGAGATTATTGACGATAAAATCTCGAGGCTTTATATAAAAGTTTTTAGAGAATAGATCACATATATCAAGTATAAATCTCCTTGTTTTACAAATAATAGTATTGTCTACTATTAAAAACAAGGAGATTTCTATATATATGAAAGCAACAGGAATAGTAAGAAGAATTGATGATTTGGGACGAGTTGTTATCCCTAAAGAAATAAGAAGAACAATGCGTATCCGCGAGGGGGACCCTCTGGAAATATATACAGACCACGACGGAGAGGTGATTTTTAAGAAGTACTCCCCTATCGGTGAGCTTCATTCCTTTGCGTCATCTTATGCTGAAACGCTGAATAAAAGCTGTGGCTTGAAGGTGGTTATATGTGACAGAGACACGGTTATTGCCTGCGCAGGCGTTCCGAAGAAGGAATACGTTGAATCGAAGATTTCTGCCGAAGCCGACGAGCTTATAGAGATGCGCAGCGAATACGCCTGGACGGAGGGAGAAAGTGAAAAGTTCATCACCAGCCGTTCCAACGAAAAAATTTCGGTGCTATGCCCTATTACCATGAGTGGTGACATTATAGGCGCAGTGGCGTCCATTACAGATGACAAGACACCTGCCGACCATATGGAAAAAAAGATGATACAGACTGCAGCGTCCTTCCTTTCAAGACAGCTGGAGGAATAAAGTCAAAGCCCGATATGCACACCAAGGCGTTTTTTGGTGTGCATAATTTTTTGCAAAAAGGTATATTTTTTAACAATTATATGATAAAATAATATAAAGCTATTGAATTGAGGTGATATAATGGCAATAAGGCTGAACAAGGACCGAGAGGTCGTAGAAAAAATAAGAGATGGGCTTGTGGCAAAGGGTGGTTACTGTCCTTGCAGAATCCCAAGAGTTCCCGAGTACAAATGTATGTGCGAGGAATTCAGAAAGCAAATTGCCGACCCCGATTTTGAGGGGTACTGTCACTGTATGCTATTTTATAAAACAAAGGATTAGGAGGAAAAACGAATGGCTCTTATTAACGTAACCAAGGATAATTTTGAAGAAACGGTCAAGAGTGGAAAAACCGTACTTCTTGACTTCTGGGCAACTTGGTGTGGACCCTGCCGTATGATAGCCCCCACCGTTCACGAAATCGCCGAGGAGTGTGAGGATATCACCGTTGGCAAGA
This sequence comes from Clostridia bacterium, assembly GCA_017520825.1. GTDB lineage: Bacteria > Bacillota > Clostridia > Oscillospirales > SIG627 > RGIG6353. The sequence continues at coordinate 91,808 of JAFXEX010000028.1, read as the reverse complement.
TAAACGTAGACGAGGAAGCCGAGCTTGCCATGAAATTTGGAATTGTAAGCATTCCGACTCTTGTGGTAATCAAGGACGGAAAAGCCGTAAATCAAGCCGTGGGAGTTCAGACAAAAGAAAAAATACTTGAAATGCTTCAATAAAAATAATCGCAGAGAAAATCTCTGCGATTATTTTTATTTATTCTTATCACACTGTTTTTTGTTGCAATTACATCCGTCGGGACAGCCTATGCACTTTTTACCGCTTTTTTTGGATTTGTACACGTAAAAGCCTGCACATACCACGATAACGAGTACAACGGCTATTATAATAATATCCTGCATAGTAACCTCTTATTTTGCGTGGGCTGCCTTAAGCGCCTTTTCCTTCTTGAGTATTCTGTCGGATTTGATGCAAAGGGCTATCAATATTCCTGCGTATATTACAACTGCCACAAGTCCTGCAAGGAAGCCTGCACCGAATGAGCCTGTTGAGATAAGTGTACCAAGCTGATATACGAGGTAACCTATGGTAAAGCCTGTACCGAGCTGGAAGCCGATTGCTCCCCAAACCCATTTTGCGCTCTTCATTTCGGAGTTCATAGCACCGATAGCTGCAAAGCAGGGTGGTGTAAACAGATTGAACATAAGATATGCAAGCGCTGCTGCCGTGGTAATACCCATCAGCGCCTTTGCTTCGGCGGCGCCACCCTCGATAAGAGTAAGCTCGTCCATATTTATAAACTTGTCAAGTCCAACGAAGCAAACTGCGAGAGTACCGACAACGTTCTCTTTTGCGATAAAGCCCGTAACGGCTGCTGCAGCAAGCTGCCAGGAAAGAACGCCTACCACGGGAACGAGAATATATGCGAAAGGACCTGCTATTGATGCGAGAATTGAATCGTTTGCAGATTCTGCAATCTTAAAGCTCCAGGTAAATTCCTGCATAATATGTACGACGGTATTACAAAGAAGAATTATAGTTGCTGCCTTAACTACGAACGCCCAACCACGCTGACACATTGATTTAACGGCGCCCCAAAGGCTTGGAAGCTTGTATTCGGGAAGCTCAATTATGAAGAATGAGCGTTTTGCACTGCAGGCAGTAATTTTGTTGATAATAAGCGCTGCAAAGAAAATTACAACGATGCCGGCAAAGTACATAAGTGGTCCTACCCAAGAGGCTCTTGGGAAAAACACGCCTGCGAAAAGCGCGATAACGGGAAGCTTTGCGCCACAGGGCATAAAGGGAGCAAGCATTGCCGTTGCTCTGCGCTCACGCTCGCCTCTGATAGTACGGCAAGCCATAACGCCGGGGATAGCACAGCCCGTACCGATTACAAAGGGAATTACGGATTTGCCTGAAAGTCCAACCTTCTTGAAAATGGGGTCAAGCACTACCGAAACACGAGCCATATAGCCACAGTCCTCAAGGAGAGCAATGAGGAAGTACATAACCATAACGAGAGGAAGGAAGCCGATAACGGCAATAACACCACCAATAACGCCGTCGATAAGAAGAGCGTAAAGGAGAGGATTGGCGCCTTCGAGGAAGCCACCTATCCAGCCCTGAAAGGCTTCAAGCAAGCCCGTGAGAGCGTCTGCAATCCATACGCCCGGTCCTGCCTGAGAAATCCAGAAAACTGCAAACATTACAACGGCAAAAATGGGAATACCAAGCCACTTGTTAGTAAGCACGGCGTCAATTTTGTCCTGAAAATTTCTGTCCTTGGTAAGCACCTTACGGGTCTCAACCTGAGCAACTAAGCCTTTTACGAATTCAAATCGTTTTCTGTCGGCTGCTTCAACGGTTTTCTTATCGGTCAGGTCAATATCACCCTGCACGTAGGGAGCAGTCTGTCCTTTTCCTACCTGCTCAACAGCCTTACGCACTACCTCGCTCAAGCCGTCGGACGAGGTGGAAACCGTATCTACAACGGGACAACCAAGCTTTTCAGAAAGACGCGAGGTGTCAATTTTCGTTGACTTCTTCTTGTTGATGTCAGCCTTGTTAAGTGCTACGACAACGGGAATACCAAGCTCCAGAAGCTGTGTTGTGAAAAACAGGCTTCGGCTGAGGTTTGTAGCGTCAACGATATTTATAATAACGTCGGGGTTTTCGTTTTTAACGTAAGAGCTCGTTACACTCTCCTCTGACGTAAAGGGAGACATTGAATAAGCTCCGGGAAGGTCAACTGCTATAAGCTCCTCTTCCCCACTGTAATAGCTCTTTTTGATCGGATGCTCTTTCTTTTCAACAGTAACGCCTGCCCAATTTCCAACCTTCTCACTACTACCCGTGAGAGCGTTGTACATGGTGGTCTTACCACTGTTGGGATTGCCCGTCAGTGCAATTCTCATATTGATTCCTCCTGAAAATTTATTGGTTATTTTAAGGCATACGCCTGTAAAATACTCGGTTAGTGTCGGCTAACTCACCTCTAAAAAATAATCATCCGTATCAGACGATTATTGCCTCGGCAAGCTCGTTGTCGATATTATATCTGCCGTCCTTTATAGAAACAACGCAACCACCCTTAAGGTGTGAAATCACCGTAATAGGCTCACCACTGTAGCATCCCAAGGAAAATAAAAATGCGTCCAACTCCTCGTCGTCCGTCTCGATTTGCTTAATTATATACTCTTTTCCCTCTTCGGCAACGGTTAAGTTCATACGCATCTCCCAATTTCTATAAGCATCAATTAGTCGTGGCTAACGGCTACGCATAAAATTAATTAGCATTTGCTAACTACTGTAATATATTAGCACTAACTAACTTGTTTGTCAATACTTTTTATTAAAAAATTTTCCTAAAAATTACATAGAAATTTTTATTTTTTTAGTCAATGCTTGCAAATTTATCATTTTTGTGGTAAGATATAATAAATGAGTTATCAGGGAGGTGTTACAGTGAGCTTGCATGAATCAGCAGAGATGTATCTGGAAACGATTTACGTCCTTACGCAGAAATCAGGGTCGGTAAGAAGTATTGACGTTGCCGAGCATATGGGTTATTCCAAGCCCAGTGTAAGCCGTGCCGTAGGTCTGCTCAAGCGTGACGGACTTTTGATAATGGCAAAGGACGGCTCTCTCACCCTGACCGACGATGGAAAGGCTACGGCAAAAAAGATTTTTGAACGCCATACCCTTCTGACAGAGTTTCTTGAGCATATGGGCGTCAGCGCACAAACTGCCTCTGACGACGCATGCAAAATCGAGCACGTCATAAGTGACGAAACCATTTCAGCAATAAAAAACTTTATAGAACAAAAGTAAAGCTGCCACCGGGTAGCAGAATGTATATGCATTCGTTTACACGTCGTTAGGTCTTAGAAGACGTGTATGCGAATGCATTCTTTTTGGAGGATTTATGGTAAAAAAATACTTTTCAAAAGCAGAAATTACGCTTTGGTGCTCTTCCGTGGCATTGATAGTGCTGTCCTTTTGCATATTTGACCGTGAGAATTTTATGACTCTGTCAGCATCGCTCATCGGAGTGACGTCGTTGATTTTCTGCGCAAAGGGAAACCCCTTCGGGCAGATTTTAATGATTGTATTCAGTCTGTTGTACGGAATTATATCCTTCGCCTTTACCTACTACGGCGAAATGATAACCTACGTTGGAATGACCCTGCCGATGTCAATATTTGCCCTTATCTCGTGGCTAAAAAATCCCTATAACAATAACAGGTCGGAGGTAAAGGTCAATACGATTTCACGAAAAGACGTATTTTTTATGTCCGTTTTAGCCCTCGGTGTAACGATAGCCTTTTATTTTATTCTGAAGCACTTTAACACGGCAAATCTTTTGCCAAGCACCCTTTCGGTTACCACCAGCTTTGTTGCCGTATACCTCACCTATCTGAGAAGTCCGTATTTCGCCATAGCGTATGCCATGAACGACCTCGTCCTGATCGTTTTGTGGGTTATGGCAAGCCTTGAGGACCTTCATTATATTTCTGTAGCCGTGTGCTTTATAGCATTCCTTTTCAACGACCTTTACGGCTTTATGAATTGGCAGAGGATGAAGAAAAGGCAGGAAAAGGGAATTAAAAATATTATTTGAAATTAGGATTTTTACAATTACGGTGTCTGCTTCCCTGAAGTTCGAATCTTTACCAATATAATAAAACTAATGGAGTACCTTGTGGTACTCCATTAGTTTTATGGTCGAGATGACAAGATTCGAACTTGCGGCCTCTGCGTCCCGAACGCAGCGCTCTACCAAACTGAGCCACATCTCGTTTTTTTCACAAGACGTAGTATAGCATAAAATCAATTTTTAGTCAATGCTTTTGAAAATATTTATTTAACCTAACAATACGTCGAATACAAGCATCAGAAGAAAGCCTGCAATAAGTGAATAGGTGGCTCCACTTTCGTTTCCGTGGGCATGGGTTTCGGGTATCATTTCGTCGCTGATAACGTAGAGCATCGTTCCACCTGCAAAGGCGAGAGCAAAGGGCAAAATTGCCTCTGAAAGGCTCACGGCAAAAAATCCAAGCAACGTGCCGACAACCTCTATGACACCTGTAAACATAGCTATAACCAAGGTTCTGCCACGGCTCATACCCGTTGCAAGCATTGGCGCGATTATAACCATACCCTCGGGTACGTTCTGCAGGGCTATACCGAAGGCAATGGTCATAGCCTCGGCGTTATTTCCTGCGCCGAAGCCCACGCCTGCTGCAATTCCCTCGGGAAGATTGTGTATAGCAATAGCTATAACGAAAAGCAGAACCTTATTCAATTGCTCGTTTCTCTTGGTATGCACCTCTTCATTTCCGGTCCCGGTTATTCTGTGAAGGTGAGGCACGAGCTTATCCACAAGATTTATACAAAGCGCTCCACAAAGCACACCTGCAACGGTTATTAAGAGAGACAGCCTTCCCCCTTTTTCAAGGGATGGCAATATCAAGCCGATAACTGCTGCCGAAAGCATAACGCCTGCTGCGAAGGAAAGCACAATATCACTGAATTTGTGAGTTGCGCCCTTGAATATAAAGCCGAGAAGTGCGCCCAATACCGTTGCGCTTCCCACTCCCAATGCCGTAAGTAATACTATTTGCATAAATCTGCCTTTCTGAATACCTTGATTTTATAATTTATTATATTCTATTTTACCCATTCTTGTCAAGCAAAAAAAGCGCAGGGCGTACCCTTGTACGCCCTGCCGATGAATTAAAAGCATTGATATTTTTTATCTGCGCTACTGATGTACGCCGATTCAATTACCTTTTGAGAGGCAATTGCATCTTGTACGGTTATGGGGATATCACGCTCACCCGCTACTGCTTTGCCGAACTCGGTTATTTCCTTTGTGTACATATTGCCGAATTCTACCATTACCTGAGCTGCGTTAAAGGTATCTCTGTTCTGATTTGCATCGTAAGACAGAGAAGGATCGGAGCAAAGAATCTCGACCTCTCCACCCTCAACCTGAGACATTGTTCCCTGAGCAAATATACTGCCCTTTGTACCGTAAAATTCAAGCTTACATTTTGCGGCGGAATCGGGAATGTTGAAATTTGAATCAACGTATGCGATAGCACCGTTTTCAAGTCGCATTATAACGCCACCTGCGTCCTCAACGCTATACTTGAATATCTGATTGCCAACAAAGCCTGCCGCTTCAATAACATTCAAGCCTGTTATGTAACGGATAAGGTCAACGCTGTGTACACCCAAATCCATCATTGCGCCGCCGCCTGCAAGCTTCATATCCTGACGCCAGCAATTTTCCATTTCGGGATACCAGCAAGTAAACTGTGCTCTCGCGGAAACGATTTCACCAATCATACCGCTGGACACAAGTTCCTTTATCTTCTGATGATAAGCGTGGAATCTCATCATAAAGCCCACGCCGAGCTTAACGCCCTTTTTATCGCAATATTCTGCTATTTCCTCTGCTTCGGCTACAGTCAGTCCCACGGGCTTTTCCAAAAGTATATCCTTGCCTGCGTCTGCTGCTGCAATTGCCTGCTCCTTGTGACAGAACACGGGTGATGCGATATAGACCGCCTGAATTTCTTCAATAGCTAAAAGCTCTTGAATATTATCAAAGGCATATTTTGCGCCGTACTTTTCTTTACAGTTATCGGCAGCCTTTTTGTTTGCGTCCATAACTGCAATAAGCTCGGCATTATCAGCCAGCATCATTCCGGGTAAAGTCCGTCGGTCAGCAATTCCTCCACAACCGATTACTCCCCATTTAATTTTCATTAAGCGGTCCTCCAATTAATTGTTTTTTCTATTCTCCTCAAGCATATCAACGTATTTAACAAGATTGTCAATAATCTCGTCGCATATATTTTTGCCCAACTCCGCTGTGGCTTTCTCGGGAAAGCCCATTACGCCAACCTTGATTTCGTCCTTTTGTCCAACGATTTCCACAACAAACGGATGGTCAACGGGTTTTGTTCTCTTTTCAAACCAGTCCTGGTCGCTTCTCATCATTCTCGCAGTATAGTCATCGTCCATTACGACCTCGTCACGAACAAGCTCGGGAGCCCAATATTTCATAGCCGAAGTTTCCATAAGTCCTGCGTGAAAATCGTGCTCGGGAAGCATATCAAAGCCACTCATCCATGTGGGAGATAATTCCCAAGCAGGAACTAATGAAAGGGTGATTTTTTCTGCAATATCGGGATTGCGTCGCAAAAGCATCTGCAAGCTGTTGTTGAGCGCATTAATATTATCGGTTCCTGCATGACCGAGGAATACAATGATATTTTCAAAGCCCATTCTTACAAACTCTGCACAAATTTCGGAAATGTAGAGTCCAAATGTATTGGGGCTTACATTTACGGTGCCAAGGAGAGTACCTCCTGAAAAACAATAGTTAACCATAGGAGCAACAACTGCATTAAGTCTGTCACCTGCAAACTCAACGGGTTTTTTTACGTTAAGTATATCGGTTGAAAGAGGAAGATGAAAGCCGTGCTGCTCAACTACACCTGTAGGAATAATAACTGTTTTGGTTTTCTTCATTGCCAGCTGCATATCACGAACTGACATTTGTTCCATATAAAATGCCATAATTATTTGCCTGCCTGCATTTCTGCAACTGCTTCAAGAACTGCGTCTGCCATATATTCAATCTGCTCGTCGCTCAAGCCGTAGAGAGGAAGGTGTGTAAATCTCTTGTAGAACACTTCCTCACAATTGGGACAGGTCTTAGCGATTTCGTCTGAATCGTAGCCCATATCCTGAACTACCTTGAATCTGTAGAGAGGTCCGAAGTGAGCAATCTGTGTTACGCCCTTTTCCTCAAGCTTCTTCTTGAGTACCTGAACGTCTCCACCTGCCTTGGCAGGGTCAATCTGGAGAAGATAGAGGTGGAAGGTGGGCTTAAGGTCATCTCCACCAAGGTCTTGAGGAATGATAGCATCGTTTTCAGCAAATCTTTCGGTGAGATATTTAGCTGCTGCTGCTCTCTTTGCGATAATTTCTTCGTTACGGGCTATCTGCAGAGTGAGACCGAGACCCTGAATTTCGGTTGTTGAAGCGTTACCTGCCATAAAGGGCTTTTCTTTTCCGGGGATGGGAGTAATGTTATAGAGCCAATCCTTAATGGGACAGGTGAAGTCAAGTCCGAGGAAGCGCGCTCTCTTCATATCAGGTCCGAATCCGGGAACGGTTGTTGTAAGGATACCACCCTCTCCGAAGGAGGTGATATTCTTAACCTCGTGCATTGAGAATGCTGCGAAGTCACCTATTGTACCAATCTTCTTGCCCTTATACATTGCGCCGAATGCGTGAGCCGCGTCTTCAAGCACGAGAATATTGTGCTTTCTCGCAATCTCCATAATGGGATCCATATCAACGGGGTAACCACCGATATGTACGGGAACGATCATCTTGGTTTTGTCCGTAATCTTCTTTTCTACGTCCTTGGGGTCCATATTGATGGTTCTGGGGTCAACGTCGGCAAATACCAGCTTACAGCCAATTGCAAGAGGATATGCCATTGTAGCAACGAAGGTGATAGCAGGAACGATAACCTCGTCGCCTGCCTTGAGATTTGCATACTTATATGCAATTTCAAAGCCTGCAGTTGCGTTTGTTACGAAGGTTGAGGTGTCTGTGCCAAGATACTTGTTACAAGCAGCCTCTGCTTCTTCTACCTTGCTTCCGAGAGAAAGCTTTCCGGGAGGGGTTGCAAGAGCGTCAAGCTTCTTAACCTGTTCCCATACTGCTTCGAGAGCGTCGTCGTATTCCTTGCCCTCGCCCTGCATCAAAAAGCGAATAATCTCCATAAGGTCGTGAACGTTATAGTTCTCACCTACTGCTGCCCACGGTACTCTCGTAGCACCTGTGTTGTACCTGAAATCAGTTGTCTGTTTTCCCATATTTCTTTCCTCCTTAAAATTCGGGTTCGTATTTTTGTATAAATTCTTCCCAATGTATTTCGCGAATTTCGATATCCTTGATTTTCAGCTTCGTGCAATAGGCTGAAAATCCAACATGACCACCCGAAATGGGCTGTGGGTCAATAAGCTCGGATATCAAAACGTCATCGACTACCATAAAGGTATGACCACCTATTGAGCCTGCAGTCATACGCACCTCTGTGCCCGGTGTGTAGTGATACGCAGAGGTAGTTGAATAAAGGTTTGAGCCGTAACCGATATTTCTCTCAATTCCACTTTTATGCTCGTACCATCCGTTAAGTCCACAAACGTAGGAGTCGCCGAGATAATCGGTCTTTTCATCCCAATTTGCGCAGAACACGGCGTTTAAATCCCTTGTAGCAGGAAGCACGGCTCCTATGGTGAAGCTGAACATTACGTCCTTTTCAAAGCGCTCCCTTGAAAAAAGAATTCCACCGAAGTTTCCCTGCTCCTCACCGATGAGGTAACCGTTTTCATAGGACCAGGTACCACTTTTTACGTCCCAGAAATCCTTCCAATTTTCATTGGGGCTATAGGTAAAAAGCACCGGGGATTTATCTGCTATTATTTTTTTGCCAAGTAAAAGTACGTCCTTCATAATTACTTGCTCCTTTTCGTAAACCTTTTCCATACGGGCGCTGCTATAATACAAGCCAGAGCCGATATTGCAGCAAGGATTATCCAAGAGGTAATGGTTGCATTCCAGCCGTAGTTTTCTGCTAAATATCCAAAGCCGATATTTGCTACAACTGCTCCAAAGGATGCAAGTGCGTTGAGCAGTGCCGCTATACTTCCCGTCCTGTTATATCTGGCAAAATATGCAGGGATAATCACGTTTATGAGCTGATGCCCGGCATACATCATCGTAGTGGTTACGGTAAGAAGCAGCACCACCACTGCCACGGGAATTTTACCCGTCAGAAGCAAGAGGACGGTAAAGGGCAATGCCGTCAAAAAGCATATTCCAAAGGCGGCTACGGCGTTTTTCGTACGCTTGGGATAAATCCAATTCGCAATATAAACGCCTCCGAGATTTATAAAGACAAGAATACTGGTAAGCATACTTGCGAAGCTTGCTGATACTGCATAATTCTCTGTAATCATAGTGGGTACCCAGGACTTCAGACCTGCGTCCATTGCAGTACGGATAAGTGAGGGAATGAGTAATATAAGCATACCACTGATAGTTATAAGCTTAAAGAAGCCAACGGTCTCAGCCGACGAGCCGTCACCACTCGTCATCTCTTCATCTTTTTTCAGGGCTTCACGGTTTACCGTTGCCTGCCTGGTATATTCGTCCTTGGTTTTAGTTGTGATAGCATACCACAAAATCATTGATAAGGCAATGACTGCAGAGAATACCCAGAACAGCGTTCTCCACCTTGCAACCTTCAGCACGATACCTGCAGTAAGGTAATTTGCAAGAGTACCCGTGCAATAGGAAAACGCTATATATACCATAGCCTTCTTCTTTTGCGAGGGGACTAAATACTCAGCAATAATTCTGAGAATAGCAGGCCATATTGCAAACTGAATAAGTCCACAGAAGCTCCAGAAGATAAGCATCGTTATAAAGCTTCGGGAAAACGCCATACCAATCATTGAAAGCAGAGTGCCCATCAAGGTGATTGAAACCAGTCTTACGGGTGAAACCTTATCCACCACTCTGACACCTAAAAGCTGGGCAGTACCGTAGAAAAGGTAAAAGCTTGCGTTTATGGCTCCTGCCTGGGTTTTGTCAAATAAGCCCTCGCCGATTATGGACGCCATTGACGCTGCGTAGCCACTCTTGGTCATACTGATAACGGCGTATACCATCCATGCGGCGATAAACAAAATCCAGCTTGACTTTTCCTCTTTAGTTAAATTCCCAAACGTTTTTTTCATAGTTGTCAGCAGGGCAGGTCCTCGGCAAAGATAAATTCATAGCCTGCTTCCTTCATTATCTTGCCCATCAAGTAAATTTTTTCAGCGTAATCGGGCTGATATGCGTAGTAATCGGAATAATAGTACTGCTCGTGATTACCTATACCCACGTATTCCTGAGAAGTGAATTTATTAAGCTCCTGCTCGAGAATATCAAGAGGAATAAGGTTCAATACCGCTTGTACCGAAGGCATATAATATACGTCAAGCTCGGGATCCTTTACGGTCTTGAACTTTCCGTGAATCGGCAAATATTTATCCTCGGGAATGTGATTGTACGAGCAAAGCGCCGATGCAATCGCTAAATCACGAGTACGCTTTTTATATACTCCGGTCTCGGGCTTTTTGTTATGTAAGTATCTGAAAGAGTGACCGTAGGGCAGCTCTGCCTGATTTCCACTGAACTCGCTCTTTTCTCCGTAAGAGGCATACGTTACCTTGATACCGTTATCAACGAGGGCTCTTATACCGTCGCGGCTCATGGGAATCCAATGAGGAACAACGCTCTTTGCAAAGCTGTTCAAGCATGCGAAACGAACGACTTCGTTCTTGATAAGATTGAAATTGTCGTTTACCAAATCGTAATCAGCATTAAGATAAGGATAGTCAGGCCACTCCTCTTTTGAATGGAAGCCGAGCTTCAACCAATCGGATGACTCTTCCCACTCTTTTTTGTATGCATCTGTCATATCAGAAAGCGAGAACTCGTCGTTTCCGTACCAAAACGAGGTTCTGTAAAACAAATTAAGCTGAACCTTTACGCCATATTCGTCGTGAGCCTTTTTGAGCATCGCCATATACTTGTTATCAAACATAGATGCGGGCTTTTCACGAGTTAAATCCCTTAAAACCCATATAACGTCATCTATAAAGAATTGCGCCTTCTTATTCATTAGATCATCTCCAAACTGTAATTTATTTACTGCTTAAATATATTATAGCATCGGGAATTATAAATGTCAATAGTTATCCCCTAAATATTGACTTTTTTATAATGTGATAGTATAATCTATAGGAAGACTTAAATTACAAGTGGCAAAAAGGATGTTTTAATATGAACAAGCAGGTTGGAAACGTACAGCTGATGCAACAAATGAATAGATTGAAGGTATTGGATTTCATACGCCGTAACCCCGATGCCTCACGCCCCATTATCGCTGAAAACACGGGGCTTTCCCTGGCTTCCATCACCAATACAACGGCATATCTTCTTGAGCTGGGTCTTATTTGTGAAAACGGACTTGAAAACGTAGGCCGTGTAGGAAGAAAAAGCACCCTTCTCAGATTTTGCGCAACCGAGTACGACCTTATTTGTATCCATTTGAACGATAAGTATATAAAGGTGGCATATACCGACCTTGAAGGAAATACGAAAGAAAAAATCAAGGTGGAATCCGATAATTCCAGCCCCAAGGAAACCATGGCAGAGCTTCAGGAGAAGGTGTCCTCCCTTATTGACCGTCACGGCAGGGAAAGGCTTCTTGGTATAGGTGTTGCAATTTCGGGTCTTATTCTTGACGATAGCAGATTCGTTATGTCGTCAAGGCTGAAATGGAAATCCTTCGATATAAAAAGCGCTCTTGAAAGCGCCACGAATCTCCCCGTATTCGTAGACAACGTATCTCTTATAAAGGCAGTATGGTACTTCTGCCAGAACAGTAACGACGTTAAGGGAAATACGCTTTTCGTGGATATGGAAAACGGAATTGGCGCAGTGCAGTTCTTCAACGGAGCTATATCACGCTCCACTCTTGGAGAAATAGGTCACACCACCGTTGAGAGAAACGGAGAGCCCTGCTTTTGTGGGAACAAGGGATGCCTTGAGGCTATGTGCTCTCCCCGAAGACTGCTCTCTCTCTACGAAAGCGCAAGTGGTAAAAAGGTAACCTCTCTTTCTGAGCTTGACAGACTTTACTGTGAAAACGACAGAGATGCAATATACGCCGTATCGGAATGTGGAAGATATCTCGGTATCGGTCTTGCCAACCTGGTGAGCCTGTTCAATCCCTCGGTTATAGTAATAAATACGGGCGATTTTGACGGTTGTCCCTCCTTAATTCGTGAGGCAGAGGATGAGCTTCACAAGCGCGCTCACCCCTCTCTTATTCAAAAGCTTGAAATCAAGCAGACTCAGGAGACCGAGGACAACGTAATATACGGAACGGCGTTCAATCTTTGTGACAGACTTTTTGATATATCCTATGGTAACAACATAGTACAATAACTAAAAACCGACTGCGTTGCAGTCGGTTTTTAGTTTTGATATATTTGCTTTCGCAAATCCCCAAAGGGATTTATATCGCTTTCTTAGCTCTCCTTTGAAAGCTTATTTATTATTTTTATTACCTTGTCACATTCGATATCGGTGTTGAAATAGCCAACACTCAGGCGCACGGCTCCGTCATAAGCCTCGTTGCCGTTCTGTATAATAGAATGTACCAGAGGGGCGCAATGATATCCTGCCCTTACTGCCACGCCTTCCCTGTCAAGCTTGTCGGCTAAAACCGACGAGGGTGTATTTGCAAGGTTAAAAAGGACTATGGACGAGGCGTTGACGTCGGCGTTATACAGTCTTACTCCCCGAATGTTGCCAAGTCCGTTTATAAGCCTTGCGCGAAGCACGTGTTCATACCAGCCTATTTCGTCAACGCCCTCTCGCATCAGATATTCTGCCCCTGCCTTCATTGAAATGATACCGGGTAGCCCCACCGTTCCTGCTTCAAGGCGCTCGGGCAGGTCGGGCGGCATTTCCTTTCGCAAGGAGAAGATGCCACTTCCACCTGTGATTTGTGGCGTTATTTCAAAATCTGCTCCCGACCTTATTGCCATAAAGCCCGTACCCATAATGCCGTAAAGACCCTTATGTCCCGACGAGGCGAGAATATCAATCCCCAGCTTCTCCATATTTATGGGAGAGGAGCCTATTCCCTGAGAGGCATCAACTATAAGTAAAACGCCGTTTTCACGGCATATTTTTGAAAGCTGCTTAATGGGTAGCCTTTTCCCCGTTACGTTGGAGGTGTGGGTGACCACCAGCACGTCAACCTTCTTTGATGCCACCAGCCTTTCAAAGGAAGAAATGATAACGCTGTCACGCAAAAGGTCGGTTTCAAGCAGCTCGGTTTTCACGCCCTTTTTTTCAAGAGCGTAAAGGGGTCGAAGCACGGAATTGTGGGCAAAGCTCTCGTACGCCACGGTCATTCCCTTTTTTATAACTCCCTGAAGCGCCATATTCAACGCATAGGTTGCGTTATACGTAAATATTACGTTCTCGGGCACGGTGCCCACAAGCTCTGCCAACGACTCTCTGGCTCCGTAGAGCAAATCGGAGGAGCGCAGTGAGTCCCTTGAGGTACCTCTGCCGGGATTTGCAAAGCAATGGGTCAAGCCCCTTCTGACCTGACGTATTACCTGCGAGGGCTTGGGATAGGACGTTGCGCTGTTATCCATATAAATCAATTTTCTCACCTCCCTTTTAAAGTATTTTGATTGAGGAAGCTCTGAGCATAAGGGTGACCTCGTCTTTTTTTCTGTCCTTTACGTAAATGCCGTAGCTACATCCGTCATAGGACGACGGAAGCTTGCCCACGGTAGCCGAAATTCCGTTTTTCTCCAAAAGCTTCTGCGCCTTGTGAGCAAACGTAATCGAGCCGAGATTGATAAAATAAGTATCACGTTCTGCCACCTTTCACCTCCCCTTTCGGTTTATAGTATGCGACGAAAAGGCACGAAGTTAAAGGGGCGAGTATTCATCAAAAAAATAATTTGTTTTTTTGCGAAAAAAATGTTTACAAAACGCCTTCAAATATGTTATCATTATATAATAGAGAAAATATATTAAGAAAAGGAGCTTGGCAGACAACGATGAGTGCAATAAAAAACTTTTTTGCATACATTTTCAATCAATCATTTGGAATCAACGACGTCATAGACATTCTTATAGTTTCCGTGCTGTTTTACTACATCATCGTATTCATACGTGACAGGAGAGCCGGAAAGCTTGCTATAGGAATTTTCCTTCTGTTTGCACTGCTGGGCATAAGCTCTATATTCCAATTCAACGTTCTCGCCTACATTCTCAAAAACATCGTGCAGGTAGGACTGCTGGCAGTATTTATAATCTTCCAGCCCGAAATACGTACCATGCTTGAAAAAATGGGAAACGAATCGGTAAAGAATCTCAACCTTCGCGAATCGGGTGACGTTGCCGAAACCAAGAAAACCATAGCGACTCTCTGCAACACCGTTCAGGAGCTGTCGGCAACGAAAACGGGTGCGCTTATCGTTATTGAGAGAGGAACCAAGCTTGGCGATATAATAAAGACGGGCGTGGTTATAAATGCCGACGTAAACGTATTCCTTCTCAAAAACATTTTCTACAACAAAGCACCTCTCCACGACGGCGCAGTTATAGTCCGTGATAACAGAATATGCGCGTGTGGTTGCTTCCTTCCCCTTTCCTACAATACCAACATTATCCGAAACATAGGAACGCGTCACCGTGCAGCAATCGGTATGAGCGAAAACAGTGACGCTCTGGTACTTATCGTGTCGGAGGAAACGGGCACGATTTCCGTGGCTATGGGTGGCGAGCTTACCCGAAATTATACCTTCGATTCTCTTAAGGAATTATTGGAAACTCAGCTTGTACAAGAGGAAAAGGTTCCCCTTAAAAGTAAAATACGCTTCCCAAAAATCAAAGAAGGAGATAAGTGAGCATGGAAAACGAAAAAAAGAAAAGCTTGAGCTGGCTTCAGAACAAATCGCTTATCTGGAGATTTGTTTCCCTGCTTTGCGCCATACTCCTTTGGTTTTACGTTTCGGCTGTTGAAAGCCCCACCTCAGAAAAGAATTTTGATTCGGTGGCAATTACTCTGCGTAACAAGGACGTGCTTCTTACCGAAACCGACCTTTCGGTAATATCCGATGCCATATACGAGGCTGACATAGTTCTGTCGGGCAAGAAGAGTACCCTTAACAAGATAGACTACGAGGACATAGTTGCCACGGTTGACCTGTCGAAGCTGACCGAGGCAGGCAGTCACGAGCTTTCGGTAAGCGTTACGGCGCCAAGTGGAACTACGGTGGTATCCACCAATCCCAGATACATTACGGTAGCAATAGACAAAACGGTGGCAAAATCCTTTGATATTGAGCCCGAAATAAGCTATAACAATCTTCCCTCCTCTTACGAAATGGGAGAGTGTGTGGTAACCGACTCGCAAGCAAAGGCAGTAACCTCGGTGACCGTCAGTGGTCCTGCAACCGAGATTGAAAGAATAGACAAGGTGGTAGCCCGTGTTGACTTCGGCTCCCTGACGTCAAGCGTTGAGGCAAAAACCAATTTGGTGTGCCTTGACTACTACGGAGAGGAAATTTCCAACACAAACGTAAGGCTCACACCTCAATCGGTTATAGTTAAACAGCCTATATACGTTACCAAAAAGCTTAACCTTACGGTGTCGCAGGCAAACAACACCTTCACTGATTCTCAGATAAGCTTTAAGATAAGACCGTCAAGCGTTGAGGTGAAGGGTGACCCCAAAATACTTGAAGAGCTGAACGAAATAACCCTTGACCCTATAAACGAGCGTTCTATCGGAGAGGCGCTGACTACTACGGTGAACTCACTTATCAAGCTTCCCGAGGGACTTGAGCTTGTGAGTATGCAGAACACTGCCACTATAACGGCAAGCCTGCGCAACGTTAAATGTCATTACCTGAAGGTATCACCCAAAAATCTTAAAATAGTGAATATGCCCGATTTTCTGGATATTGAATTTGAGGAAATCGACTGGACTCTGGTGGTTATAAACGCTTCCAATAAGTCGGTAAGCCTTGACGATATAGAGCTTGAGCTTGACCTGGCAAACTTTATTTCAAGTGGTATATATACCGTCAATTTAAGTCCGAAATTCAAGGAAAGCACGGCGTATGCGTATTTCCCTTATGATTCGGGATACGAGGTTTCCTTCGAGTTAACAAAAAAGTAGGTGAAAAATAATAGAGCTTCTTGTACGTAATATACGGTGCTCTTATCGTGAATCGGAGAGCGAGGCAATCGCCTCGGCTCTCCGATTGCTTGGTATAAGGTATAATTCCTTTTCGGTTTATAAAAAATCGGTAGACGCACGAAAGAAAAACGATATAAAAACCGTAATAACGGCGTTGGTAACTGCCGATGACGGAATAAAATTCAAGGACAGTCCCGACGTTACTGTTTTTGAAGCGCAATGCTATCCCGATTCAAGACTTGACGGAGTAGCGCCAAAAAACAAATTGAAGCCCGTAATTATCGGCTTCGGTCCCTGTGGAATGTTCTGCGCCTTGCTTCTGGCAAGGCAGGGATATATGCCCATAGTGTTTGAGCAGGGCGAAGAGATAGAAAAAAGGGCTGAAAGCGTTGAACACTATCTTAAATTCGGCGAGCTGAACACAAGCTCCAACATTCAGTTCGGCGAGGGTGGTGCAGGCGCTTTTTCGGACGGCAAGCTTATTACCCGAGTGAACGATAAAAGGACCTCGTTTATTCTGAAAACCCTTGTGGAGCACGGCGCTCCCCGAGAAATACTGACTCAGGCAAAGCCTCACGTTGGAACGGATCTCTTGAAGGGTGTAGTAAAAAGCATCAGAGAGGAAATAATATCACTTGGTGGTGAAGTGCATTTCTCCTCTAAAATGACCGACGTAAACGCCTTGAGTGACGGTGTAGAGATTGAAATAAACGGTAACGAGCGCATTTTTGCGCCCTCACTTTTCCTTGCCATCGGCCATAGCTCTCACGATACCTACAAACTGCTTATGAAGAAGGGCTTTGACGTCAGAGGAAAGGACTTTTCGGTAGGAGTGAGAATAGAGCACAAACGCGAGGACGTGGAATATTCCCTTTACGGCAAGGCGGCTTTTGAAAACCTTTTGCCTCCTGCCGAATACTCGGTGTCACTCCGTGAGGGTGACCGAGGCGTTTATTCCTTCTGTATGTGTCCCGGTGGACTCGTTATGGCGTCTGCCTCCGACGAGGAATCCATTGTAACCAACGGAATGAGCTATCACAACCGAAACGAAATAAACTCAAACGCTGCTATTGCAGTATCGGTGCTTTCCTCGGATTACGGTGGAAGCGCTATTGGAGCAATAGAGTATCAGAGAAATATAGAGCGCAGTGCGTGGCAGATATCCCGTGACAACCGTGCCCCTGCTCAGACTGTGGGTGATTTTCTCAACTCTCGTGCCACCCTCAATTTCGGCAAGGTAGAGCCGTCGTACCCCTTGGGCGTTGTAGGTACTGATTTGAACGGTCTTCTGCCCCATGGCATTACGGCTCTTCTTAAAAAGGGACTCAGAGGCTTTGCAGGAAAGCATTCGTTTTTTGCAGACACCTCTGCAGTGCTCACCGGCGTTGAAACACGCACCTCGTCACCCGTCAGAATAGCAAGAGACGAAAGGCTTGAGGCACAAGGCTTCCCCCACGTTTACCCCTGTGGCGAGGGGGCAGGCTGGGCAGGTGGAATTACCAGCGCAGCCCTTGACGGACTGAGAGTTGCAGAAAGCTATATACTTGGAGATAATTATGTTAAGTGAAGGATTTGTATTAAAAATTGAGGGCGAATACGCCACGGTGGGAGTGAAACGGCAAACTGCCTGCGATACCTGCCGAGCTAACTGTGGTGGCCATTGCGACAAGGCGTCTACCGTAGAAACGGTGGTAAAAAACACGCTGGATGCAAAGGTGGGAGACAGAGTGATTCTGTATTCCAAAACCTCTACGGTAATGGGCTTTGCCATAACGGTGTTTCTGCTTCCCCTATTGTCTGCAATAGTGGGATACGCCCTATCCTATATGCTTGGAGGCACTGTGGCAATAAACGCCGTCGTAACGGTTTTAGCCTTCGTTTTAACCTATTTTATAATATGGCTTGTACATCGTAATCGAAAAAGCTACGACACTATAAAAATGCACGAAATTGTAGGAAGATAAAATGACGGAATGTGAAAAGATAATACTTGAAAGGCTTGAAGAATGGGGAATTGAACACAAGGTGTACCGTCACGAGCCAAGATTTACCCTTGAAGAAAAGGAAGCCCTTGACAGAGAATTCGGCATAAAGGCGCGCCATTGCAAAAACATATTTCTCACCGACAGAAAGGGCTCTTGCTTTTACCTCCTTGTTATGCCCTTTGAAAAAACCTTCAGAACGGCAGAGGTATCAAAGGAGCTGGGCACCTCAAGGCTGAGCTTTGCAAGTGAGGAGCTTCTCTTGAAAAAGCTCAGGTGTAAATCGGGAAATCTCAGCTCACTCAGTCTTGTTTTTGACGGCGAGGAAGAGGTGGGTATTGCCATTGACTCAGAGCTTAAAAAATGTGACGAGCTTTGCTTTCATCCAAACATTGACAGTACCACCGTTACGATTAAAACAGAGGATTTTCTCGGTAAATTCCTACCAAGGCTACACCGAATTCCAAGCTTTGTAACGGTAACGGCAAAAACTGAATAATATAACAATGGGTGTTATATATGAACAAAAAAATCTCCGACGGTGTCGGAGACTTTTTTTCGGCTTACCTTTGGCTGAAGGAAAGTGAATCAGGCGATTATTATACCGAAAATCTCGCATTCCTTGAAAGAGTGGGAATTCCGTCCCACCGACGTATTCACGTATCGAAAATGACACCGACGGTAATTGTGCTACTGAACGAGGGCGAATTATCGCAGGTAAAAAAGGACGCGCTTTTTTCGGATTGGTCGGAATATGAATTTGATGAGCCTACCGTAAAGGGTGACGACATACTGCTGACACAAATCGGGGCAGACAGTATAAATGGGACTAACTCTCCCCTTTTCAACTCGGGACAAGGATACACTGGGAAGGGCGTAAAGGTCGGCGTTATTGCAGCAGAAAATCTCATTTTCAATTCAGATGCGTTAAGTCTTGAGGGAGTTGATATAACGGTTTTACCCTCCTTCCTCCCACCGAAAGTAAATACTCATCCCACGGCAGTGCTATCACAGATAGTAGGACGGAAAATTGAGGTAGATGGCACAACCTATTTCGGAGCATCACGGAACGCCGAAGCCTTTTTCGCGCCTGCTAAAACCACGAAAAACGTTTTCGAGGCAATAGAAAGAATGGCAGAGCTTGGCGTTCGGGTAATCAATTACAGCGCAGGGATTATAAAGGGTGAATACTCGGATTTTGACAGACAGATTGACCGACTTATACGAAACGGAGATTTCCTTTTCGTAACGGTTTCGGGCAATTCGAGAAGCATGAGCAGTCCCGGCAGAGCCGAGAACGGAATAGCAGTGGGGAATCTTGCGACAAAGAATTATCCCGATACTCCCCTTTCTTCACCCTGGTCGGTGTGGTGTCAAAGTGAGGATTCCTGCTCGGGCTACAATGAAAATGGCGTACATAAGCCCGACCTTGTAGCCCCGGGCGCCTGGGTAGGCTACGGCGACGGCGACGGGAATATTAACTTTGCCAATTTCGGCACCAGCTTTGCATGTCCCTGGGTAAGTGGAATTGCCTGCGCCATACTTGAAGCATGTCAGGGCAGATATACTTATCTGACGGTAAAGGCTCTTATTCTTATGTCCTGCGACACCGAAAGCGTATCAACTGAAGGTAATCCTGCTATAAGCGAATTTATAAGGCTGAGAAGTGGTTACGGACTTCTTGACGGAAGACGTGCCGTTGAAATATTGCAGAGGGCAAGTATATACGAGGGAATTCTAAAGGGGGAATTCAATGCAGAGGCAGAGGGGCAGGACCTTGAAATAATGCTTGTCTTCGAAAAAAGCGAAGACTCCCCCGTGCTTACTGTTGACGGAGAAGAATATGAGACGAATGGACAAAATACCCTTAAAATAAGGAAACGCTCAACGAAGAGTGCTTCTCCGTTGAGCGTTACGGGTAGTGGTGGCAGATTTTCACTTGTGGTTTATGCAAATTAGAATTGCTCGCATTTGTTTTCAAGCTTTTCTATTCTGTGCTCACAAACCTTGTTGCGCAGCTCAAGGCTTGAAACCCGTTCCACAAGGTGATTATGCTTATCCACCTTTTCTTCAAGCTTTGACAGTCTGTACTTGACCATTTTTTGTGAAGAAAGTATACCACCGAAGGAACCGATTGCAGTTCCTATAAGGCTGAGTAAAGCTACGATTACGGCTTCATTTAGAAGCATCTGCTTCTCCCCTTTCCTCTCTTGCCACGTCCACCGAGGTTTCGGCGAAAATATAAGCAATGAGCGTGCCACAGGAAGTTACGAGAGCAGTAACCGTAGTAATTTCGTTTTCGGGCATTTTGAGCAGAACGAGTATGGGAGCTATAACGCCTGCTATTCCTGCCCAAAATTTACGCGATGTTAATTTCTGTACTATTGTCATCCTTTTCCTCCTTTGTCTTTTCGTCAAGGCTTTTCAGCCTTGCGCCGATTTTTTCAAACGCTTTAAAAATATCTTTTTTGTACTGTACCGAAAGTCTGCCCTCCGTGCTTACGGTAACGGGTGAATCAAGGGTGAATGGGGTGATACTGCCCTCAAGCTCAAACGTTTCCTTGAAAATGGGGTAAACTATATTCAAGGGATTTTCAGTAAGTCTTTCGCAAAGCGTCTGGGAATCGGGGTAAGCGCTTTTATCAAGATAGAGGAAAACGTATTCTCCACCTATCCATACGCTGTCCCTGTCAACCTCAGACCCATACGAAAACATATTTGAAACGCCGTCGGTTACCGTAAGCGAGGGTGTTGGCGAGGTAAGTGGGGTGACGTACATTATGCGCCCTGAATCCTTGCTGTCACGCAAAATCGAGGCGTTTGGCTCAACTGTCATTTTTGCCGTTCGGCGAATAACGGTAACGCTTCCGTCGGGACATAGCCTCAGCTCGTCCCTCACCTCACCTGCACTTTGCAGAGGCTGTGAAATAGGGATATCAATTATTTTGTCATTGATTTTTAAAGTAACAAAGCCCTTTTCTCCTACACCGTAAAGCCGTCCGTCAACAACGGACGTGTTGCCGAAAAGAGAGATAAAGTCGGTGTTGGTAATACAGTCGTCGGTCAGTATTACCTCTCCCTCGCCCTCGGCAACGGCAGTAATGCAGGTCAGCACTGCAGGGTCTGCGTTTTCAAGAGCCTTTAATCTTTCATCAACATCACAAAGCTTTCTGTCACGCCTTTCCTCGTTGAGCGCTCTTAGGTTTTCGGCAGTTGCTCTCATGGTTTCGGCAACCACTCTTTCACTCTCACGGCTGCGTCGGTCCTCCTCCGAATAGGCTCTGCCGTTTTCGGAGAGTATTCTCACCTGCTCGCCGTTGTCACGCCTCTGCTCTGAATTGGAAAGCATTCCGTCAATGGAGGTAAGCCGTTCCTCTATCCTTTTGATGTCGCCGAATACAACGCCCACAGCGTCAAGCATACCCGAAACCTCCTCAGCAAGCTTTTCGGTTTTGTATCTCGAAATAACTGCAGCGCGTGAAAAGGTCTCGGCGTCGGAAATAAGCTTCTGACACTTTTCAAGGCAGTCGAGGGCTGCCTTTTTTGCTCCCTCGCTTGCCTTTCTGTGCTCCACCACGTCGTTTACGTATTTGGCATAAGCGTCGGGAGTGGTGGACGGCGTTTTGCCATGCTCTACTGCCTCGTCTACGGTGAAATAGGCTTTGGTGGTAGTGGCAACGTGCTCTACGGCGAAAACTCCAAGGACACCAACGTATACCTTGCCCTTTGCCAACACCTCGGCAGGAACGTAGTAGGTCACGCCCTCCTTGATATCGGGCATATCGTACACGTCATCTGAATTCTCATGCTTAAACCTCACGGTTTTCACAAACTCTGCCCAGCTTTCGTCACAGCTCAGCTCAAAGGTTACAAAATTTATTGCGCCTTCGCTTATAACTGCAGGGGCTTGGATTTCAAGATTTTGCTCGGTTACTTTAAATTTCATTGTCATCCCTTCTTTCAATCACATTATATCACTGACAAACACTGACATACAATGACATGTTACTGACATAATTATTGATTTTGAAAGCATTTTGTGTTATACTTTTATCACTATGAAAAAAGTATTTGAAATAATGAAAAATACTCCTTCCTTATGGAAGGAGCTGAAAAGTGAAAGCAAGCCTATAGTGCTCTACGGAATGGGTGACGGCGCAGTAAAGCTTTTGTCAATTCTTGAAAGTCTTGGATTAAAATGCTCGGGAATATTTGCAAGTGACGGCTTCGTCAGGTATCAGAGCTTTATGGGCTTTACCGTAAAAAAGCTGTCCGACCTTGAGGACGAGCTGGGCGACTTTACGGTACTGTCTGCCTTTGCCACAAGACTTGACGAGGTTATAGAAAACTTTTACAGAATTGCCGAGCTACACAAATTAAAAGTTCCCGATATCAACGTGTCGGGTAACCATCTGGAAATCTTTGACGAGGACTTCGTTGAAAAGCACGGTGAAAGACTTGACAAGACTTATAATGCTTTGGACGGCGTTGGCAAGGAGTTTTTTGAAGCCGTGGTGCTTTACAAGTATACGGGTGAGCTTTCATATCTTGAACGGATTGAGGAGCTGAGAAAAGCCTCCGATATCCCATACAACCCCAACGGTATTGAGAGCTTTGCAGATTTCGGTGCGTATACGGGTGATACAATTCTTGAAGCAAAATCACTTTATCCCCGTCTTGAACTCATAGCAGGCTACGAGCCCGACCCCAAGACCTTTAAAAAGCTTGAAGCCAATACCAAGGACTTGAACTGTCACCTTTTCAACGCTCTTATATGGAATGAGGAAACAGAGCTTGTATTGCGTTCGGGTGGTGGGATGAACACCATAATAGAGGAAAACGTACTGATGAGTGAAAACCTTCAGAAGAAGAAATGCGCCTCGGTGAAGGCGACCACGGGTGACGCTTCTCTACCCTTTATTCCACACCTTATAAAAATGGACGTTGAAGGCTGTGAGGCAAAGGCGATTGAGGGATGCGCAAAAATCATTTCGGAGCACAAGCCTGTTTTGAGGGTGAGTATCTACCACAATCACCGTGACCTTTTTGAAATTTTTGAAAAAATCTCCTCATTGAACGGAGATTACAAATACACTCTGCGTCAGAAATGCAGATACGTTCCGGCGTGGGATATTGAGCTGATTGCATATTAAAAGAAGCAGTAAAAACTGATAGTTTTTACTGCTTCTTTATTTAAAATATTCTGATAACCGATACTGCCTTAATTTCCTTTGCTTCAAGGGCAGAAAGCTTGTTTTTAAGCTCTCCGTAGGGCATTTTGGGAGTTTCAACTGCAATCTCAGATGCGTCCTGAGAAAGAATCTTGACGTCCATCTGCTCTTCAACGGCGCTTGCATCATGAGTGGCAAAGGCTACGTAATACTTATCCTCAACCTGGTCGGGAGTGAGAAGAATTCCGTCGGGAGTCTCATCGGGCGAACACCATGAAACGTTAAGACCACCGTTCTTTGCTACGTCAACTATATCGGCAACCATAGCCGAAGCAGTAGGAAGCTTGCCTGCGCCTCTTCCACAAAGAGTTACCTCGCCAACTGCGTTTCCGTTGATGGCAACGGCGTTGAATACGTCGTCAATGCCCGAAATAACGCGCTCGCTGGAGACGATGAAGGGAGCAACCATAACGCTTATTCTGTCTCCCACTCTCTTGGCACGGCCGAGAAGCTTAATGGATGAATCAAGCTTTTCAGCAAGGGCAACGTCCTTGTTTCTGATTGCCGTAATACCCTCGGCATATACCGTGGTTGAATCCATACCGTAGCCGAAGGCAATGTCTGCAAGTATGCATATCTTACGGCAGGTGTCAATTCCGTTTATATCGTCGGAGGGGTCACGCTCTGCATATCCCTTTTCCTGCGCTGCAGAAAGGGCTGATTCAAAGCTTTCGGAATACTTATTCATCATTGTAAGTATATAGTTCGTAGTACCGTTGAGAATACCGCAAACCGAGTCGATTTCATTGGCAACGAGGCATTTTACCAAGGGTCTAATTACGGGAGTTCCACCACCCACGCTTGCCTCGAACATATAGCCCACTCCGTTTTCACGGGCAGCAGACAAAAGCTCGTGACCGAATTTGGCAACTACCTCTTTGTTTGAGGTAACCACGCTCTTTCCCTTCTTTATTGCCTGAAGTGAAAATTCGTAGGCAGGATGAGCGCCACCCATACATTCAACCACCACGTTGACGTCGGGGTCGTTCATAATGATATCGATATCGTGGACTACAAGCTTCTGCCAGGGAGTGCCTTCAAATTCACGCTTATCGAAAATATATTTTACGGCAATGCCGTCACCGAGGCTTTTGGCAAGCTTTTCGTTATTCATTACGATAACCTCGCCAACACCTGAGCCTACGACGCCAAAGCCGAGTATTGCTACGTTAATCATATTTAGTCCTCCGTAAAAAGTATCGCATATATTTTAACACAAAAATTTACATTTTTCAATAGCAAAATCTCAAAGAATACGCTCCTTTTTCCAAATTTGCATTTTTGTATATATTGCACAAACAAAAAATAGAGCCGTTCATCTGAACGGCTCTTACTTTTTTGTTTTACGCTCTTGTCACGAGGTCAGAACGAAGGCAACGGGAGCAAACATACATACTCTTATGTGTGCCGTTTACAACTGCCTTAACCTTTCTGATATTGGGCTTCCAAGTGCGATTTGTCTTTCTGTTAGAGTGGGAAACCTTCAAGCCGAAAGTAACGCTCTTTCCACAGATTTCACATTTTGCCATTTCGCAGACACCTCCTACTATGAAGCCGTTTTGCAAAACGGCATCCGTTTTTCGTCAACATTTGCAATTATAACACAAGACTTTAATAAAATCAAGTGGTAATTACAAAAATTTCTTCACTTTTTATAACTTTTTAGTTGTTTCCGTTAAGCATGCTGATCAATATATCGAGATCGTCATCCTTCTTAACTTCTTCAGCTGCTTCCTCTGCCTCTGCTGCAGCTTCCTTCTTCTTGTTAGCGTCAAAGCCCGTTGCAATAACGGTAATCTTTATTTCGTCCTCAAGAGTTTCATCGAAGGTAGCACCCCAGATGAGATTTGCATCGGGATTTGCTTCCGACTTAATCATATTAGCTGCATGGTCGATTTCGTCAAGTCCGATATCGGGAGATGCAGTAACGTTGAAGATAATACCCATAGCGCCTGCGATAGTAGTTTCAAGGAGAGGGCTGGAAATTGCTGTACGTGCTGCAATCTCTGCCTTGTCCTTACCCTTACCACTACCAACGCCCATATGTGCAAGACCTGCGTTTGACATAATTGCAGTTACGTCTGCAAAGTCAAGGTTTACTATACCGTCGATATTGATAAGCTCGGAAATGCTCTGTACGCCACGTCCTAGAACGCTGTCAGCGATTTCGAATGCGTTTGCAAGAGTAATTCTTGTTTCAGAAACCATCTTAAGTCTCTCATTCGGGATTACGAGAAGGGCGTCTACGTATTCGCTGAGCTCCTTGATACCTGCTTCAGCCTGCTCCATACGCTTTGTACCCTCGAAAACGAAGGGCTTTGTTACAACGCCTACTGTAAGTATTCCACGGCTTCTTGCAGCCTTGGCAACGATGGGAGATGCACCTGTACCGGTACCACCACCCATACCTGTGGTAACGAATACCATATCGGCATTTTCAATAGCGCGATTGATCTCGTCAAGAGATTCCTCAGCAGCCTTCTTACCGATGTCGGGGTTAGCGCCTGCGCCTCTGCCCTTGGTAAGCTTTTCACCTATAATAATCTTTGTGGGTGCGCTTGAACGTCTGAGCGCCTGCTGGTCAGTATTTATAGCAATAAAATCAATACCTGTCGCGCCAGCCTTAATCATTCTGTTAACGGTGTTGTTTCCGCCGCCGCCAACGCCTATAACCTTGATATTAACAAGGTTTTCCTGAATTTGTTCCATTTCAAAAGGCATTTTATTGTCCTCCTAATTTATACACTTTTATCATTCGTACTATACATTGTAATATACTTTTGGGAATTTTGCAAGTTTTTTTTGAAAAAAACTTTATTTTTATACAAATTTACTAATTTGCAACGTTTCCGGTAAACTTCACGAGAGCCTCCGAGCCGTCGGAAATATCAATAATTCCCGTGGTGTCCTCCCAAATTTTATTGTTTATCATATGGGAGAAAAGCTCTATCTTATTTTCTGCATTTTCATAAATGCCGAACTTGATTTCAAAGCGATTGTCGTACATAAGCCTTACGTCAAATTTATCTCTTATATCAAGCCTCGTTATCTTATCACTCAACCCATAGCTGTCAAGACAGCCTGCAATGGTGGAAAGTATCTCAAGAGTTTCGTTTTTATCAAAGACGATGTCCTCGCCACAGACGCATCTCTTTACTCCCTCTGCCACAAGCTCGGTTCGGCTTTTGCCGTCATAAAATGGGTCGTCTACGATTTCAAGCACTCTGCCGTTGGAGGAAAGAATAAAATTATCCTCGCCCAGCTTTACGTAGAGCGTTCCCTTGTTCTCGGTTATATTTATCACCAGAGTTGAGGGAAAGCGCTTTTTTATTTCAATTTTTTCTATGTAGGGAAACTGATAAAGAAGTGAGCGCTTTGCCTTGTCCGAATCGTAGGTAATAAGATTAGTACCCTCCTGTATATCAAGAAAGGCAGTTACGTCCTCTGCGTTATAGGGAACGGCAGCTGATATGCCGTCTACCTTTATTTCCTTTATATTAAACAGATTTTCAAATGCCAATATCAAGAAAAAAACTGCAATTATTACAACGAGAAATATACTGAAATATTTTTTAGTTTTTTCGTTTCTTTGGGCACTTTTCTGAATTTCGGTTATCTTTTTGCCGTCAGTCATTTTTTCCTCTCCAAAAGAGCCTTTATCTCTCTGTAAATTTTATCCTCTGAATCGGTGATGGCAAGCTTTCTCATATTCTGCGACATTGCGTGAAGCCTTTCCCCGTCAAACAGAAGCTCTTCTATTTTATCCGAAAGAAGCGACGGTGTCAAGTCCTTTTCCTCAATAAGCACGGCTCCCCCTGCATCGCTGACCACCTTGGCGTTTTTGTATTGGTGGTTATTGGTGACGTTGGGAGACGGAATGAGAATTGCAGGCTTTCCGAGAATAGCAAGCTCTGCAAGGGTGATAGCGCCTGCTCTTGCTATAACCAGGTCTGCTGCCGACATTTTTGACGGCATATCGTAGATGTATTCCGTTACCTCTACTCCGTCAACCTTGTCAATGCCCCGTGACGCTATCTCGTTTTTTCTCACGCTCCACTCGTAGGAGCCCACGCCGTGAGTATGGCGTATTCTCCCCTTGAAGCGTCCACTCTCTATGATATCAAAAACGTTGTTGTTGATAACCTTTGCGCCAAGGCTTCCACCGTAGGAAAGCAAATAGGGTGTGTCCCCTATCCCCAGCTTTTGCCTTTCGGTTTCCTTTGAAACCTTGAATATATCGGGGTTTGTGGGGTTGCCCACCAAAACTATTTTATCGCCGTCACATTCAAGCTCGCCTCTCGACTCCTCAAAGCTTATCAGCACACGGTCAACTATTTTGGAAAGCATATTGGTAGTCATACCCACGACTGCATTCTGCTCGTGAATGAGAGTGGGGATACCGAGGGTTGCCGCAGCCTTAAGCACGGGCCAGCTGACGTAACCTCCCGTACCGATAACGGCGTCGGGCTTGAACTCCCTTATTATTTTTTTAGCCTTCAAGGGAGAGGTTACTGCCATTACGGCAGTACCGATATTCTTTACTATGCTTTTCGGCTTGAAGCTACGGGCAAAGCCTCTGACTGCAACGTGGTAAATGGGATAGCCTGCCCTTTCCACAAGTCTGTTTTCCATACCGTTGGGTGTGCCAACGAAGGCGATAACGGAATCGGGAGCTTCTTTTTTTATTTTTGCGGCAATAGCAAGAGCAGGGTTTATATGCCCTGCCGTGCCTCCACCTGAAAGTAATATTCTCATAAAATCAGCCTTTCGGAGTGTATGAATATTTTGATATGTTAAGCACTATTCCCATTTCAGCCATAAGGGTTATCAGCGAGGTACCTCCGTAACTGAAAAACGGAAGTGATATACCCGTACTGGGAATCGTATTGGTTACAACGGCTATATTCAGAAAAGCCTGTATTGCCACCTGCGAAACTATTCCTATAACCACAAGTGACGCGTAGGTGCTGGGCGCGTGCTTTGCGATGTACATTCCACGCCACACCAGAGCAACGAAAAGTCCGATAACTATTACGGCGAATACGAAGCCCATTTCCTCACAGAGAATTGCAAATATGTAATCGTTCTGAGGCTCGGGAAGATAGAGGTGCTTTTGAGTGCTTTGTCCAAGACCCACTCCCCAAAAGCCACCTGATCCTATGGCAAGCAAAGACTGTAAGGGCTGCCAGCCACCGTTCTGTGGATAGTCCTCAGGGTTCAGCCAGACGCGTATACGAGTCATACCGTGATTGGATATTACGATAAATACGGCAAGGGCAACTATAAGCACACCACCGATTATAAGCACCTGCTTCATGGGAACGTCACCGAAGAACATAAGCAGAAGCATCAGAAGTCCAACGATTACAAGGCAGGAAAGGTGGGGCTCAAGATAGAGGGTTATAGCCATATATCCACCGATTGCAAGGTAAGGAATTAACTGCTGGATTGTGGATTTTCCCACGTTCTTGCCCGAGCTTATAAGCTCCGAAAAGTACAGAATAATTGCAAGCTTTGCAAATTCCGAGGGCTGAATACTGATAGGGCCTATTTCAAACCAACGGGTTGCCTCGTTTACCTCCTTACCGAAAACGAGCACCAGAGCCATAGCCAGCATACATACCACGAAAAAGGGCTTTTGAAGCCAGCGTATTATAAGGTAATTGAAAAAGTACGCAACGAAGAACATAAAGCCCGTTCCGATTGCTACCCATATTATCTGCTTTGCAGCAAAGAAATAGCTGTCTGCGTATTTGGAGCTGGCATAGGCATAGCTCGACGTAAATACCATTACCGTTCCGATTGCAACGAGTAAAAGCACTATTATCATAAAGGGGCGATCAATGCCCGATTTAACTCTTACAAGGTCCTGCGACTCTGTATCTACGGCTTTTCTCACGGCTGTTTTGTGCTGTGCTGCCACTGTGACACCTCCAGATTATTTGAATGCAAAATACGCTATTATACACATTATTGCAGTAAAAATTGAAAATCTTCTGACTATTTTATGCTCTGACCAGCCTATCATCTCGAAATGGTGATGAATGGGAGTCATTTTAAATATTCTCCTATGGAACACCTTAAAGGAGAACACCTGAAGCATAACTGAAACGGATTCTATCATATACCAAAGTCCCGAAATGAACACTAAAACGGGGCAATCGAAAATATACGCTATTCCTACCACGAAGCCACCCAGGAAAAGAGAGCCTGTGTCTCCCATAAATATACGGGCAGGGTTGATATTGTACCACAAAAATCCGATAAGTCCACCCACAACGGCTCCCATAAGAGAGGTGAGCGCCATACCTCCCGACATTATGGCAAGGGCAGAAAAGAGCACCGATATAACCAGGGTAACGCTTCCTGCAAGTCCGTCAATGCCGTCGGTAAGATTTACGCTGTTAACGGTAAACGTAATAAATATAATACTGAGTATGTAATAAAATATTCCAAGCTCAAGTGTTTTATCGGTAAAAGGAAGCTTCAATTCCGTATCGATATAACCGAGAGCTGCCATTGCACCGATATAAAGGGCAGAAACTGCAAATTGAAGCACCAGCTTCTGAATAGCAGTAAGTCCCTGATTTTGCTTTTTAACGAACTTGGTATAATCGTCAATAAAACCGATAACGCCGAAAAGCACCATCATAGCAAGGGTTATAAGCACAGACCAATCACCGTTTATAACGGCGTGGTATGCGCCGAATACAAGGGTTACCACCACGATAGCGAATATAAAGAATATTCCACCCATGGTGGGAGTGCCTTCCTTGGATTTGTGCCAACGGGGACCGATATCAAGTATTACCTGTCCCATTTTTATGCGCATCAGAAAAGGGATAAACTTCTTTTCAAGGGCAAGGGTTATTATAAGACTTGCCACAAGAGATATTGCAAAAATCATACCAATCGTCATTATTCTTCTCCGAATCTTTTAGTTTTCTAAATCTGCAAGCTTTATTACTTCTTCAAGCTTCATTGAACGGCTTGCCTTAAACAGTACCGTGTCCCCTTCCTTGAGGGTGCCCTTCAGCTCCTTGGCAAGCTCTTCCTTAGTGGCGAAGTGTCGCGACTCAACGCCCATCTCCCCTGCTTTTTCCGATATAAGCCGTGAAGCCTCTCCCACGGTGAAAAGCAGGTCTATACCCGTCTCGGCAACCGTTGAGCCAACTCCCAGATGGGCGCCCTCCGATACCTCGCCAAGCTCAAGCATATCCGACAAAACTGCAATGCGTCTGCCCTGACAGCTCAGCTCGGACAGCATACGGATTGACGCCGTCATGGACTCAATGCCTGCGTTATAGCAATCGGCAATCACCCGTACTCCGTTTTTAAAATATATGTTCTGTCTCATCCCAACAGACTTGTAATTCAAAAGTCCCTTTTGTATTTCAGAAAGCTCTATTCCAACCGTAAGACCCGTGGCAATGGCAAAAAGTGAATTTATTACGTTATGCCGTCCGGTGCAGGAAAGGGTTATGGGGTACGTCTTGCCGTTGGCGTGGAGAGTGTATTCAACGTGGCTCTCGCCCATTTCGATATTGTCTGCCCACAGATCGCAATGCTCTCCCAGACCGACTCTTATTATTCTGCCGTCAAGAGCAACGTTGTCAAGAAGTGGCTCGTCGCCGTTTATAATGAGCGTTCCACCCTTTTTCAGTCCCTGGAGAATTTCAAGCTTTGCATCTCTTATTCCCTCACGGCTACCGAGATTTTCAATATGGGAATGTCCTATATTGGTAATAACGGCTACGTCGGAATCCAGCAGACCTGCCAGATGAGCAATTTCACCCTTGTGGCTCATACCCATTTCACACACAAGCGCTCCGTCGTCCTCTTCCACCGAAAGAAGTGTGAGAGGGACACCGATGTGATTGTTTAAATTACCCTTGGTGTAAGCCGTTTTATAGGTCGTGGCAAGCACCGAGGAAATCATTTCCTTGGTGGTAGTCTTACCTACGCTTCCCGTCACGGAAAGGTTTACGTGGGTTTTCATAACCTTTTTTGCGTAGTATTCAGCCAAGGCTGTCAGGGCTTCAAGGGAGTCCTTGACAACGATAAGAGGATAGGAAACCTTTTCGTGACGCTGGGCTATTGCCATTCCCACCCTGCCGTCAATATCGGCAAGAAAATCGTTGCCGTCAAATCGCTCTCCCCGAAGAGCCACGAAAACGTCGTTCTCGGTCACCCTTCGGCTATCGGTAGAAACACCCGTAACGGTTACGGAGCCGTTCCCGAAAAGCTCACCACCTACTATTTCTGCAATCTGCTTTGCGCTGAATTCTGTCATTTCTTAGCCTCGCCGTAATATTCAAGTACTATTTCGTATTCGGAAAAACGGTGCTTTCCGAATTTGTCTATTTCATATTCCTCGTGTCCCTTGCCAAGACAAAGCACCACGTCGCCCTTCTCAGCCATATCCATAGCTCTGTGTATGGCTTTTTTACGGTCGGGCTCGGTCACGTAGTTATCCTTTTCAACGCCTTGAACTATATCCTTTATAATGTCCTCGGTGTCCTCGCTTCTGGAGTTGTCCGAGGTTATAATAACGAAGTCCGACATTTCGGTTGCAAGCTTACCCATTATGGGACGCTTGGTTCTGTCACGGTCACCTCCACAGCCGAAGAGTGAAATTATTCTACCCTCCGTAAAGCCTCTGACAGTGTTTATAACGTTTTCCATAGCATCGGGGGTATGGGCAAAGTCAATGATAACGCTATAGGGTGCATCTATATCCACACGGTCTATGCGTCCCTCTATTCTGTCCGTCTTGCCAAATCCCTTTATTACGTTATCGCTTCCAAGTCCCAGAAGCAGTGATGCTGATGCAGCAGCAAGAGAATTATATACTGTAAATCTACCGGGTATATCAACTCTTATTCTGAATATAAGTCCCTCTGTAAGAAGCTCGTACTCTACGCCGATAGCGCCCTTGAGCTTCATATTCTTGGCAGTAAAGTCACTTTCCACCGAATCAATGGAGTAGGTCTTAATGGGACAGGTGGCAATCTGCTTTATCCTTTCGCTGGCGCCGTCGTCGTGGTTGAGAACGCCCACGTCACACATTGTAAACAGCTTTGCCTTGGCTTCAAGATAGTTATCAAAATCGTGGTGGAAGTCAAGGTGGTCCCGAGTAAGATTGGTGAAAATTCCACAATTGAAGTGCATGCCGTATATTTTGTCAAGGGCAAGAGCGTGTGAGGACACCTCCATAATAAGCGCGTCAACGCCCTTGTCACGCATAGTGGCAAGAAGGGACCAGAAATTTTCGGAATCTGGAGTAGTAAGCAGGTTGCCCTCGGACTCACTGTTGTAGACCTCGTCGCCTATGAGATATTTCATAGTGCCTATAAGCCCCACCTTATAGCCTGCCGACTCGAATATGTTTTTAAGCATCATAGTGGTTGAGGTTTTTCCGTTAGTGCCCGTGACTCCCACAGAAAGCTTGAAGCTGTCCTGAGGTCTTGAATAGAAGTTTGATAAAAGGAGAGAAAGTGCCTTTCTGGGACAGTCAACAAGAACGTAGGGAACGTCTCCCTCGGGCTTGGTATCGGTGACGATACAAACTGCGCCCATTTCAAGAGCCGACGGAATATATGCGTTGCCGTCAAATCTTGCGCCCTTGAGAGCAACGAAAATATAGTCCTCTTTTATGTTTTTGCTATTTTGTGTCACTCCCTTGACGTCGAGAGATAAATCTGCCTTAATCTCCTTTACGTCAATCCCATGAAGTACCTTTTTCAGCTCCATAATTAACTCCTAATCCGTAATGTTTGAATAGTTTCTGAAATCTACCGTTACTATTGTTCCCTTATCAACGGTTGTATTCGCTTCAATTGACTGTGTAACTGCTATTGCGCCCTCAAGGTGATCGGGGCTGGTTCCCTCTATGGTGATGTTAAGTCCTGCGTCAACTATTGCCTTGTTTGCTGCAGACGCAGTCAAGCCAACTACGTCGGGAACCAACGTCTTGCCCGAGGTAACGTCGTCGGTGTAAAGCACGATAGTTCCTCCGTGAGCCAGAGCGTCACCTGCCTTGGGCACCTGTCTGATAACCGAAAGACCACTTCCGATTACCTTGTATTTATAGTCTGCCTTTAATATCTTCGCCTGAGCGTCGCTGACGGTATCGTTTACGTAGCTTTCAACGGCGTAGGCAACGGTTTCAAGCTCGTCGTCGTCATATTCGGGCTCAACGCCGAGGTAAGGAAGCACCTCTGCCATAACTCTTGATACTACAGGCGCAGCAATCGTACCACCGTAGTATGAGCCAACGGGCTCGTCCACCAGCACCATTACTACTACCTGTGGGTCGTCTGCAGGAGCAAAGGCTACGCAGGAGCTTATGTATTTGGTTTCGCCCGTCTGTGAACGGAGAGCCGTTTTAACGGTGGTTCCCGTTTTAGCAGCTACCTTATATCCCTTGACGTAAGCGTTTCTCGCAGAGCCTCCACTTTCAACGCCGCCCTCCATATAGGATACGATTTCTTTGCTCGTCTGCTCGGAAATTACCTGACGTCTCGTGGAATCCTCGTAGGTGGAAACCACGTTTCCGTCCTCGTCAAGCGTTGCCTTGAGAACGTGAGGTGTACCGAGATATCCACCGTTTGCAACGGTTGCAACTGCTGCAACGTGCTGAATAGGCGTTACGGTAAAGGTCTGACCGAAGGCAGATACTGCAAGCTCAACCTGATTGAAGCGCTCAAACCACAAGCCCAACTTTTCTCCCGGCAGGTCGATGCCCGTTTTTTCGGTATATCCGAAGGCCTTGAAATATTTGTAGAAGCGTTCTGTTCCCATTCTCAAGCCCATGGTAACGAAAACGGGGTTGCAGGAATGCCACAGCGCCTCCTCGAAGGTCTGCTGTCCGTGTCCCGAGAGAAGATGGCAATTGATGGGCTTGGGATAGCCGTCAACTCTTATACTGCCCGAGCAGTAGAAGCCGTCGTTTTTCTTAACCAGCCCCTCCTCGACTGCGCTTGCTGCCACTATCATTTTAAAGGTAGAGCCCGGCTCGTAGGTATCGGTTATAAATCTGTTTTTCCAAAGTCCGTAAATAAGCTCGGTATATTTTTCGTTCTTTTCCTCGTCGGTTCCCACAAAGGCGTCAAGCTTTGCCTGAGACGACAGGTCCAGAGTGTAGGGGTCGTTGCAGTCGAAGTTGGGAAGCGTCGCCATTCCAAGTATATCAAAGGTATTGACGTCCATAACTATTCCCATAACGCCCGATTCTGCCTGGGTATCTGCATAGGAAAGGTCAAGATTCTTTTCCAATATTCTTTGTATATTGGCGTCAAGCGTGAGCATTACGTTGGTGCCTGCCGTTGCCGGAATGTAGCTTTCGTATTTATAGGGCATCTGGTCGCCAACTCCGTTGACTGCCTTGATTATTTTTCCGTTTATGCCCGAAAGCTTTTCGTCGTAGTAAAGCTCAACTCCTGCAAGTCCGGTGTTATCGGTGCCCGTAAAGCCCAGTATGTGAGAGGCAAGCGTTCCGTATGGGTAGGTACGTCTGGTATCCTCCTCAAGATAAATGCAGGTATTGTAGTGCTTATTGGAAATCAGGTCACGCACCTTGTCGGCAACGTTTTCGTCAACCTTCTTTTTTATGGTCTCGTCCTTTCGGTTGGTTTTTGCAACCTTGGTCATTATGGTGTCCTTGTCAACCTCAAGTATCCGGGAAAGCTCGTTGGCAATATCCTCACCCACCGTTATTGACAGGTCCTCGTACTGCGCAGTAAGACGAGCTTTTTCCTCCTCCTTGACTCCGTCGTTGCCCTTCATATTTTCAACGTAATCGTTGATATATTCCTTTACGGTCATCTGGGGAATATCTGCAGGAGAAATGAAAATTCTTTCCACCGTTACGCTGATAGCAAGAATATTCATATTTCTGTCGTAAACGGTGCCTCGGCTTGCCTTTATGGTTGACTCGGTAACCGATTGCGCAATGGTTTTATTCTGATATTCATCGTAAAGGTAGATTGAATAATATGCAAGTCTGCCAATAAGAATAATGGCTGCAACGATGCTCAAAAATATGAGCAAATTGGTTTTTTTGTTTATTTTTCGGCGTGACGCCTGCACACGATATTTCAAATCCGTCCTCCTCGACAAATTCTATCAATTATTTTACTGTTAACGTAAAATTGCTCAAATTCGGACACGTGGCTTTGAGCAAAAAGAGTAAAGAGACCATTCTTCCCTTTACTCTTATTACATTACTATGTTTTTACTAATTTATATATGATAAAAGATTGGAAACTACTCCCGCAAAGCCTGAAAGAAGTGCGCCGGGAGTTTTCTCCTCCGTGTCTGTCTCCATTATCTCTATACTGTCTTCGTTGTCCGAAGTAATGTATTCCTTGGGAAGCTGGTCAGCATCTACCATTCCGTACTTTTCTTTGGCGATTCTCTCTATCTCTTCAAGGTTATACTTACTTGCCTTCTGACTCTGCAACACTCTTTCCTCGTTTTTCATTTCGGCTATCTGGTTGTTGTAATTGGTGAGTGTAGCGTTAAGCTCGTCAAGCTCGATATACAGATGTATAACGTAAAGAGAAATAAGCGTTATGGCTATAAGACAAAGTATTGCCGAAATGGGAAAGGGTGTCTTGGGCTTTTCCTTTCTTACCTCCGTAACCTTTACGAGAGGTCTTACGCGCTTCTTCCTTGCAGCCACCTGAACGTTAGCGCTCTTGGGAGCGCCGGGCTTTGCCTGAGCAGGTGTGGTAGCAAGAGAGCTGTTCAGTCTGACCTTGTTTTTTGCAGCGTAATCCTGAGGCAAACGGTCTCTTCCACCGTTCATACGACGGGGATTAACCTGGCGTTCGTATCCCTTTTCGGCAAGATAATCACCTGCAAGGTCTTTTTTCGTATTGGTCTTGCTTTTGTTCTTTGCAAGGATATCACCCGATGTGTAATACTCTGACATTTTCCGTTTCCTCTCTTAATTTTTTATCCGAGCCGTTGGGCTCCTCTGAGCTTTGCGCTTCTTGAACGGTTGTTCTCGTCAAGCTCTCCCGTATCTGCAGTTACAGGCTTTTTGTTAAGTAACTCTAATTCGGGCTTGAAGCCACACACGCACACTGGGAAATTAGGTGGACATACACAACCCTTTATCTTGGATTGAAACACTTCCTTGACTGCTCTGTCCTCAAGGGAGTGAAAGGTAATTATTGCTATTCTTCCCTTTGGCGCAAGGGAATCTATCATTGCTTCAATGGCGCCCTTGAGCATTCCGATTTCGTCGTTTACTTCAATTCGGATTGCCTGAAAGGTTCTGCGCGCAGGATGCTTGTCAATCTGTGATGCCTTGGGCACGGCAGATTTTATAACGTCCACAAGCTCGAAGGTGGTCTCTATTTCCTTTTCCTCTCGCCTTTGCACGATTGCCCTGGCTATGCGTGAGGCAAATTTTTCTTCGCCGTATTCCGAAATAACACGGAACAATTCCTTTTCCGTGTATTCGTTTACTACCTTCCTGGCAGTTAAGGCGTCCGATCTGTTCATTCTCATATCGAGAGGGGCGTCGTAGTGATAGGAAAATCCACGCTCGGCAGTATCAAGCTGATAGGAGGAAACTCCAAGGTCTGCCGTAATGCCGTCTACCCCGTCAATATTCAAATCCTCAAGTATGTATTTTATGTTTTTGAAGTTATCGTTTACAAAGGTGACTCTGTCTGCATATTCTGCAAGGCGCTTTTTTCCGGCTTCAATGGCGTCGGCGTCTCTGTCAATGCATATGAGTCGTCCCGATTTTAATTTCTTTGCAATCTCGCTTGAATGTCCGCCACCACCCAAGGTACAGTCAACGTATATTCCGTCCTCACGAACCGATAGCATATCCACGGTTTCGTGAAGCATTACCGAATAGTGCTTGAACTCACCCATCAGAATCCGAATTCCATAAGAGTGTCAACCATACTTTCAACGCTCTGGGCGTCCATATACTCTCTGTACTTGTCTGAATTCCAGATTTCTGCGTGGTCGCCGTTACCGATTATGGTAACCTCCTTTTCAAGACCTGCGTACTCTCTCAACGGTTGTGTCACCAGGACTCTTCCCTGGGAATCCACACTTGCCTCAATAGCGGTAGAGAAAACGAAGCGTCTGATTCCCCTCGCCTTCATTTCAGGCAAAGCAGAAAGCTTGGAAACGTAGTTCTCCCACATCTCCTTTGAATAAATGGCGATACACGGGTCCATACTCTTTGCAAGCACGAAGGTTTCACCAAGGGATTCCTTCAGCTTTGCAGGAACAAAAACGCGTCCCTTGGCGTCAAGATTATATTCAAACTGTCCCAGAAGCATTTTTGTTCCCCCTTTCATAATTTCAGGTAATTTTTGGTGATTTTGGGTGCACTTTCCACCCTTTTGTCCCACTTTTCACCACCACTGCATATATTATATATCATGAAAAAAGAAATTTCAAGTACTTTTTAAATATTTCTGTAGAAATTTTCCACTAATTTTTGTGCATTTTGTGGTATAAGCTTTTTCCATTCCCCACCCTGCGCCAGAAGCTCTCTGACCTTGGTGGAGGAAACGTCAGAAAAATCGGGGTCTGAAAGAACGAAAACGGTCTCGGTGCCCGAGTGTTCAAAATTAAAGTCTGCCATGGCTTTCTCATATTCAAAATCCACAGTGTTTCTCACGCCCTTGAAAAGCACGGCGTCCTTTTGCTCTTTGAGATATTCGTATAGCCAGCCTTGGTGAGAGTCCACGGTGACGCCCGACATTCCCGAGGTAGCTACCGAAAGCAGTTCAAGACGCTGGTCAAAGGTGAACAGCGTCTTTTTATCAAAATTATGGCAAAGCAGGACTGTAACGCTGTCAAAAAGACCTGATGCCTTTTCAACAAGCGCCAGATGTCCTACGGTAACGGGGTCAAAGCTTCCGGGTATTATTGCCTTCATTGTTTTCTCCCAACGGTATGCACGTAGGTTTTTCCGTATTTATATACTTTTTTCACCTCAACGCCGTACTCTTCACATACTGCGTCAAGTCCTTCTATTTCCTTGTCCTCGCCCTCGAGTATGATAACGCCGTCCTCTGCCAGAGCGCCGTACTTCATTACCTTTTTTACCACCTCGGGAAGCAATTTCTTGCCGTAGGGTGGGTCAACGAAAATGAAGTGGAAGGTGTCGCTGGACCTCTTCAAAAAGTCGGTAAAGTCCATTCTCACTATTCTGCACTGTGAAAACAGCTTGGTTTTCTGCGCGTTTTTCTTTACTATTTCTATGGAAGCCTGCGCTTCGTCAACGAATACGGCGCTCTCTGCGCCTCTGCTCAATGCTTCAAGTCCAAGCTGACCGCTTCCTGCAAAAAGGTCAAGCACACGTCGGGAGTCAAGGTCAAACTGTATAGCACTGAAAATGCCCTCCTTCGCCATTTCGGTTGTAGGGCGCACCTGGTCGCCGTAGGGGGACTCCAGCTTTATTCCTCTTGCAATTCCTGTAATTATTCTCATTTATTCTCTCCGTTATAATATCTTCCGTTTCTTGTGGTGTCATAAAACGTACACTATATATTTTGTAACATAAACACAAATAAATGTCAAGGAAAAGTCCGTTATTTTTTCACAAAAACAGCGCTGATTGTCATTTTTTTGCAAATTTTCTATTGACAAGCAGGCAAAAGGTAATTATAATAACTTTATTATAGTTTTATTTATTTTTGTGAATAAAATTGCATTTATTTTTATAGGAGGTTATTCGTTATGAAAAACCAGTATATGTTAGACGTCCTTGAAACTGTCAAGAAGAGAAATGCCAATGAGCCCGAATTCATTCAGACAGTTGAGGAAGTATTCGAAAGCATCGAGCCCGTCATTGATGCGCGCCCCGACTTCGTAGAAGCAGGCATCCTTGAAAGAATGGTTGAGCCCGAAAGACAGATTACCTTTAAGGTACCGTGGGTTGACGACAACGGCAAGGTGCAGGTAAACAGAGGCTTCAGAGTTCAGTTCAACTCTGCAATCGGTCCTTACAAGGGTGGTATCAGATTCGCTCCCAACGTATATTCCGGAATTATCAAGTTCCTCGGCTTTGAGCAGACCTTCAAGAACAGTCTTACCTCTCTCCCCATGGGTGGTGGTAAGGGTGGCGCCGACTTCGACCCTCAGGGCAAGTCAGACGCTGAAGTTATGCGCTTCTGCCAGAGCTTTATGACAGAACTCAGCCGTCACATCGGCGCTGACGTAGACGTTCCCGCAGGCGACCTTGGTGTAGGCGCACGTGAGATCGGCTATATGTTCGGTCAGTACAAGAGACTTAGAAACGAGTTTACCGGCGTGCTTACAGGTAAGGGACTCCAATACGGTGGTTCTCTCATCCGTCCCGAAGCAACAGGCTTTGGCGCAGTTTACTACACAGTTGAAATGCTCAACCACTTCGGTGACGACATCAAGGGCAAGACCTTCGTCGTATCAGGCTTCGGTAACGTTGCTTGGGGTACCGTTAAGAAGATCACCGAGCTTGGTGGTAAGGTTGTGGTTATTTCAGGTCCCGACGGATACATCTACGACGAGAACGGCGTAAACACAGAAGAAAAAATCAACTATATGCTTGAAATGCGTGCTTCCTGCCGTAACAGAGTTCAGGACTACGCAGAGAAATTCAACGTTCCCTTCTTCGCAGGTCAGAAGCCCTGGGGCGTTAAGGCTGACATTCTTATGCCTTGCGCTACTCAGAACGAGGTAAGAATTGAGGACGCTGAAAAGATCGTTGCCAACGGCGTTAAGTACTACGTTGAGGTTTCAAATATGCCCACCACAAACGAGGCTATTGCTTACCTCAAGGCAAACGGCGTAAAGGTTGCTCCCTCAAAGGCTGTTAACGCAGGTGGTGTTGCAACTTCAGGTCTTGAAATGTCACAGAACTCTATGCGCTACAGCTGGACTGCAGAAGAGGTTGACGCTAAGCTTCATCAGATTATGAAGAACATCTTCAAGAGCTCGGTTGACGCTGCTCAGGCTTACGGCTTCGGCGACGACCTTGTAGCAGGCGCTAACATCGCAGGCTTCCTCAAGGTTGCAGAGGCTATGAAGGCTCAGGGTTGCGTATAAGAACAAAAACTACATTTTTGTTCAGTGATATTCCGACACGGTGTGTCGGAGTGATATACTGCTTCACAGTGCGATATTTGTGCTTTGCACAAGTGATACGTTGCGACAAGCTCGCAACGTTAAGGTAAATTTTCATAAATGAAAATTATTTTTAAAGTATATTCAACGCCGTCAAAAGACGGCGTTGTTTTTTCTCTTGTACGTTTAAAGAAAACATAATATTTTCTGTGTTTTAAAGTTTCTACCGAACATTTTATCGAATTCGCTCTTTTAATTACTTTTAAACAGAAAATATTGCTTTTTATAAAGATTTGTGTTATACTAAGTGAGCTGATTTTTTTAATGGAGATGTAACTATGAATACGATTAAACGCTCTGACAAGCTTACGTTAGTACATTCAGATATAAGAGGCGCTACCTTCCGTGAGGCGCTGGAAATGGAAAGAAACGGAGAAAAGGTGTTGAAGCTCAACACCGGTAACCCCGGAAAGTTCGGCTTTGAGATGCCTGACAGTATAAGACAGGCTGTGCTTGAAAACGTTGAGAGAGCCGTGCCCTACAGCGACGTCAAGGGAACGAGAGAGGCAAGAGAAGCCATAAAGGCTTATCACGAGTCGACCGGTATCCCCTACGTTGACGTGAACAATATTTTCGTAGGTAACGGTGTCAGCGAGGTGGTCAGTATGGCTACCACTGCCTTTCTGAATTTCGGTGACGAGATACTCGTCCCCTGCCCCTGCTATTCTCTTTGGGCTAACTGCGCGTACATTGCAGGCGCCAAGCCCGTTCACTATATCTGCGACGAGCAGTCGGATTGGTATCCCGATATAGAGGATATAAAGAGCAAGATAACCTCAAAGACGAAGGCTATTCTTATCATCAATCCCAACAACCCTACGGGCGCTATTTACCCCGTTGAAATTCTTGAGCAGATAGCAGATATTGCAAGAGAGCATAATCTCGTGATTTTCTCAGAC
Organism: Clostridia bacterium; assembly: GCA_017520825.1. GTDB lineage: Bacteria > Bacillota > Clostridia > Oscillospirales > SIG627 > RGIG6353. The sequence goes on along the minus strand of JAFXEX010000028.1, from coordinate 50,233 downwards.
GAGATATATGACAGACTTCTTATGGACGGCATGACACATACCCCTATGGCAAAGGTTGCCCCCGACGTGCTGGTATTTACAATGAACGGTCTTTCCAAGTCCCACGTTATCTGTGGTATGCGTTGCGGTTGGATGATAATTACGGGTCCTACGGAGCAGGCATCGGACATGATAGACGGAATCGTGGCGCTTGCCTCTATGAGACTTTGCTCCAACGCCTTTGCTCAATTCGTAGTTCCTGCAGCCCTTTCCGACTTTGAAAGCACAAAGGCTATGATGGTCCCCGGTGGCAGACTCTTTGAGCAGAGAGAGGCAGCTTGTCGGGCTATGGATAAATGCCCCGACATCAGCTACGTCAAGAATCGCGCTGCATTCTATATGTTCCCAAAAATAGATATCAAGAAGCACAATATAACCAACGACAAGCAATTTGCCTTTGACCTTCTTAAAGCCAAGAAAATTCTGGTGGTTGCAGGAAGTGGCTTCGACTATCCCACCCCCGACCATTTCAGAATAGTAATGCTCCCCGAGCCCGATACCCTTTACAACGCCCTCATTGAAATCGGCGACTTCCTTGAAGGCTATCAGCAGAAGTGATTTTTCCGTTTAGCGCAGGACTTTTTTGTAGTTCTGCGCTGTTTTTTTGTCGCTTTCCCAAAAAAGTCCAAATATTTTTTATATTTTTGCTTGTTTTTTTGTTGTTTTGTATTGACTTTTTCTTTGTTTGGGTATACAATGTAGGTGTTAAAGAATTTAAACGTATATAAATATACATCAGGAGGAAAAATAAATGCTTGTTAATATGAACGAAGTACTCCTTCCTGCCAAAAAAGGCAAGTATGGAGTTGGTCTTTTTAATGCTGTAAACCTTGAGCTTGCACGCGGTATCATCAACGCTGCCGAGCAGACAGGCTCTCCCGTTATTATGGGTACGGCCGAGGTGCTCTTCCCCTACGGTCCTCTTGAGGAGGTTTCATACTATCTTCTCCCCATGGCTAAAAAGGCAAGAGTTCCCGTCGTTATTCACCTTGACCACGGTCTTAAAAAGGAAACCTGTCTTAAGGCTCTTGAGCTTGGCTTTACTTCTATTATGTACGACTGCTCTGCAGATCCTTACGAAGAGAACGTAAAGAAGGTTCGTGAGATGGCTGACATCGCTCACTCCTACGGCGCTACTATCGAGGGCGAGCTTGGACACATCGGTGGTACGGAGGGTGGCGCAGGCGCTGACGAAACCGACGCTTCCAAGTTCTATACAGATCCCGAGCAGGCAAAGGATTTCGTTGAAAGAACAAAGGTTGACGCTCTGGCAATTGCAGTTGGTACTGCTCACGGAGCATATAAGCTTCCCCCCAAGCTTGACTTTGCAAGAATAGAAAAGATTGCCAACACCATTGACGTACCCCTTGTACTTCACGGTGGTTCAGGTCTTACAGACTACGACTTCAAGACTGCCATTGAAAAGGGTATCAGCAAGGTTAACATCTTTACTGATATCAACATTGCAGCTGTTGAGGCTGAATTCCGTGCCTTCACAGATATGAACAAGGGACTTATCGACCTTATCCCGGCAGCAGTTGAAGCTATCAAGAAGGCTTGTATCAAGAAGATGGAGCTTTTCGGAAGCTGTGGAAAGGCTTATCAGACCTCAATTCATTCCACAGACGACCTTGTTGAAAGAATCACAAAAGAGGTTCTTGCTCATCTTGCTAACAATAAGTAATTTACACAAAAAACCTCGATGAATTTCATCGAGGTTTTTATATTTTTGCTTCAACGAAGCCGTCCACCGTCAGAGAGTCTTCTGTAACGCTACAATTCAGGGCTATTACCCTTACTCCCTTTTTACTCACCTCATGAAGAGCCTTGGTAAATTCGGGGTGAGTATCCGTATTAGGTGTGAAGTATTTACAGCTTTTCATCTGTATTACGAAAATTGCGTATGCTTCAAAGCCGTTTTCCACGGCGTCGGCAAGCTCGGTCAGGTGCTTCACTCCACGCTGAGTAGGGGCGTCGGGAAACTTCACCACACCATCCTTTTCAAGAGTGACTCCCTTTACCTCGGCAAATATTTTTCTCTCCCCTGCTTCAACGTAAAAGTCGAAGCGGGAATTTTTATAAGTACACTCGGGCTTTATCAGACGAGGCTTTCCAAAGTAGCCACTATTCTCTATCCACTCACCGATAACCTTATTGGGCGCCTGACTGTCCATATTTATCAGCTCCTCGCCCTTATACACGGCTATCAGATCATATCGGGTTTTGCGCAAGGGATTGTCGCTCTTTTCAAGAATTACGGTAGCGTCCTTTACCAACAGCTCCTTACATCTGCCCGTATTTTTAACGTGGCAAACCTCTTCCCTGCCGTCAATTTCAACGTAGGCTATAAATCGGTTTGGACGGGAAATAAACCTTCCCCTGACTGTGTTTTTATATTTCATAATCCATAATGTATCACAAATTTATTTTCGTTCTTGGCTTTTTTCAAAAGCTCTGCAAGTGGTTGATAATCCACCAACGCCAAAAGACTGTCAATCGCCTCGGGTGGTATAAGGGTTATTCCACAATAGGCAAGTCCCTTTCCCTTGACGTCAAGGGTGTGCCAATACGTATCGGCATCAAGCTTTCCGTCAATCACCTCGATATACCTGTCGTCCACCTCAATACAGTTGTATTTTTGAGGCTCATACTCGTCATACCTTGTGTGAGGCTTGGGTGGTGTGTTCATTATGCCAAATTCGTGCTTTGCCATATTTCTCCTTTCCTCGTCATAAGCTGATGGAGTATCCATTATTCTCCTTTGGGCTTCAGGGTATTTTCCTGATTTCTGTAAACGAAGAATTTACAGAACAGGAATTCCAGAACGAAGTTTGAAAGCATGGTCACAATAAGCACTGCGTATTCGTTGATGCCTGCTCCTTCGGCAAGGTAGCCGAGATAGGTGGACAAGGGAGTAAACACTATATAAAAGCCAAACACCTTAGCCATAGCCACGGGGACGTTGGCAGCCGATTTAAAGGTAAACCGACGGTTTACTGTAAAGTTCCACAGCACCGAAAGGATAAGGGAAATAAGGTATGCAGGCCAGTATGAAAGCTTCACTATTTCGTTTAAGACCGTAAATGAAGCAATCTGTATAATTCCGGCTGAAATTGAAAACAGAGTGAATTTTACTATCTGAAGTAAGGTTGATTTTTCCATAATTTAATCCTTTAATTTAGAAAGCTTTGCAGTATCGGCAATGACGATAAGCTTCATATCTGCTTCGAGAGGCTGAGCAGGGTCAAGGGTTACTGCCACCCTTCCGTTTTGGCAAAGCGCCACTACGTTGAGAGAATATTTCTTTCTGAGGTTAAGCTCTATGAGGGACTTACCTACCCATTCTGCCTTGACGTCCAGCTCTACCATTGAAACGTCACTTGAAAGCTCTATGACATCAACGAAGCCTGAAGTGAGAAGGTTTTTCGCAAGTCTGATTCCCGATTCGTTTTCGGGGAAGATTATTTTGTCGGCACCAACACGCTTCAATATTCTTGAATGCATCTCGTTTCCACACTTAACTATAACAGTACCAACGCCTGCTTCTTTGCAAAGCATGGTGGTCATAACGCTCGCCTCAAAGTTTTCTGCCATAGCTACGATTACCACGTCGATATTGGCAACGTCAAGCCTTTTTATCACCTCGGGGTCGGTTACGTCGGCGCATTTGCACACCGGGATTTCCAACGCCAATGCATTGACTGCATTTTCATTGCGATCCACAGCCAGAACGTCTGCTCCGTTCTTTACAAGCTCTTTTGCTACTGCAGTTCCGTATCTTCCAAGACCGAACACTGCATAAGATTTATTCGTACTCATTTTATATCCTTTCTATCCGACTCTTATATCCTCTGTGGGATTTTTGATAAGATTTGTGTTTTTATTCTTAAAGCTGAATGCTACTGCAAGAGATATAGGCCCAATTCTGCCGAAATACATAGTCAGCGCCACTATAAGCTTACTGATGCTATTGAGCGATGGCGTCAGATTTCTTGAGAGACCTACGGTTGCCGTTGCGCTCGCCGTTTCGTATACGACGTCGAGAAGGTCTGCCCCCGACGTAACGGAAAGCAAAAGGGTGGAGATGAACAGAATGCTGAAAGACATAAAGGAAACTGCCGTCGCCTTGAAGCAAATCTCTCTTGAAATATCCCGTCCGAACATAGAGGGCTTATCCTTGTTGGTAACTGCCGAAACCACGGTGGAAAGTAGAACTGCAACGGTTACGGTTTTGATACCACCTGCAGTACCCACGGGCGAGCCTCCGATGAACATAAGGAGAACGGATATTATGGCAGAAGGATTGGTGAGGCTTTCCTGGGGAACGGAGGCAAAGCCTGCCGTTCTGGTGGTCACCGATTGGAATAGCGAAACCATAAGCTTTTCGCCAAGTGTATAGCTTCCTATGGTATCGGGATTGTTGTACTCAAAAATAAATATGAGAAGCCCTCCACCGAAAATCAGGAAAAAGGTGGTGGAAAGCACTATCTTTGAATGAAGCGTCAAGGAGTGAATAGCCTTGAGTCCACGTGCTTTAATATTTTTTGCAATACGTATAACGTCCCACCAGACGATGTAGCCGAGACCACCCAGAATTATGAGCGTCGAGGTTACGGCGTTAACCAAAAGATTGGTGTTATAGCCACACAGACTGTCCTCGGCAAGAATGTCAATTCCTGCGTTGCAAAAGGCTGAAACCGAAGTGAACACCGATATCCATATTCCCTTTGCGCCGAAGTCCGAAACGAAGACGGGCATATACAGAAGAGCTCCTGCAAGCTCAACGGCAAAGGTGCCGATAATCACCTTTTTAACGAAGGTGAACAGTCCCGACAGGTCGGACAGATTAAAGGCGTCCTGCAGCAGTATTCTGTCGGACAGACCGATTTTCTTGTGAGCAAAGAGGGCAATTCCCGATATAACGGTTATCAGTCCCAAGCCACCAATCTGTATAAGCAAGAGAATTACTATATGTCCGAAGGTGCTCCAGGCAGAGACGGTGGGAACAACCACAAGACCGGTTACGCAGGTTGAAGTGGTGGCTGTAAAAAGAGCGTCTATAAATGGCGTTGCTTTGCCGTCGGCAGAGCTTATGGGTAGCATTAGGAGAAGCGTTCCCACCAATATCACCAATATAAAGCTTAGCATTATTACGTGTGTAGTAGACAGTTTTAGTCTTTTCATATTCAATTCTTTCTTCTGAAGGCTTTCAGATACGCCTTTTGTTCATCGGTTATACGATAGCTTTCAACGGCTTTTTGTATAGTTTTATTGTGCACCCAAAGAGGAAGCTTATATTCGGTAATATAACCCACCGTACACTCCCATTGCTTTGCAAGGGCAGTGGCAAAATACCACGCCTGCATCATATTTATATAATACTCGTGGCTGACAAGCTCACCCACCCATTTTAGATAGGAGGGGTCAAATTCTCCGTCAAGAAAATAGGACGTCAGAAGCCCTATGCCGTATCTGACCGTGTAGGTGTGCTTTGAGGCAAGGCATCTGTTGATAAAGGGCAAAAGCCCTTGAGGGTTTTTCTTAAAGCATTTGGGGCGCATACTGTCGCAGGTTGCCCAGTTGTCAACGTAGGGCAGAAATTTTTCCACGAGAGAAAGACAAAGGTCAAAGTCCTTTATATCGCAAAGCAAAAAGGCGTGAAGGTTGTTTTCCTCGTAATAGGTGTGGGGCAGGTCTGATAAAAAATCAGTAACGTCGGTGTTCCTCAATTCCCTCGCAAAAGCTTTGAGAAGAGGCGTTCTCACTCCGATGACGGACTCGGGTGCAACAGTTGGCATAAGAGACGCCTGAAATTTTTTATACTCCAAATCCTGCAGAGATATAAGCCTTTCCTTTATCAAGCTCTCACCACCGTTTTCTCTTTGCTTTCGGGGATAATGAAATTGAAGGAGGCGGGACAGATTTCAAAGCAAGTCTTACCTGCGTCAATAATCTCGCCGTCAACGCAAAGACGCATTTTCCCTTCGAGAGGCGTAACTACTATTTTACGGCAATTAGTGCTTACGGCTATCCTGTCAATATTCTTGATATTGAGATACGTGCCCTTCATATACGAGGGGAGCAGACTTAAAAATCTCAATCTTGAAACGTTTTTGATTATATTTATATTGATGGTTCCGTCACATATTGATGCAAGTGGATTGCTCATAATACCACCCCCGCAATAGCATCCGTTGGCAATGGACGTGAGAAGTAGCTTACCGCAATGCTTCACCTCACCGTCAATTTCAATTTTGAGATTTGCGCCCTTTTTGGTAATGAGGTTGGCGAGTATGGATACAAAGTACGCCATTGAGCCAGAAATCAGAGACTTCTTACTCATTCTTGCAGTCATATCGGCTACGTTACAGTCAAAGCCGATATTGAACATATTGGCGCAGTAGCCCGTTACACTTCCGTTCTCGGTTTCGGTAGTATATCTGATAGCGTCGCACTTGATACTGTTACCGTTTATCTGACCCGAAACGTCGTCAAACAGACTGTCGAAATTACGGCAGAAGTCGTTTCCCGTTCCAATGGGAATTACACCCACCTCAACGCCGTCAAAGCCCTCGGCTCCGTTTAAAACCTCGTTAAAGGTGCCGTCACCACCACAGGCAATAAATCTGGCAGGTCCGTAGTCGTTTATGTACTGTCGGATATACCTGGTTGCATCACCAACTGCTTTAGTGAGATATATCTCCTTGTCAAAACCCTTTATTCCGTTTATCTTATCAATGAGAATTTGTACCTTGTCCCCTTTTCCTGCGCAGGGATTTACGATAAAAACTGTTTTCATTTGCTTATCCTTTGTTTTGATAAAGATTATGTAAGCGTTTTATTTTTCAAAGCCAGTTTTTCTGTATCTTATAAATGAAATAACGATGGACACCATAGTTATTATCTCGCAAATAATTCCACCAACCGTAAAGCACATAACGGTGTTATTAATAAGCCAGACGGGAGACACGAAGAAAAGCCTCATATTTCTGATAAAGGTCCCACTTCTGAACATAATGGCATAGGTACCTGCAATCTGCGCTATCATAAATACTAAAGACCACCAGCCCTCAAAGGTAAAGCAGGTTGCCACAACGTACATAAGAGAAATAATTACAAAAACGTATTTATTCTTCAATTTATCGTTAAGACAGGCTATTGAGCATATAACGGCTATTATATTTGATAACGCCGCAATAGGCTGTCCCAGCAAAAAATAGCTGATAGCAAACAGTAACGCACCAACGCCCACAACTGCAACAAGCTTTCTGTTGCTTTTACATTGGTAGGAAAGAATGATTGCCACCATACCAATGAGACTGAAAATCTGTCCCCAAAATTCCATTTAGTTCTCCTTTAAAAATCAGATATTTTCAACCCTTAATTTTCACTAATTTTCATTAAACACATTTCCTTAGACCCCACGAGAATACTGGATTTTCTCGCTCCCGATAGTATATGTAAATATCAGAATCGGCAAACTAATGTTTAAATTTTAAAATCTAATAGAGTTAGAACACGATAGAACCGTCCCCCTGTGTCAGGAAGGAGCAAGTCCCTTCCCCGCAAATCTCAATATGATATAAATATCAATGACCACACATTTTATCGCTAAATTGTACTTTTTAAAATTTTTATTTCATATGCATCAAGATTGATTTCATCGGTATATATATTGTCATTTTCAACATCAATATACTTTCCTTTGAGAGAAACTTTTTGTTCTTTCTCCGTATAATTCTCAACAAACAAGTAATTATTAAAATCATCCTCTCGTGTATGAATACTGATTCCATAAGGCAGGATGTGATATTTAATATTGCACTCTTTTATAATTTCTTCGTACAATTCGTTTAACAATTCTCCCGTATCTCTGCAAGCGATATAATACGCCTTTCCTTTGTTATAGGAATTTTTCAATACTGCCGGTTTACCCTTGTAAAAATCCATTTCATATTTGCCTGTTACCTCGGCAGTAAGCGGTGTAATAAGTTCGCAATAATCTACAACCTTAAAGCTTTTATTATTTAATTTAACAAAATTAAAATCCGTTTCGTATAATGTATCAATTTCGTCTGCACAAAGCCCAAAAACGTCTTTTAGTTTTCCACCGGGAAAGCCACCCATGTAGCATAAATCTGTTTCGTTGGCATAACCGGTCATATATGTAGCAACAACAGTTCCACCATTTGCAACAAATTTTTCAATATTATCTATTTGCTTTTCCGATAAAGAATAAAGCATCGGCAAAACTACAACTTTATAATCCGATAAATCATAGTCTGCTCCTATTACATCAACATTTATGCCACGCTTCCAGAATTGCAGATAATGATTGATACAGGTTCTCTTGTATTTTTTATCGGCGTTATTAAATCCCGAAGAGTTATCTATTGCCCAGCGGTTTCGGAATTCATATACCAATGCGACTTGAGATTTGGTTTCTGTACCGGCAATTTCTTTGATTTTTTCCAAGGTTATCCCCAAGTTTTTTACATCGTCAAAAACTCTTCCTTCGGGTTTATTATTATGGTCAATAACGGCACCATGAAATTTTTCGTTGCCGCCTCTACCCTTTCTCCACTGAAAATATTGCACACTGTCACTACCATGAGCAACAGCCTGCAGAGAAGAAAGCCTGTGCATTCCCGGTTTTTTTAATTTGTTATATGGCAACCAGTTGGTAAGACTTGGTGTACTCTCCATCAAAAGGAACGGTTTTCTCTTTAGTCCTCTGTGCAAATCATGGGCAAAGGCTATTGTATGGCCTTCATAAACATCACCACGGTCGCTATGCCATGTGGGGTAAGAATCCCATGATATTACATCTACAAAATCCTTCATATAATGATAATCCAGTGGCTGATATGGCCCCATAAAGTTTGCTGTTACCGGAATATTTTCATTAACTGATTTAACTGCTTCAATTTCTGCTTTCATAAAATCAGTTGTCTGATATGTAACAAAATCCTTCCAGTCCATATAAAGCCCTGTCATAATGCCATCGGGTTCTCCAATGTTCACCGGAGAATGAATTTGTTCCCAATCAGTTATATTGTGACTCCAAAATCCCGTCCACCAAGCATGATTAAGGCTTTCAAGATTATTATTGTACTTAGTTTTAAGATATTCCCTGAATGCCCTCTGACAGAGGTCACAATGACATTCTCCGGAGTACTCATTGGAAATATGCCACATTATAATCTTATCGCTATATCTTTCTGCCAGCATTTTGTTGAGCTTGGTTATCTTACTTCGATAAACGGGTGAAGAATAGCAATGATTATGTCTGAATCCATAAATTTGTCTGACCTTATTTTTATCAACTCTTAAAACCTCAGGATACTTTTCTGCAAGCCATCTTGGTTTTGCACCGCTTGGAGTTGCAAGAATTATCTTAATGTTGTTTTCCCATAAATCATTTACAATTTTATCGAAATATTCAAAATTATATTTTCCTTCTTCAGGTTCCAGAAAACTCCATGAAAATATTCCGATTGATACTACGTTACAATGTGCCTTTTTCATATATTCAATATCTTGTTGTAATATTTCGGGATATGAAAGCCACTGTTCAGGATTATAATCTGCGCCATGCAGAAATCCTTCGTATAATTTCATATTATATTCCATAATTTTGGTCACTCCTGTTTTTATAAATTTCGTTGTCATAAGATAATTTAACTGCGGCGCTATTTACAGCAAAGGTTCGTGTCAAGTCAGGAATAAAAAATTACGTAAGCCAAAAATCAAGTGCGTCTTCGTATGTGCTTTTATCGTAAATCTCATTTTTTATCCACGCTACCTTGAAAACTATTTCGGGGTATGAATAATCCAATAATTTGAATTCAAAGCCCTCTTTTGACTCGCTTGCAGAAGAAACAGTATATCTAACAAAGTTGGTTTCATCAAATATTGGTGGATATTCAATATCCCCTTTGTCCTTACCCATATAAAGAATTGCTTGTTCCAATTCTTCATCATCATTTGGATTGTAAGAGCCAATTCCAATACTCCAATTTTCTGCTGTTAAAACAATTGATTCAGTATGTTCATCTGAGCCACCAAAAGAGAACGTTCCCTTTGAAAATCCTACACGATAATAACACCCTATTTTCAATTTATTTACATCTATTACTAAATCAAAATTGGTTTCTGTGTTTAGCTCTCCGATGATTTGCTGGTTATTATATATATGATAAGGAACATCAAAAGTATTTTTTTTAACAGAAAAGGAAACATTAACACTTCCGTCTGTAACGAAGAAATATCCAACAGGAGTTTTTAATTCAGTAATATTTTCATAAATATACTTATCCGTACCGACATCTCCTTACCACAACATTCCACACCTATCCATTATAAGAGCTCAACTGCTTAAATGTAATTATATAGTAATAATCATTATAAAACGAAAAGCCGAAAAAGTCAACAAAATAGAAAGGCACGCTCCGAATACTCTTCGAAGCGTGCTTATATTATTTTTTGAATATGTTTTTAATCTTCTCCTTAAAGGTAGCCTTTGCCGACAGATTTCTGTCGTCACAGCTCTGGTCAAATTCACGGAGAAGCTTTTTCTGCGTTTCGCTGAGGTTTTTGGGAACTTCAACCACAACGGTGAAGATAAGGTCGCCCTTAGCCTTGGAATTGAGATACTGTATTCCCTTACCGCGAAGCGTAATAGTCGTACCCGTCTGCGTTCCCTCGGGGAGCTTATAGCCGTAATCTCCTTCAAGGGTGGGTACCTTTATTTCTGCGCCAAGGGTTGCTTCGGCAAAGGAAACGGGGACCTCGCAATAAATGTTATAGCCGTCACGCTCAAAAATGGGGTGAGGTCTGATGCCTACCTCTACTATAAGGTCGCCTGCCGTACCACCGTTCTGACCTACGTTACCCTGTCCACGAAGCTCTACTCTCTGCAAATTGTCAATTCCGGCCGGGATGCTTACCTCAAGCTTTTTATTCTTACGCTGAGTACCCGTACCACCACACTTCGTGCAGGGGTCCTTTATAACCGTACCCTTTCCACCACACTTATCACAGGTGCGTGTTGTCTGCATATAGCCAAGAGGCGTTCTCTGCTGAACTCTCACCTGACCACTACCACCACACTGGGAGCAGGTTTCGGGGTGCGCACCGTTTTTAGCGCCACTTCCCTCGCAATCGGGACACTTGTCAACTCGGGTGAAGGACACGTCCTTCTTACAACCGAATGCCGCTTCCTCAAAGGACACCCTTACCCTGACGCCTATATCGCTTCCACGGGCAGGTCCTCTGCGACGGGCTGACGATGAGCCACCACCACCAAAGAAGGAGGAGAAAATATCTCCCATATCGAAATCCATACCACCGAAGCCACCGAAGCCTCCACCAAATCCACCTGCACCGAAGTTGGGGTCAAGTCCGTCGTGACCGTATTGGTCGTAAAGCTTTTTCTTCTCGGGGTCTGAAAGCACCTCGTAGGCCTCGTTGACCTCCTTGAACTTCTCCTCGGCAGACTTATCGTCGGGGTTTATGTCGGGGTGATATTTCTTGGCAAGCTTTCTGTACGCTTTTTTTATTGTATCGGCGTCGGCACTCTTGTCTAAACCGAGAACCTCATAATAGTCTTTTTTCTGTGCCATTGTATTTAGGTCTTACCTTTCTGAAAAATACGAAGCTCGGGGATGTGTTTACATCCCCGTTGTGTATCGCACGAGTTTAACTCTTTAAATGGGATAGGGAAAATTGGTCGGAATGGACAAGCTGAATCCGAAGGCGTACAAATGTACGTCGAGAGGTGAAGCTTGTTCATAGCAAAAAGAAATATAATTATTTGGAGAAAATATCATTTATGAGATTTTTCAACCTATATCTGTCGCTTTGCTTTTAACTAACGTTACAGATTGTTTTATGCATTTTTCTTTTTGCGCTCCGGACGATTTTAACATCCCATTTACTGTTCGCTCTTATCGGTGAAATCAGCATTATACACGCCGTCGTCACCTGTAAAGCCACCCTGAGCACCTGCATCAGCGCCGTTGGGATTCTGCTGATAAAGCTTTTCGGCAATCTTGTAGAAGGACTGTGTGAGAGCCTCTGTGTCAGCCTTAATTGCTTCCGTGTTATCTGTCTTAACCGTTTCACGAAGCTTTTCGATAGATGCAAGCACGGGAGCCTTGTCCTCTTCGGTTATCTTGTCGCCTGCTTCGTTGAGTGTCTTCTCGCTCTGGAATATAAGGTTTTCAGCGTTGTTCTTAACCTCAATGGCTTCCTTAGCCTTCTTATCCTCCTCTGCGTGAAGCTCTGCCTCACGGATAGCTGCGTCGATATCGTCCTGAGACATATTTGAAGAAGCAGTAATTGAAATGTGCTGTTCCTTACCGGTTCCCTTGTCAAGCGCAGAAACGTTTACGATACCGTTAGCGTCAATATCGAAGGTTACTTCAATCTGAGGAACGCCTCTCATAGCAGGCATAATTCCGTCAAGCACGAAGCGTCCGAGAGTCTTGTTGTCCTTTGCCATTTCACGCTCACCCTGAAGAACGTGGATCTCAACCGAGGTCTGGTTGTCAGCTGCAGTTGAATATACCTGGCTCTTCTTTACGGGGATGGTTGTATTTCTTTCGATAAGCTTATTGAATACGCCACCGAGAGTTTCGATACCCAGTGAAAGAGGTGTTACGTCAAGAAGAACTACGTCCTTAACGTCACCACCGAGAACACCACCCTGAATAGCTGCACCGATTGCTACGCACTCGTCGGGGTTGATTCCCTTGAAGGGCTCCTTGCCGGTGAAGTTTTTAACTGCTTCCTGTACTGCAGGAATTCTTGAAGAACCACCTACGAGGAGTACCTTGTCAATCTGCGAGGGGCTGAGACCTGCGTCTGAAAGCGCCTGCTTTGTGGGAACCATTGTCTTTTCAACAAGGTCTGCAGTAAGCTCGTTGAATTTAGCTCTTGTGAGAGTTGCTTCAAAGTTCTTAGCGCCACTTGCATCTGCTGCGATGAAGGGAAGGCTGATTTCGGTTGTCATCATTCCCGAAAGCTCAATCTTTGCCTTTTCTGCTGCTTCCTTAAGTCTCTGGTGAGCAGTCTTGTCAAGTCTCAGGTCGATGCCGTGCTCTGCCTTGAAGGTTTCTGCCATCCAATTTATAATACGCTCGTCGAAGTCGTCACCACCAAGCTTGTTGTTACCTGCAGTAGCAAGTACCTCGAATACGCCGTCTGAAATTTCAAGAATCGAAACGTCGAAGGTACCACCACCAAGGTCGTATACCATTATCTTCTGCTCGTTGTCCTTGTCAAGACCGTATGCAAGAGCTGCCGCCGTAGGCTCGTTGATGATACGGAGAACCTCAAGACCTGCTATCTTACCTGCGTCCTTAGTTGCCTGACGCTGTGAGTCTGTGAAGTATGCGGGAACCGTAATAACTGCCTGAGAAACGGTTGTACCGAGGAAGCTTTCGGCGTCAGCCTTGAGCTTCTGAAGAATCATTGCTGAAATCTCCTGAGGTGTGTACTGCTTTGAGTCAATTGCTACCTTACGGTCGGTACCCATATCTCTCTTGATAGAGCTGATTGTTCTGTCGGGGTTTGTGATAGCCTGTCTCTTTGCTATCTGACCTACAAGTCTTTCACCCGTCTTTGAAAATGCTACAACAGAGGGAGTAGTTCTCGCTCCTTCGGGGTTGGGTATTACGCTGGGCTCACCACCCTCGAAAACTGCAACGCAGGAATTTGTTGTACCAAGGTCTATACCTATAATCTTTGCCATAATAATTTACCTCTTTCTTTATATAAAAGTTATTGTTTACTTTTTTAGTTTGCGACCTTTACCATCGCATATCTTATCACCTTGTCGCCAAGCTTATAGCCCTTTTGAAGCACCTCAACGACGGTGTTTTCAGCCACGTCCTCTCTCTCCTCGTGGAGAACGGCGTTGTGCAGGTTGGGGTCGAAGGGCTGATTTTCAGCCTCTATCTCCTCAATGCCTATCTTTTTCAGAACGTCAATAAACTGCTTTTTGATAAGAGCAATTCCCTCCTCAACGTTTTTATCGTCGGAGAATTTTTCTGCTCTTTCAAAGTTGTCAATAATGGGAAGAAGATTCATAACCACGTCGGTTTTTGCAATTGAATATATTTCCTCTTTTTCCTTCTGGGTACGCTTTTTGAAGTTGTCAAATTCTGCAACAAGTCTTAAATACTTGTCGTAAAGGGAAGCGTATTCTGTCTTGCTTACAGTTTCCTCAACGGTTTCTTCAACCATCTCTTCAACCGTCTCCTCAACCGTCTCCTCAACTGCCTCTTCAACGGCTTCAACCGTTTCCTCGGCAACCTCTTCCTTAATTTCGTTGTCCTTCTTTTCTTTTGCCATGTCAGTTCCTTTCATCACCGATAAGGTTATTTACTACGTATTCGAGTCTTGCAATAACGCCGGAATAGTCCATTCGCTTAGGTCCTATAAGTCCCAGAACACCCGTCATACCGTTGCCTATACTGAATTTGTGGTATATACAGCTGGTCTTGTCAAGTCCTTGATCGGACATTCCGTCACCGATAAGAACGTTAAGTCCATCGTGTCCAACCGAGGGGTCGGTTATCATTCTTATAAGATTTTCCTTGTCCTCAAGCAAGGAAATAAGGCTTTGCGTTTTTGATATATCTGCAAAATCGGGATATTTCAGAATATTTGACATTCCGTCAAGATATACCTGCTTATCATACTCTCCCTTGACAGTATCCACGATATTTCTGAGAATATCCGAAAGGACTCCCCGATATACCCCGAACTTGTCCTCAAGGTCGTATATGCTCTCAAGACTGATCTGCTCGATATTGACGCCGGTCAGATTTTCATTGAGAAGCTTTATAATAACGGATAGCACTTCGGCAGTGAGAGTGATATCTGTTCTTATCTGATGTGTCTTTACGTTCTCCTGGGAGGTTATCATAACGAGCAGAAAGCTCTTGGGGGAAAGAAGCACTCCCTCAAACCTTACTATAGTGCTTGCCTTGGGCTTTGCAGTATAGGCAAACGCCGTATAGTCGGTCATATCCGAAAGCACTCTCGTCAGCTCGCTGACAACGTCGGAAAGATGACGGATACGTGAGTTCATAACGTCGTTGAGAACGTTTATCTCTTCAAGTGAAAGAGAATACTGATTCATAAGGTTTTCAACGTACATTCTGTATCCCATACTCGAGGGAACTCTTCCGGCAGATGCGTGAGGCTGCTCAAGAAATCCGAGCTGTTCAAGCTCACTCATTTCGTTTCGTATGGTAGCCGAGGAAATGTCCAAGCCCATAGAGCCTGACAAATACTTTGAGCCAACGGGCTCGCCCGACAGAATATACGTGTCTACAATGGATTTAAGTATCCTCTTTTTTCTTTCATTCAAATCCATCGCTTCACCGTCTTTCTTTTTAAATTTTAGCACTCTCAACACTCAAGTGCTAACTTACGATATAAATTTATCACTCTTTAGTGAAAATGTCAAGTCTTTTTCAAAAGTTTTTAGCAAACACTTGTAAACATATTATGAATAAAAAGCAGTGTGCCACCACCGGCAAGGCTCGCCTGTCGTAATCAGTATATACACCCAAGCGAGCTAAAACGGCGAGATTGATTTAATGCAATTTCCTAAGAGAAAAGGAAGCACCCTCAAATGCTTCCTTTTAATACGTTACCCTATTCTGTTTTTCATCTTAAGTCTGAGATTGTCGGCAATCATTGCAATAAACTCGGAATTGGTGGGCTTGCCCTTTGAATTCTGTACAGTATAGCCGAAATAGGAGTTGAGCATATCCACGTCTCCCCTGTCCCACGCAACCTCTATTGCGTGACGGATAGCACGCTCCACTCTCGACGAGGTGGTGGAAAACTTCATAGCAACAGTGGGATAGAGAGTTTTCGTAACCTCGTTGATTACTCTGTTATTGTTTACCACCATCATTATTGCAGCGCGCAAATACTGATATCCCTTTATGTGCGCAGGTATTCCTACCTGATGTATTATCTGTGTAACCTGTGCCTCAAGCTCAAAGTCGTCATCCTGATTTTTATAAAGCATATCGCATTTCGATTTGTCCATTACCTGAGTAATTTTATAGACCAATCCCGAATAGTCGAAGGGCTTGATTATACATCCCGAGGCGCCTGCGTTGAGAGTTTCCTCAATGAGCTTTCGGTTGTTGATGCCCGTTACCAATATAAATTCGGGCTTGTAGGTCGGGTCAAGCTTCTTCACCTCGTTCATAAGGCAGTCGACGTCAAGCCCCGGCACCCAAAGGTCCATCAGCACCACGTCGGGACGGTATCGGGTAATAGCCGTCAACGCCTCGGAGCCGTCACCCGATTCCCCTACCACGTCTATGCCGTGCTTCCTCAGATTGTCGGCGCAAACGTAACGGTAATCACTGTTTGAGTCCAAAATGTATACCTTTATCCTTTTACTGTTATTCATCTTTCGTTCTCTCCTAACCGTTGTTATGTTTTATGTTACGCCAAGATTTTACCATATATTTCCAATTAAATCAAGATGTTTTGGTAATTCTTTCCAATAAAAATTAAATTTCGTCTATTTCAACAGATAAATCCGAAAAAATATTGCAAAAACTATAAAAGTACGGAAGTATTTTGTCGAAAAACAGTGTGCCACCGTTGGCAAAGCTCGCCTATCGTAATTAAAGTATATATTCAGGCGAGTTATAAAACGGCGAGGTTTATTTAATGCAATTTTCTACAAACTAAAAAAAGAAGAAGTTTTCGTTTTTCAAAAACTTCTTCTTTAAATCAAGCTTTATTACTTGTGGAATTTTTTTGCGTATGAGCATTTTCGACATAGCTCCTCCGTAGCCTGTCGTTTAGAAAAGCCGTCATAAACAGCCTTGGCTCTCGGCGAGGACATAATATCAGCCATTGACGTGGTATATACGTTCCCCAAGGGGATATCTCCCTCAGCGTCAAGGCAACAGGGCACCACCGTACCGTCTGCGAGTATTCCTATCTGGTCACGAAGTCCGTAGCAGAAAAGCCGTTCTCCGTTGTCGTGGGCATTTATATCGGGCCATTCAAAGCGATTGGCATAGTTGAGAAAGAGGTTACTTTCAAGGGTAAAGGAATTATCTCTCCCCACCCTCCAGGGCTTTGGAAATCTTTCCTCAAGCATCCCTTCAACAAGCGAATTGGAGGCCTCGGAATTTAAATTCCACAGTCGCAAGGATACCAGAATTCCTTTTTTCGACGCTCTTTGGGAAAAGTCGAATACGCCTTCAAGATACTCTCTGTGAGCCCTCTCGTCATCTTCCTCAAAGCTATGCAGAGAAATCTGCACCTTATACACGCCGCTGTCAAGAAGGCTGTCGGTTAATAGCGTTCCGTTGGTGGTAACGCTCACCTTGAAGCCCCTCTCGGTTGCCGTTTTGATAAATTCTATTATCCGTGGGTGACACAAGGGCTCACCTAAGACGTGCAGGTATATATACTCGGTGACGCCCTGCAGCTCGTTCAGTACCCTTGCAAATTCCTCGGCAGTCATATCCCTCGGCACTCTTTTGGTGCCGTGGCAAAAGGAACAGCTTTTGTTACATCGGTTGGTTATTTCAACGTATGCTTTTTTAAGCCTTCTGTCAATCATTTATCAATCCGTATTCCATTTTGGTTTTAAGTATTTTAATCACTGCACCGTCAATAAGCTCCTCTGATATTTCACCACTTTTAACTGCCGAAAGAACGTCGGCGTATTCCTCCTCGTAGGACGAGGTGCATAAAACGTGGTTACCTGCAAGCACGGCAAGAACGGCAGTGCTTTCTCCGTCGGTGAATTGGGTAATTCCCGACATTGCCAGATCGTCGGTCATAATAAGACCGTCAAAGCCAAGCCGTCCCAGCTCTTCGTGAACGGCCCCCGAAAGAGACGCAGGCTTATCCTCAAAGAAGGTAATTATATTGTGGGACACCATTACAAAGGGTGAGCCTGCCTGAATTCCTGCAATAAACGGCTGATAATCGGCGTTGATGAAGTCCGAAAGGGTTCGGTCATCGTAGGAAATAGTGGTGTGTGTATCGGCGTTTGACGAATAGCCCGGAAAATGCTTTAACGCCGTCATAAGACCACCGTTTTTCATAGTGGTTACGGCAAGTGAAACGAATTGGGCAGCTTCCTCGGCTTTGCCCGAGAAGGAGCGCTTGTAGATAAAGTCCGACTGATTGCTCGACAGGTCACAGACGGGAGCAAGGTTCAGATTTATGCCGAGAGAGGTAAGAAGCTCTGCCTTGTCCTTGGCGTCCTCCTCAATCCCCTGCCAGCCGTATTTGGCAAAGGTATCACGAGGCGACAAAAAGGGAGTTGCACGGAATTGACTGAAGCGTCCGACACGGCTCACCGTTCCACCCTCCTCGTCAACGGCAACGAAAAGAGGTATCTTGGAAGCCGTCTGACATTCCGTAACTCTTTCAATTATTTCGTCGGGAGTAGAATTTCTGAAATCGTCGGCAAAAAGAACTATTCCACCGAAATTGTATTTTTGTATCTCCTCTACGTCATTTTCGGGGCATGCGACCAGAAACATCTGACCTATCTTTTCCTCAAGAGTCATCTCCTCGAGCATTTCAACTGCTCTTGACTGCAATGGGTCAACCTCCTCCTGAACGGGCTGGGCTTGGTCCTCCTCAACCATCTCATCAAGAACTGTAGTTTCATCCGTGACGCTCTGACTGTCGTTGGGGATTTCCTCGGGAGAAGAGCAAGACACGAGCAAAAAAATCAACAATATCAATATCGGTAATTTTCTCATTTTACTTCCTTTCCGTTTAAACGTCTTAAGCGTTTTTTAAAGCTCCATTAAGGTTTTATATCCTAAATGCTCTATTAAATCGGGGTCGTGGAACAGAATGGGAAGGTAGCAATCCTTTGAGTATTCCTCAACGAACGCCCTGCTTTTTTCGGGGCAACAGCTACTTCCCGTGGGTATTTTAAGTATAAGATTTTTCCTTGTATAGCATTCGTCTCCACAAAGAGCAAGGGCTTTGTCACATAACTTGATTAAAACGATTCCCGAGCCTGCCGTATGACCACCTACGTGCCTGAATTCAACGCCGTGGGTTATAGTCCCACAGTCGTCAAGGAGAATTAGCTTGGTGCCGTCCGATAAATATCTTTCCCCACTTTTCAAATCGTTTTTATGCAGATGAATATTCGCTTGTGGATAATATCGGATAGCGTCCATATGGTCGTTATGGGCGTGGGTAATTATAACGTCGGTTATTTCGCCTCTGTCAATGCCATAGGTCTCCAGCACCTCTACGGGCTTTTGAAACTCGAAAAGCTCAAAGCCCGGCATAGCATCGCACCCAGCGTCCACGAGTATCTTCTTTTCTTTAGTCTCTATCAAAAAGAACAACAGTGAAATGGGTAGCTTTATGCTTTCGTCCCCACCCTCAATTGCCATTCTTTCCGTAATTTCGGTTGTACCATATCTGAACACGGTCAATTTCATATAGGCTTACTCCGTTATGCGTTCTTTTCCTTATTATTTAACTGGATGAATATGCCTAAAACTATAACTGCCAAGCCCACCATAGAATTTACCGTTATTTTTTCGTCAAGGAAAATGCTCGTCCACAGGCTTGACAGAAACGGGGTTATATATGCAAGGTTGGACACCTTTGCCGTTTTACCCTTTTCAAGCGCCATAATCCAGAAGGCGTTTGCTATTGC
The DNA here is from genome assembly GCA_017520825.1 of Clostridia bacterium. GTDB lineage: Bacteria > Bacillota > Clostridia > Oscillospirales > SIG627 > RGIG6353. The sequence continues at coordinate 30,492 of JAFXEX010000028.1, read as the reverse complement.
AACCGTGAATATGCCGTTCCATAAAAATCCTGCCACCTGCTCAATACGAGGCACAAATAACGCGCCTTCAAAGGCGTTTATTACGGTAGTAATAACGAAGGTTGCCAAAAAGCTCACCATAAGGGTCATGGTTTTATTATAGCTCTTTTTCTGATTGAGGGCAGTGAAAATTCCGTAAGAAACGGCGCCCAAAATGCAATACACTGCACCGAGTAACGTCTTTTTGTCAAAGCCCTTGAGCGCTCCACCTATTACAATTGCAACTCCAACGAAGGAAATTATAATTGCCAAAATCTTTTTAAAGGTCAGTTTTTCCTTTAAAATAACGCAAGCGAACAATACGCTCATAATAGGCCACAGATAATTTATAATAAACGCCTGAGAAGCAGGCATTATATCGGTACCCAGATAGTAGAACACGTAGTAAAAAAGCGTTCCCGGAAGTCCTATGCACGCCATACACAAATAGTCCTTGAGATTGTAGTCCTTATGTATTTTGAAGCTACCCGTACACAAATTAAGAATAAGCAAAAATACACCTGCAATTAAAGAGTTCATCCATAAAAGCTGAAAGCTGTTAAGCTCATTCAACAATAATTTGCAGGTGGTGGCAACGGTTGACCAGCAAAAAATGGCTATCCCTGCATATAAATACGTTTTTTTCATATTAATCCCCTCTACAAATATCAACCGTTATTTTTATAATAACAATATCTTTCAACCAGATGCTTTGCTACCCTCGCCATATACCTTGCACTGTCTTCTCTCAATTCTATCGGCACTTTATCCACAAAGATACCTGCCTCATAGTTGAGATTTCCTTCGTATCCACTTTCGGCAAAGGCCTTCATAACGCTTTCCCAATCTATAGTACCGTAATACGGAAGAGTGTGGGTATCGTGAATTCCGTCATTGTCGTGAATATGAGTGCATCCTATGTATTTGCCTATTTCTCTTATCATCTCGGACGGATTTTGACCGCATATATTGGCGTGTCCCACGTCGTAGCACAGGGTAAACGCATCGTTGTTAAGAGTATTTAATAATTCAAGCAACCCCTTGGGAGTTTCCGTAATACATCCACCGATGTTTTCAATTGCAATTTTTATTCCGAATTCCTCGGCATAGGGAATAAGCCTTTTATAGAAATCAAGGTTATAATCCATCATCAGATTATAGTTATTATCCTTATAATCAATATGCTTACAAGGGTGTACCACAACCATATCGGCGCCCAGCCAGGCAGAATGCTCCATGCTCTTGACAATTTCGCCAAAGCGTCTCTCGGTTTTTTTCTCGTCGACGTAGCTGGAGCTGAAGGGAGCGTGAGTTTGTGAAAAAACAATTCCTCTGTCCCCTGCATACTCTTTGATGCTTTGATAAAAATCCTTATTATGCACGTCGGTATAGTATTCTTGAAAATCGGCATTGAAGTCTATAGCCTCAAAGCCTGCTTTTGAAAAAACGTCAATGGTTTTTTTCAAACCAAGCTCATTGTGAAACCGTATAAAGTTACTTGAAATTTTCATTTGTGATACTCCTTCACATACGTAAATTTAAATTTGATTAACCGAAGCCGTCGCTTTGAGGTTATTATAACACACAACTTTCCATTTATCAAGGAAAGTTGACACTTTTATCCGACCTATTTCGACCTTGAATTATATTGCTATTATTTTGAATTATTTTGCTATACTTTCCGTTAAAGTGTTGACTTTTATCCATAGGTGTGATAGAGTAAATTTATCTGATTAATAGGAAAAAGGAGAATATTATGGACACTTTGCGTCTTGGAGTCGTAGGACTCGGCTCAAGAGGATTTTCACTTTTACAGCTTTTTTTGAAGATGGAGCAGGTTAAGGTTGTTGCCGTTTGCGACACTTATGAGGACAGAGTACAAAAGGCATCGGACAAGGTAGTTGAAATGGGACAGCCCAAGCCTCTTGAAACTCTTGACTATAAGGAAATGGTTACACGCGACGTTATTGACTGTCTCGTCATTGCTACTTCTTGGAGAAACCACGTTGAAATTGCTACTTATGCGATGAAGCAGGGCGTTGCAGTGGGAAGCGAGGTTGGTGGCGCTGCCTGCGTCGAGGATTGCTTTGAGCTTGTCAGAGTATGGGAAGAAACCAAGACGCCCTATATGTTCTGCGAAAACTGTAACTACGGCGAGCGTGAGCTTATGGTGCTCAATATGGTTAAGAAGGGTCTGTTCGGTGAAATAGTTCACTGTGAGGGTGGTTACTGCCACGACCTTCGTGACCAGATAGCTCTCGGAAGAGAAAAGCGTCATTACAGACTTGACGAATATCTCAACCACAACTGTGAGAACTATCCCTCTCACGAGCTTGGTCCCATTATGAACGTGCTTGACATAAACAAGACCAACCGTTTGGTTTCTCTTTCATCCTTTGCTTCAAAGGCAAGAGGCGTCAACGAGTGGGCAAAGACAAATAAGCCCGAAATGGCTGACACTAAATTTGCACAGGGCGACATCGTTACAACGGTTATCACCTGCGCTAACGGCGAAACGATTACTCTCGTTCTTGACACAACTCTCCCCCGTTCCTACAGCCGTAGATTTACAGTAAGAGGAACAAAGGGAATGTATATGGAGGATAACGATTCCGTATTCTTCAACACGGACGACCTGTCACTTCACCTTCCTGCCGTTTGGAAAGACCATTGGGGCAACGCAGTAGAGTATAACAAGGAGCACGCTCATCCCATCTGGGCTAACATCACAGAGGAGGAGAAGGCAGCAGGCCACGGTGGTATGGACTATCTGTGCTACTCCGACTTCTTCAACTGCGTGCTTGAAGGCAAGCCCATGCCTATCGACGTATACGACGGCGCAACTATTATGGCAATCTCTCCCCTTTCTGAGCTTTCTATAAAAATGGGTGGTATGCCCGTTAAAATCCCCGATTTCAAGGGTAACAAGTAAATCTTACGTAGTGAACGGCATTTCAATAAATGCCGTTACACTTTTTTAGAGGCATATATGAATTACAGTGAATACTTTGAAAAGTTCAATAAAAATGACAATGAAGAGGTCGTCCAATTTATAAGCAATCAGAATGCCGAAAGGTTTTTGACCGAGAATGCGCCCAGGCTCTACTGTCCCGACGAAGTGGTGGAAGAGACCTTTGCTTTTCGTACCTGGACAATGCGCAAGCACATAATGGACACCGAAGACGGATTTTTGCTCAGTGAATTCCTGACAAAAACCCATCTCTCCTGGGCAGGCAAGCACAACACCATAAACGCTGCCCTCACTCACCACCTCAACGAATTCCGTTGGCTTAAAAATTCAGATGCCTTTCTTGATTATATCAGCTTTTTTCTCACGGGAGAAGGCTCTGCTTACGCATATCATACTCCTGCCCTTACGGCAATGTACAATTTTTGTATCCTTACTGCAAACGAAGGCTTTTTAATTGACAACGCGTCGGCTTTTGAAAAATATTTTTCAGAATGGGAGAAAAAGCATTTAACAGACAACGGCTTGTATTGGTCCATTGATGACCGAGAGGGCACGGAGTTTACAATAAGCGGCACAATGCCTGATATGTCTCGTCCAAAGGGCTTTCGTCTTCTTTTGAACTCATGCATGTACGCAGACGCCCTGTCTCTTTCAAAAATCTTTGCTCTTATTGAAGATAAGGAAAAAGAAAAGCTTTATTCCAAAAAGGCATCGTATATTAAATCCCAAGTGGATGAAAAAATGTGGGACGGAGAATTCTATAAGGCAATTCATCCCTATAATCAGGACCTTGACAGACAAATTGATTTTACCCATATTCCCGAGGAATGCAACGTAAGAGAATTGATGGGGTATATCCCCTGGGCGTTCAATCTCCCCTCTGACGGCAAGAGCGACTGCTTTTCGCTTTTGAAGGACCCCACGGTTTTCAACGCCACTACCGGCTTTACAACTGCCGATACGTCTCATCCTCGCTTCTTATTCTATCAGGAAAAGGCTTGTACCTGGAACGGCAACGTCTGGCCCTATGCAACGAGCTACGCAATAAACGCAGTAATTGAGCTTCTGAACAACTACGTTCAGGACACGATTACCGAAAAGGACCTTTACGCTTTTATCAAAAAGTATGCCGAAATGCATTATTCCATAGAGGACGGCGAAAAAATCAACTTCATTGACGAGGTAATGCGCCCCTTTGAGTATATCTGGAACGTGCGAGAGGCAGTAAAGAACGGCTATAACCTGACGGGTGGTCCCAACAGAGGGCGTGACTATAATCACTCAACCTTTATCGACCTTGTTCTGAGAGGTCTTTGTGGCATCGACGTTAACAATACCGAGCTTACAGTAAATCCCAAAATCCAAGGTATCTGGAAATGGTTTAAAATAGAAAACCTTACCTTCCGTAAGAGCTCCTACAACGTTTATTACGATGAGGACGGAACGGCATTTAACAAAGGAAAAGGCGTAATAATAGAAAAGATATAAAAACTCCCCTTGGCAGACAAAAATCTGCTAAGGGGATTGTTTTTTATTCATAATCGGGTACGGCATCGTATTTGGATACCACGAACGCCGAAATTTTGGTAGCATAGGCAAGACATTCGTCAATACTCTCGCCCTCAAGATATTTACGCAGGAAGGATGCCGAAAAGCTGTCCCCTGCTCCCACAGTGGAGGCAACCTCTACCTTAATACCGTGGGCGTAAAAGAATTTATCATTCTTTACGTCGTAGGCTAACGAGCCCTTTGCGCCGAGAGTTATAATAATGATTTTTATATTATCATAGGTACGGGCTATAGCTCTTGCCGTTTCCTCCGTCCCGTTTACCTCGAGTCCCACGGAGGCAACCACGGTTTCAAGCTCCTCGTCGCTTATTTTGAGAATAGTTGCGTTTTCAAGCGCCATTGACACCGTCTTTGCAGAATAGAAGGGAGGACGGATGTTGACGTCAACGAAAACCTCCTTGAAGCCACCCTTTGCAAGTAGCCTTTTAACTGTATTTAAATTGGTTTGGCTTCTCAGGGCAAGAGTGCCGAAGTACAGCACGTCAAACGCCTCGTTCACGTCACCGTCTATAAAATCCCACGCAACGTCGCTGATCAGATTGTAGGACGGCACGGAATTTTCGTCGAGGGTGACCAGACATTTTCCCGTCTCACAGTCAAGTGTCTTGACGTAATCGGTACGTATTCCCCAGCCCTCAAGGACTGAAAGCGCCTTACTGCCAAGCTCGTCCTTTCCAACGGCAGAAAGCATATAAACCTCTGCCCCCTGCTTTGCAAGGTGAGCGCCGAAGTTCAGGGGTGCGCCTCCTATATAAGCGTTATCGGGATAAACGTCCCAGAGTATTTCACCGAAAGACAGTATTTTCATTGAAGCTCCTTTATAATATAACTGCTTAACGGAGGACCGTTAAGCAGTTAAGTTAATATCAGTTATCAAAAGCAGAATATATGCAATTCATTGCTTTTTCGAAATCCTCGTTTCTTACACCGATAATGATGTTAAGCTCACTTGAGCCCTGGTCAATCATCTTGATGTTCACACCACCGTCTGAAAGAGACGAGAATACCTTGGACGCCGTACCCTTTGTGCTTACCATTCCACGTCCAACTACTGCAACCAGCGCATAGCCGTCCTCAATGGTAACGTGGTCGGGATTTACAGCCTTACAAATCTCGGTCATTATGTGATCACGCTTTTCCTCAAGAGCGTTTTCTGAAACTACGACGCTCATTGTGTCGATACCCGAGGGGAGATGCTCAAAGGAAACTCCACACTTCTCAAATACCTCGAGAACACGTCTGCCAAAGCCAAGCTCCTGGTTCATCATATCCTTTTCTATTCGGATAACCGAGAAGTTCTTTTTACCTGCAATACCGGTGATAACGCTTCCCGTTGCCTCCTCGGGCGCCTCGGATACTATCATGGTACCCTTGTCGTCGGGGGCGTTGGTATTCTTGATGTTAATAGGGATGCCCATCATTCTTACGGGGAATACTGCGTCCTCGTGAAGAACGGTTGCGCCCATATAGGAAAGCTCACGAAGCTCTCTGTAGGTAATATACTCGATGGTTTTGGGATTTTTGATGATTCTGGGGTCAGCCATCATAAAGCCCGAAACGTCGGTCCAGTTTTCGTAAAGGGTAACGTTTGCAGCACGGGCAACGATAGAGCCGGTAATATCCGAGCCACCTCTCGAAAAGGTCTTTATGGTGTCGTTGGGCATTGAGCCGTAGAAGCCCGGAATAACTGCGTGAGTGTGATTTTTAAGAGTCTCGGAAAGCACCTCGTTGGTTCTCTCGCTATCAAAGGTTCCGTCTATCTTAAAGAAAATTACGTTTGCAGCGTCAATGAAATCGTACTCCAGATATTTTGCCAGAATTTTACCGTTGAGATATTCTCCTCGGCTGGCTGCATAATCTCTTCCCGACTTGTGACGGAAGGCGTATTTTATTGCGCAGAAATCGTCCTCAAGGGACAAGTCTATACCAAGGTCCTTGATTATACTGTTATATCTTTCACGGATGTTGTCAAAGAGTACGTCTATGTTCTCACCCTTGCTGGCATGCTCGTAGCATTCGTAGAGCATATCGGTGACCTTTGTGTCTGCGGAAAATCTTTTTCCGGGGGCTGACGGAACGACGTATCTTCTCGACTCGTCTGCCGTGATAATTTCTTTGACCTTCTTAAACTGTGTTGCGTCGGCAAGAGATGAACCGCCGAACTTTACTACCTTTAATTCCATTATCAAACCTCTGAAAAATTTTGTTACATTATATTTTATTGCAGATGTCTTAATTTGTCAACTGTTTTTTAAAAAATAATCCTTTATACGCAATTAAACAAAGAAGTCCGCCTGTCAATTTCAGGCGAACCCTTTATTTAAAGCAAGTGCTTAACCTTTTCTCCAAAGGTCAGATAATCGTCTATTTTTATAAAGCCAAAATCAGATTTGTAAACCGATTCGTCGTTACCACCGAGTCCGTAATCGTCACCTACGAATATCACCTCGTTATGCAAAACACCCTTTTCCTTGCAATATTTATCCAATGCGTAATACTTATCATAGGGCAAGGGTGCCATATCAAAAGAGGATGACCCACCAACGAAAACGTTATATTCGGGGAAAAGCTGTTTTACTTCGTCGTAAAACGCTCTCCTTTTTCTTCTGTCGGGGTCGAATTTCAGCTTGTCCTCAGGCTTTGCCTTGGTTCCGAGTACCGGGAAGGTAACGCAACCTGAGGGATGATACTCCACGTTATCTCCCGAAAATTCCGTAAAGCCGTGTCTTTCTCTTAACAAAGTTATTCTTTCTTCACATAGCTCTCGGTTGCATGGCAATGATATATCGTACACCGTTTCAAGGTCACGGGCTTCATAGGAATACTTGGCGTATTGCATTCCGTAGTTGCCAATCACGTCAATCGGAAACCTTTCCATTTGCTCAAAAACCCTGCGCGTCTGACCTGCGCCCACCATAACGAGCATATATTTTTCTTTAAGCTTATACAGTATTTCTCTGTATTCTGCACTTAATTTCGTTTTGTGTTGCGTAAGCGTTCCGTCCAAATCAAAGGCAAGCATTTTTACGTTTCCCATACGTATCTCCTATCGGTAAGTATTGATTACTATTGACAAAAATTTAATACGATATTATAATAAAACAATCAAAAACGCTTGTCAATATATGGCTGAAATCTTGAAAAACAATCAAAAACGCTCAAATTTGGAGAGAAATATGTTAAAAGACGAAAGATATGACAAAATACTTGAATTTCTGGAAACCGAAACCTACGTATCGTCGTTGGAGCTTGCCAAAAGACTTTTCGTGAGTATGCCCACGATACGCCGTGACCTTGCGTATCTTGAGAAAAGCAAACGGCTTGTGAGAAGTCACGGTGGCGCAAGAAAAATAAAGTCGGAGCATACAGTGACCCCGTTGGATTTCAGGCAAAGCGTAAATCACCTTGAAAAAAAGCAGATATGTAATCTTGCAAAGCAATTTCTCAAAGACGACAGCGTGGTATTCCTTGACGGCTCAACAACCGTTATGCAGCTTGCCGAATATATTTTACCAAAGCAAAATATCACCGTAATAACCAACGGACTCCCCACCTCTCTCACCCTCATTAAAAACGGAATCAAAACGTATTCCACGGGTGGAGAGCTTCAAAAAAACTCACTGGCATATGCTGGCAGCTTTGCAGAGGAATTTATACGGAAATTCAATATTGACGTATGCTTTTTTTCAAGTCACGGAGTAAACGGAGACGGCTTTATTGTAGATACCTCACTCGGAGAAACACAGCTTCGGAATACGGCAATCTCAAAAAGCGAAAAATCCGTTTTTTTGTGTGACAAGTCCAAATTCAACGCAAACGCCCCCTATAATTTAATTCCGTTAAACGACGTTGACTGGGTTGTTACCGACTTTACCGAAGCCGATAAATTACCCTACCTTTCGCCCAATAAAATAATCACAACGTAAAAGCAACACCAAATTAGTGCGTGATAACGCACAGTTAAATTCACCTGACGGTGAGTGAAATACCCTTCGGGTGTGAACTGCGCTTCGCACGTGAAATGTTTCTGACGAAGAGTTAAGGTCAATTTACCTTTGGCAAATTTGCAATCAAAAAATAGCCTCTGCCAAAAAAAGCAGAGGCTTTCCTTAATATCCGACTTGTCGGACGTTTCATATTTGTGAAACAAATATTTCATCACGAAGTGATTTCATCGGCTTTGCCGATTTCATTGCTTTATTTGGCTTTACTCAGCTTCAAGCATATTTTCAATGAATATTCCATAGCCTGAGGTCTGGTCACGCATTAAAACGTGGGTGACTGCCCCAACCAGCTTGCCGTTCTGGACGATGGGTGAGCCTGACATTCCCTGAACTATTCCTCCTGCTCTTTCAAGCCCTTTTTTATCGGTAAGAGTAACTATGAAATTTTTCGTGTCTGAATTTCTGTCTACTATTTTTACTATCTGCGCTTCAAGAGGCGTTGACGACTGTCCTGCGAGGCAGGTGTAGATGGTGCATTTACCTTCCTTTATTTCTCCCGGTGATGCAACCTCAACCTTTTCAAGCGCCTTTATTTTCTTATCCAGCCTTCCGAAAACACCCATATCGGTATTCTTTAAAAGGGTGCCCACCTCGTTTGAGTTGAGCGTTCCCTTCAATTCACCGGGATGCTCGGCACTACCCTTTACAACGTCGTTTATTTCAACGTTATGCACGGTGCCCTCTCCCAGAGGTAACAGCTTCAGGGTTGCTCGGTCTGTAATTCCGTGTCCGAGACCTCCAAATGTTTGTCCGTCCTCCTCGACGTAGGTAACCGTACCGATTCCCGATGCCGAATCCTTTATAAATAAGCCCGTTTTATAGCTTTTTCCGTCTGAGGTCTGAACGGGTATGAGATTTACCGTCAAGGCTTTGCCCTCTCTTTTTATTTCAAGCTCAAGCCTTTTGCCCTTTGAGTCTGATATGAGGTCGGCAACCTGCTGGGCGCTGTCAACCCTTTTGCCGTTGATTGAGATGATTATATCTCCTTCAAGCACACCTGCGTCCCTGGCAGGACAAACTCTTCCCACGGCACTGTCTATATCGCCCGTTGCCGATACGAAAACTCCGTTGGTGGTCATTTTTACACCGAAGGGAAATCCACCGATATAAACCTCGCCGTCGGCAAGTGCAACCAGCGAAAGACAGAGAACGAGAGCTAAAAAGAGCGTTATTCCTTTCAATTTATTTTTATATTTCTGCATTTTGTTTTTCTCCCCAATTGACATTGAGCCATCAAAAGATGTCTCAAATATAATCTGTTCAAAAGGGCAAGATATATGTGGTGTATTTTTTACCTTAATTGCAATTTTATCTTTATGAAAATCCGTTTATTTAATTTTAGGTTGAGTATATTATTTATCTATTCAAGCTACTTCTTTCGGGCATATTACAAAGTAAATTTTTCCAAAGTGATTGACAATATTTTCTTTTTGTGATAAAATGCTTATATGCGAAAGGGAGTAGCTGAATGCGCTGCATTTCCGATAACCGTCATCTCGACTTTCAGTCCGGTTATTTGGGTCTGTTTAGATAGCAAGACTTTTGCGGCACGTTGCCGTAAAAGTCTTTTTTGTTTTTGCGCATAATAATATTACTGTATAAATTTTTAGCAGGAGGAAAACTATGAAGCACTATTTAAGCAATTCCGAAGACGTAATCAAGTCCGTTGACAGTAGTGAGGACGGTTTAAGCTCTTCAGAGTCAGCAAAAAGACTTGAACAAAACGGCAAAAACAAATTGGTTGAGGCAAAGAAGGAGTCTTTGCTCCATCGCTTTTTCAAACAGCTTTGCGAGCCTATGACAATTATTCTCTTGGTTGCCGCAGTAATTTCTGCAGGTGTTGAAATCTACGAGGGTATTCATTCGGGACATATGGGATTCCCTTCCGACGTAGTTATTATCCTTGCCGTTGTCCTTATCAACGCCATTTTAGGTGTCTTTCAGGAAAGTAAGGCAGAAAAGGCAATTGAAGCCCTGCAAGAAATGTCCAAGGCACAAAGCAAGGTCATCCGTGACGGAAGACTGATATCCATTCCCAGCGAGGACCTGGTCGTAGGTGATATTATAGTTCTTGAAGCCGGTGATTCGGTCCCTGCAGACGCTCGAATTATTGAATGCGCTTCAATGAAAATTGAGGAAGCGGCTCTTACCGGTGAATCGGTTCCCGTAGATAAGAAGGTTGACGCGCTTGTTGCAGGTGCAAACGGTGACGTTGCCCTCGGCGACAGAAAAAATATGGTATTTATGGGCTCAACCGTGGTTTACGGACGCGGTAAGGCAGTTGTAACTGCTACGGGTATGGATACCGAAATGGGTAAGATTGCAGACGCTCTTGCTCAGGCAGAGGAAGGCAAAACGCCTCTCCAGATTAAGCTTGCAGGTCTTTCAAAGATTCTTACTTACCTGGTTATAGGTATCTGTATCGTCATTTTCGCCGTTCAGCTCATTCGTGACGGTATCGGCTTCGAGCCCATCTTGAATTCCTTTATGATAGCCATTTCCCTGGCAGTTGCCGCAATTCCCGAGGGTCTTGCCACGGTTGTTACTATCGTTCTTTCTATCGGTGTTACCAATATGTCCAAGCGTAACGCCATTATCCGTAAGCTTACTGCCGTTGAAACTCTTGGATGTACACAGATTATCTGTTCGGATAAGACCGGCACACTGACACAAAACAAAATGACGGTCGTTGACCATTACGGTGACGACGAAGCGCTCCTTGCAAACGCTATGTCTCTTTGCTCTGATGCAGAGTTTGATACTGATGCAGGCACTGCCGTTGGCGAGCCTACCGAATGTGCTCTCGTAAATTATGCCGAAACTCTCGGTCTTTCGAAAAACACACAGAAAAACGTTTTCGTCAGAATCGGAGAGGTTCCCTTTGATTCGGGCAGAAAGATGATGTCAACCGTTCATAAGACGGACGACGGCTCTCTCGTTCAGTTTACAAAGGGCGCTCCCGACGAGCTTCTGAAGAGATGCACGAAGGCTGTTATCGGTGGCAGCGTTGTGGAAATGACGGAAGAAATTCGAAAAAATATACTCGTGGCGAATAAAGAAATGGCTGACCGTGCTCTTCGTGTTCTTGCAGCAGCCAAGAAGGAGCTTTCTGCCGAGCCTTCGGAATATACCCCCGAAAGCGTTGAATGCGACCTTTGCTTTATAGGTCTCGTTGGTATGATTGACCCTGTTCGACCCGAGGTTAAGCCTGCAATCGACCAGTGCCGAAGCGCAGGCATCCGTCCTATAATGATTACGGGTGACCATAAGGATACAGCCGTTGCTATTGCAATGCAGCTGGGTATTATAACAGACGCATCTCAGGCAATTACAGGCGCTGAGCTTGACCATTTGTCCGACGAAGAATTTGACGTTGCCGTGGAAAAATATTCGGTTTACGCACGAGTTCAGCCAGAGCATAAAACCAGAATCGTAAACGCCTGGAGAAAGAAGGGTATGGTTACGGCAATGACCGGTGACGGCGTTAACGACGCACCTTCAATCAAAAATGCCGATATCGGTGTGGGTATGGGTATCACGGGCACCGACGTTACCAAAAACGTAGCCGATATGATTCTTGCCGACGACAACTTTGCTACCATAGTTTCTGCCGTGGGCGAAGGACGAAGAATTTACGACAATATAAGAAAGGCAATCCAGTTCCTTCTTGCGTCCAATCTTTCAGAGGTGCTGACAATCTTCTTTGCCACCCTTTTCGGATTTTCAATCTTCGCTCCCGTTCATTTGCTTTGGATAAATCTTATAACGGACTGCTTCCCTGCCCTTGCTCTCGGTATGGAAAAGCCCGAAGCAAACATTATGCAAAGAAAGCCCCGTGATAGCAAGGAAGGCATTTTCGCAGGCGGTCTCGGCTTTGCAGTTGCATATCAGGGCGTACTCGTAACCGTTATTACTATGGTTTCCTACCTTTTGGGAAGATATTGGCTTGCAGGCCTTCATCACGCAGAAGCTATTGCGCAAGGAACCTATTCAGCAGAAATGCTCGGTACTTCCATGGCGTTCCTTACCCTTTCTCTTTGCGAGATATGGCACGCCTTCAATATGAGATCACTTCACGGCTCTATTTTCAAAATGAAATCCCAGAACCTGTGGCTTTGGGGCGCAGGCATTCTGTCCCTTCTGCTCACAACCGTGGTTATCGAGGTTGATTTCCTTGCCAAAGCCTTTGAGCTTGCACATCTCGACCTTATGGAATACGCAATCGCCTTCGGTCTTGCAATTCTTATTATTCCCATAGTTGAGTTAATAAAAATTATTCATAGAGCAGTTGACAGAAAAAGCACAAAATAAATTATTATAAAGCTTGATGCAATAAACACCCACCCACATATCACTATGTGGGTGGGTGTTATTTTGTTATACTTTCACAATATTATTATATATAGCTATTCTATCGGTATATGTGTATCTCTTGTTATATAAATTATGCTATGCCTCTTTATTTAGCTCTGCATATTTTGAGTTTATTTTGAAAGTGTACGAAACGTTTTCAACGTCGTTAAATGCAGTTATTTCGATTCCGTCTTCTAATATGTTGAATTCGAGAATTTCATCACTGTTAAGCGAGACTTTTGGCATTATAAAATCTGTAACATCTTCAAAGCTTAAATACATCATTGTGGTTTCTTCATCCTCGTCACGATAGTCTTCCTGTTTCCAATTACAAAAATCGATTTCAATAGTTAACTTGTTTGATTCTTCGTGGTATTCCATACTTTCTATCAAGCTATCATGAAAGTCAAATCTTGTTAATTCGTTAATTGTTTTCATTTTTTTGATTCTCTTTTATCCATAAAAATTCATCGGTCATAAACATATCAAAATTATGAATAAGGCGATTTAAGTTTTCTTCTTCGGTGTGTTTCGAAGGGTTATAGTCGTCTGTAACGGGCATATATGCAATAAAGCTGTTCATATCCTCGGGATAATCAAAATCAGCATATACTTGTTCTGCAAATTCAAGCAAGGCATTTGTATTAGATGAATTATTCCTTGCATAGTCCAAAACTAAATAGCGTAAAATTCTTTTACAAAAAGAATCAGGAGTGTTATTTTGCTTTATTAATTTCAATAAATCCAAAACGTTATTTTTTGACGGGTTTTCCAAAATCAACAGATCTATTATATTGGGGGTATCTTCATTATGTTTATTTTCCAAATAAACATATGCGTAATCTATTGCATTTTCAGGGGCAATAATATCGTTTTCTATTCCGTAATAAAGAATATTCCAATCAATGAACGGCGTGTCAATATTTATTTTATACATTCATATATCTCCTGTTATATAAATCATATAAGCGTTATACCTTCCATTTAAACACATCTTTGAAATCGTTAAAACAATCTTTACAAATCCAATGATATTTATCCTCTATACAATAAGCAACGTAGGTGTTTTCGTCTATCCTTTCCGAACAAAAAGAACAGTGCTCGTGTTTCCAATTCTCGTTGTATGGAGTAAACTTACTTTTATTAGTTTTTTATTCGATAAATAATTCATTTGATTTGTTAAACGCCAATCATCTTTTTTCATTTTGTTGCCTCAATCGTTAATTGTGTTCTGTAAATCAAGTAGTTAAAATTATAGTTTTCTGATAGTTCTGCGTACGTTTACTTTGTTTTCGCCTTGGTCAGACCATAATTCAATAACCTCATCAATGGGATAAATAGCATCATAATCATCGTGTTCGCTGATTGTAATTACCTCAGAAAACCAAACGTCTCTCGAAAACATTATATCTTTTTTATCCGTTCTGAAAATGATGGCTCTATCAAAAGCAATTTCATATTCTCCGTCGTTTACGTTAATCGTATCGTTTATAATTTCTATGCTTTCGATTTTCGCATCAATTTCAAACACTTCAAAAGGTTCTATGCAATACGGTTTAAACTCAATAGCAGGATTAGAAACCTTGAATTCCAAACACGCTATATCTTCAACCCCGTCAAAAAAAGGCATTTCTTTTGCTATATTACTAAGTTCAATTGACACGGTGTCTGTGTTTATTCTCAAATTACCGTATGCTGTATCAAAATTTTTACCACACTCATATGAAATAAATTTGGATTCTTTTGTATTTCTTAACATTTCTTCCATATTATTATTCAAAGTTACATATATCACTCAACATCACCCCTTCATTTTATGAAATGTATTTTTTGTGGTTTTATTTTTCCCGGAGTTTTAAAAGTAATCTCAACTGCCGGACTATTAGGTGTCTTTGTAATTACCCTATATACAACACTGGAATTATCGGCAAAAGTGGTTTGTACTCCCTTGCCGTTTGGTAAAATCCTTTCTATACCACTTCTCGTCCCGAAGGGACATATCGCAAATTCCATAAGGAATTTATATCGCTTGAATTTAATCGTTTCACGGTTAAATTCATAATATCATAAAATTCAGGCTTTTTCAATCTTCTATCCCACAAAAAATGCCATTTCTCTTGAAAAATTCAATTTGATGTGCTATACTACAATGTAGTTTTATATTTTTGCAATAACATCAAGGAGATAAAAAATGAAATTAGGTATAGTAATCTATACCCATGTTTTCATTTCTCTATAAATCTCTATAAAAGTCGATAAAACCCTTATTATACAAGGCTTTTTTGAAGGTCAATTAAAATGTATCTCTATACATCTCCATATAACTCCACGACAAAATGGTGTAAAAAATGGTGTAGTAAATGGTGTAGTGAATAGTATAGAGATTGCATACAAAACAATTTTACAAAAAAGCCAATACAACATTTTATAAAAACCAAATACAGAATTTAATATAGAAAATTCTCAGGGAGACTGTAAAAAAGCAGTCTCCTTGTTTTATATACACTCCCCCTTACTTCCGGACAAAACGTCCGGAAGTTTTGTTTTAGCCAAGATTCATTTGTAATCATACATTGGAAGCTTTTAAAATAAATACACCAAAATATTCAGGAGGTAAAAATTATGAGTGAAGTTATATGCTTAATCAACCTGAAAGGCGGAGTCGGAAAGACCGTTTCCAGCATCAACATCGCGTATTCTTTCGCAAAGCTTGGTAAGAAGGTACTTATAATTGACACCGACTGCCAAGGCAACATTGCCAAGGCACTCGGTAAGAACTATGATGAGAATCCAAACACCATTGTTACTCTTATGACAGAAGCAATCGAGGGTGAGGTAACAAAACAGCGGGTGCGTGAATGTATATATAACGTTGGTATCGTAGGTATTCTACCGTCCAACTTTTTGCTTACAGGTATCGACTACCGCCTTATGAACGCTTTCAACCGTGAATGTGTTCTCAAGGCAATTGTTGACACGGTTCGTGAGGACTATGACTACATCGTTATTGACTGCCCACCTAATCTCGGGCTTATGGTAACAAATGCACTTACCGCATCAAACAGCGTGCTTATCCCCGTTGAAGCTCACTATCTCAGCTTTGAAAGTCTCAAGGTAATGCTCGGTACTGTTGAAATGGTGAAGAAAAAGCTAAACCCCGACTTGAAGATTGCAGGCGTGTTCCTTACGATGTATCAGCAAAGAACCAAGCTCAGTCAAGGTATTGAAGCAAAACTGTTTGAGATATACGGAGCGGAGATCAACGTATTTAATGATACAATTCCATATTCCATCAAAGCGGCAGAACAACCGCTGTATGGAAAAAGTCTTATCGAGCTTGCACCAAAGCATCCCGTGTCTGTGGCATATATGAATATTGCAAAGGAGCTGGTGGCAAATGGCAAACAATGATGTTTTTTCGGCTTTTTCAAGAAAGACGGAAAATAGCGGAATATCTGCGGTAAGCGGTCTTACGGAAATGTTCGGTTTGTCAGTAAATGCGAGAATGACGGTACTCCCTATTTCGCAGCTTCGTGAGAAAGAAAATCATCCTTTCAAGGTGATCGAGGACGATAAATTTCGTGCACTTGCAGACAGTATCAGAGAAAATGGACTTATGCAGCCCGTCATAGTTCGTCAAATCGAATATGGTATATACGAGATTCTCGCAGGTCATCGCCGTACACGTGCTTGTGAGTACAACGGTGATAAAGAGATAAAGGTTCTTGTGATTCAGGCTGACGATGAGCTTGCCAATCGCATAATGATAGCGACCAACTTTCAACAGAGAGACACACAACTCCCATCCGAAATTGCTCGCTCCTACCTCATAAGATACACGGATTTGAAAGGACGAAAACGTACTTCCGATGAAAATTCCACCGGGTGGAATTCTGATGAAAAGATAGACAAGATCATGGAAAAAGAGTTTAACACTTCAAAGTCAAATGTATATCTTTATCTCAGACTCAACCATCTCATCACACAACTTATAGATGCACTTGATAATAAAAAGCTGAACATCAAAGTTGCCGCAGAGCTCTCTTATCTAACAGAAATTGAACAGACAGATGTATATGAGCTTGTATATGAAAAGGAAGCATACAAGCTTGATTTGAAGAAAGCCAAGCTCATAAAACAGCACAGCGGTGAGTTATCACGGGATGACATCATAGATCTTTTGGAAAACCAAGACAGACCAAAGGACACAATATCCTTTTCAAAGTCGGAAATAAAAAAGTACCGCAGTAAATTCACAAGCCTTTCTGATATGCGTGATGCAATACTTAAATTTTTAGAAGATTACAAATAAAAACAGGAGGATTTAATGAGAAGAATATACACATATAAAGACGGTGACAAATATCCCGTGGAGGAATTTTTAAGGGATATTGACGACAAGCTCAAACGTAAGCTTGAATTTCAGCTTGCATACATAAGCGATGAACGTAATCCGTTCACCGAGCCCTATGTAAAGCATTTCTCTACAGAAAAATACCGACAGATGTATGAACTGAGATTAAAGTCAGGAAAGACAATGGTTCGAGTAATGTTCTACGAGCATCACGGCGAGGTAATTCTGCTCTATGCTTTTTACAAAAAGGATAAGCGTGATACAGGCAAAGCACTTGAAACAGCATACAGAATACTTGAAAGCATCATCGAGCGAAACGGACGGATTACGGAGGAACATAAAAAGGAGGTGAAACTGTATGATAAACGTGGTACTGTGGCTTGGCAAGACCAAGCATTCGGATGATCTCGCAATCATCTTTGCAAGGAACAATATACGCATAGTTGATGAGCACTTTGATAACAACGACGATTTTATGGACCGCTTTGATGCGCTTGATACCAACGTAGACGTGCTTGTAATTGCAGATACTCTCCTGCTAAATACCAATCGTAAAAAACTGTTTGCACGAATACGGCAGATAGAACCTAACATACGAATCGTCATTGTCTTTCCCGGGTACCGTAATCAGTATATCGAAGACCAGATATCCGAATATAAAAATGTTTACGGTATAACCGACATTATTTATGAAGGTTCGAGACTTGATGAGGAATACTTCGCCGACGTTATCAAGAAAGGCTACATATACGATTACGAAGTAAATGTTTTTGAAGAACCCCACGAGGTCATAGAACACGAGGTGTACAAACCGCCCTGCGTAACAATTGGTGTTCTCGGACTTACTCACGGCAGCGGGGTGACAAACACAGTCATAAACATATCGGAGTTTATAGCAACATCGCAAAATTGCAATGTAAAAGCGATAGACTTCTCCGGCACAGGAAGCTTACGCTTTGCCAAATCTAAAAAGGTTACATACATTGTTCATTCGGATATTGACATTGCGAGGATAAAAAAGACAAGTGCTGCAGTCGTTTATGACTTCGGCACCCCCTACACCGTATCATCCAAGGGTAAGCTTCTTTCGTATAATGACTGCTATGACGAAGAGAAAATGAAGCTGTTCCGTGAGTGTGACATCAAGATTCTTATGTGCTTTTCGGACACGTGGCACATCGGCAAAATGAAATATTTCCTTCTCGACAAGGCTTGGAGCCGTGAGATTGACGACAGCTATATAGTGCTTCTCGATAAGGTCCCGAGAGAGTCCGAGCTACGCCGAGCAAGGATAGATATTTACGGCAGAAATGATAAGGTTGTAAACAACCGCATCGCGGAGCTTTTCGCCGTTAAAGAAGAATGAAAGGCGGTGAAAACAATGTTTCGTATTTAATTCTCACAGCATAAAAAGCAAAATAAGAAAGGAGATTTTCAAAATGAAATCATTCAAGCGCCTTGCAGTATTACTGCTGGCATTAAGCACGTTCGCAATTTCTGCTTTAGCAGACGATACCCTCACTCCGCAGGAAATCGTTCAAAGCACAGTCGATGATTATACGGTCGTCGAAAAAATCTATGTTCTTCCCAAAGACAGCGATGCAAGCCTTATTCCCTCAGAATCATATACCGAAAACGAGGTTGAATATGAGTATGTGGAAACAAAGGTACACGACAACTCCGAGGAAGATACAAAAGAACACATTGAAAATGTAAGCTATCACACAGCAACAAATGATGCAGAAGTCGTTGTGGCACTCTTTGCGCCAACATTGGAGATCACCACTGAGGACGGCTACATCGGAGTTCTCGCATTCGATCATTCTACCCTTGAGCTTACCCCTGCAGGATATTCCAGCCGTAAGTTCACGGTAACGGAAGAAAGAAGCTACCCCAATCTTGCATCGGCAGATACCTCTCTTGTACCCAAGACTATTGACAAGGACGGCACAACTCTTACCCTTGCCAATATCGAATGGGTAACGGCAGCAGATGAAACCATAAGCGGTACAGACGTTGCAATAAGATACACTGCGAATGCGATCTACACAGGAACAGAAACAAAGACCTATGTAAACGGATATACCGCAAGTGCCGATTACAAAGGAACTGTTACGAAAGTCATAAACGATACCGTTACGTATACGGCGGTATTTAAGGAAAACAAGGAGACAAACGAGCCTATGATTGACATAGACAAAACCAACGACAAAAAGGATTCTTCTGCAGAAAAGAAAGCAAAGACCGCAGGTATTGTAGCAGGTTCAGTCGCAGGTGCGGCAGCACTTGGTGCAGGCGGATATGCTATTTACAGACTTATCCGTAAAAAGAGAAAGGGATACTAAGATGAAAAAGATAGTTTTATTTCTCTCTCTCGGACTTGTGTGCGTGCTTGCAATCCCCGCATTTGCTGCGGATTACACGGTAGCACCGCCAACACAAGCACTGTTTGGAACACCGACATCGGTTGATGTTGTAACAGTTGGTAACAATATCAACCGAACAGCGGTTGATATAAGTAAGAACAGTGCCCTTATCCCTCCCGCTTTCGGAAGTCATACAAGTAACCTTCTCGGAAGTGGCGAACCACTCACTCCAAATCTTGCATCCTACTACACCGAAACACCGCAGGCTCCCGTATCGGTTAGCGGTATAACAGAACAGCCTATGGTGACGGTTACTAGTACAGTCCCGAACTCATCCGTAACAAATAATAGTGGTGTGACTATTATCCCGGGTAACATTGATACGGATATTTACGAGGACTACTACACATACGATGCATTCACGGAAGTTGACGATGATATGTACTACACAGGCGGATATATCGCAAAGCTGTCTATTCCTGACATTGACCTTTCTGTAAAGGTTTATGAGGGTACGACAAATTCGGTACTTTCCAAAGGCGTAGGACATTTCAAAGAAACTTCCATCTGGGACGGTAATGTATGTCTTGCTTCTCACAACAGAGGCACAGGTGCATACTTCTCGGATATTCAAGAGCTTGACCTTGGAGCAAAAATAAAGCTCACAACAAAGCTCGGTACACGAAAGTATGAGGTGTACAGCATCGAGAAGATCTCGGTTGACGATACCTCTGACCTTCAGAACACAAGTGACAATATCATCACCCTTATCACCTGCGTCAAGAACCAGTCGGACTATTACAGATGGTGCGTTAAAGCCGAGCAGGTAGATTAAGAAACAATCAGCGTCAGACAAACACTAAACCAATCTAAAGGAGAAATCAAAATGAGGAAGTACATATATTTCTTATTAGGTTTACTCTGCGGTGCGGTATTTTTCAGCGGAACGGCAGTAATGGCAAATTCCGGCGTTCTTGCACAGATAACATCACAAATATTCTTCTTGAACGGAGAACAAACGGAGCTTTTCGCATATAACATAAATGGCAATAACTACGTAAAGCTTCGTGATGCAGCCGCCTTGTTTGGCGCTGATATCGAATATATTGAGGAAACAAACAGTGTGCATATGGAGGTTCCAAATAAAGAAGAAATCAAAGAAATCCCCGATGATACACCTATTGTAATCACCGATATATTTATAGACGGCACATCGTCTTCAAAAAAGGATTTTTCGGCAAATGCAAAACAAAGTATATTCAGCGACATCTACACAAAGGAAGCATACAACACTATGCGGCAGACGATAGCGGATACAAAGGTTATAATAGACGGCAACAATGCTGACGGATATAACCCCACATACAGCTATGCTCACTATGTAGATACCGAGTTCACTTTCACTACTCCCGGCAAGACCGATACTGCAATGAAATCGGTAGCAAATGTTCTTTCGGGATATTACACCTACAGCTTCGGTGCAGAACCCACTGTCAAGAATCTGTATGAGTACCCCGGTTACCGTATCTTAAAGGTACAGGTCAACCCCAAGTATGAAAGTGCGAACACGGCAACGGATGAATTCGTAAATAGTCTTGCAGCCCTTTCAGAAAAAGAAAAGGTTAAGGCGATAGCAACATATATCGCCGACCGCATCGTTTACAAGGATGAAAATGTGGCAGGAATAAATGATGTTTTCACATCATCCACTACCGTCAACGGCATCTGCGGAACTTATGCAAATGCTTTTATCTATCTCTGTCATCGAGCCGATATTCCCTGTGTAACCATTAAAGATGCAACTCACGCTTGGAATGAGGCGTATATTGACGGCAGATGGCAGATAATCGACGTAAGCTATTATGATGTAGCACGAACCGATGAATCGCTCTTTACAAACAGTTACCCAAGAATCGACACAACGAAAGACAAAACGGAATTTGCCAAAGAACTGCTTGTACCCGGAAGTACGGCAGAATAATCTAATATCAACTCTAAGCAGGCCGAAGAAAACGGTCTGCTTTTTGTATTTTAAGAACAGGAGGACATAAAAATGTCTACAGCAAAAAGTTCAGGCAAGCAGATAATCGCTCTGTTGCTTGCCCTTATTACTCTCCTCTCCGTCATACCCATAATGCCCGTAAGTGCAGAAACATTAAGTGACGGAAAAGCACAGACAGTAACAATTAAACTTAACGAAACCCACTATATCCTCGAAACTGTTGGCGGCACAAAGCTTCAGGGACAGTCGTGGACATATACAAGTGATACAGGTATACAAGGACCTGCATACTGTATCAACTGGGGACTTGCAAAGCCCTCTGAAACAAAGAAGATAACCATTACGGGTAAATACACCACAACCCCTCAGACGATAGGTGCATTTGCCAACGGTTATCCCCAGAGAAGCCTTGAGGACTTTATCTCCATTAACAAAGCAGATAATCCCCTTATCGCAAATCTTACCCGTGAAGAGTACGTAGCGGCAACTCAGGCGGCAGTATGGACTACTCTCGGACAATTAAGAATCGAAGGAACTCAATGGGACAGCGGACGTGATACACTTCTTGTTCCTACCGATGATCCTTCTGCAATAAGAGCATATGAAGCACTTAAAATTATCCTTTACAATGCTTCCTTCTGGACTAAGCCCTTAAATGCAGGTATGCATATAAGACTTGGAAGAACCGAAGCAGGCAACGTTCTTAATATTGAAGACGCTAACGGTCTTATCGGTGCTGAACAAAACGGTATGTACGGCATTGAAAAGGAAACAATCGGCGGTGTTGAATACTACACACGCACTTTTGTTGCTTCTTCTGCAACATCGACCTACAAGAACAACTACTCAATAAATCTTCACCTCGCAAACGCTCCCACAGGCACAATAGTTACAAATCTTGATAACGAACAGCTTGTGTCATGGACTGCTTCGGGTAAGACTTATTGGACAGTTCCTACTCCCGACCACACTCTCACCAATATGAATGAGAACGGCTCGGAGTATGCAGGCGATTTTAAGGTATGTATTCCAGTAAGAAACACTCCCAAAAGCGGAAACATCACCTTCAACGCAAATGCAACAATAACACAGTTCAACATATACTTTGCCAATAATCAGACAGACACAGAACAGAGCTTTATAATTGCAGACCCGATGTATGCTCCTATGTCCTGCACAGGTACAATGAAATGGGACACCGTTACATCTCCTTACGGCAGACTTGTTGTAAACAAGGTTGACGGTATGGGAAATCCCTTACAGGGTGCAATATTCAAGCTGACAGGCTCCAACGGCAAAACATATGAAGGAACAAGCGACAGCACAGGTCAGATTGTATGGGAATATCTTGATCCTACAATTTCCTATACACTTTCCGAAACACAGGCTCCCGCAGGATATATCAAGGCAGAAGATGTAACAGTCAATGTTCTTGAAGGCACTACAACTACTGTCAGCGTTAAGAATCTCAGTGAAAGAATACTTCGCATACGCAAGGTTGATGCACAGAACGGAAATCCGCTTCTCGGTGCTTCTTTCAGAATCGAGCAGACAGACGGCAGTTACAAGACCGACCTTTACACAGGTCATAACGGCTGTATTGAGCTTCAGGGCGATGCACTTCCTTACGGTACATACAAAGCATACGAGCTTAAAGCACCCGTAGGATATGAAAAGAGTAATGATGTACAGACTTTCAAATGGGACGGCAAGAGCGATATTACCCTTACCTTTGAAAATGTAAGAACTCCCTCGTTTGTACTCATTAAGAAAGACAAAGACACAAACATTCCTCTTGAAGATGTATCTTTTAAGGTTTACAGAGACGGCAGACTTGTAACAACGGTAACAACCAATTCCGCAGGTTATGCCTGTGTTTCCGAGCTTTCCGAAGGCTACTATGAGGTTGAAGAGGTCGCAGCTCCTGCAGGATATATTCTTGATACAGAAAGACACGGAATATATATCAACCCTTACGATCCCGCAGTGGAAAACGATCCTATTCTTGTACTTACAAACTCAAAGAAGCCTACCCTCATAATTGAGAAGCTTGACACACAGACCTTAAAGCCCATAAAGAATACAAGATTTGCAGTATATAAGGACACAAAGCTTATCGGCAACTACACAACCGATGCAAACGGACTTGTGGAGCTTACAGACCTTGAGCCCGGCACATACACCGTAAAAGAAACAAGAACAGCAAGCGGATACGTGCTTCAGGATGCACCACAGTCTATTGAGCTTGAGCCCGGTAAGACTGCAACACTTACATTCTTTAACCCCACAAAGCCCGGCATCAGCATAAAGAAGATAGATGCTGACACAGGTGATGAACTCTATGGAGCAACCTTTAAGATTGAAGGCGTGAATGTCACTTACCTTAACGAGCTTACAACAGACAGAGACGGTGAAATCACACTTTCCGATCTTAATCCCGGTGTATATTCGGTTTCCGAAATATCAGCTCCCGAAGGTTATGTAAGAAATACCGAAGTAAAGGTTTTTGAAGCGACAGAGGACGGAAACGTTCAACTTGTATTTAAGAACTACAGAAAACCGACACTTAAAATTACTAAAGTTGACTCGGATAACGGCAATACCCTTTACGGTGCTGCCTTCCGTATAGCAAAGGTTGGCGACAGCACACGCTACTATGACAGAGTTACTGACAGAAACGGTGTTATTGAAATTGACGGACTTGACGAAGGCATCTACACCGTACAGGAACTCTCTGCTCCCGAAGGCTATCAGCTTAATGATACCCTTTATCACGTAGAGCTTTTCGAGGGCAAAGACAGTACACTTACCGTTGAAAACACTATTAAACCCAGCCTTACAATCATAAAGCTTGACAGTAAGACAAATGAGCCTCTTTCGGGTGCCGTATTTGAAGTATACCGTGATGCAAGACTTGTTGGTACTTACACTACAAACATAAATGGTGAAATCAATCTCCGTGACCTTAAAACAGGCACATATCTTGTAAAGGAAATATCGGTTGATAACGAGCACATCGTAAACTCCACTCCCCAGCAGATAGAGATTGATGAAAACAGCGGTGATACCGCAATGCTTGTTTTCTTAAACGATCAGAAGCCGTATATAAGACTTGTAAAGCTTGACAGTACAACTCTTGAACCCCTTTCCGATGCAGTCTTTGAAGTTAAGAAAACAGACGGCAGCTTCACAAAGGAATTTACAACTGACAGAAACGGCGAAATTTCTCTTAATGAACTTGAAGTTGGTACTTATGTTGTAAAGGAAACAAAGGCTCCTGACGGATATATTGCAGATAATTCTTCAAGAATTGTTGAAGTAAAAGGCAACGAATCCGCAACCTTTGTATTTACAAATACAGTAAAGCCCAGCATCAAGATTACAAAGATTGATAAGCACACAGGCGAAAAACTTGAGGGTGCTGTAGTTCGTATTGTAAATCTTTCGGGTAACGATGTATGGGAGAAAACTACTGATAAAAACGGTGAAATCACACTTTCTGAAATTGACGAAGGTGTATATACCGTTCAGGAAATAACAGCTCCCGAGGGCTATCAGTTAAACGGTGAACTTTATCACCTTACAGCATCGGCAGGCAAAACAAACGAGCTTACAATCGAGAACTCAAGAAAGCCAAGCCTTACTATCAAGAAGTACGACAGCCTCACAGGTGAATTTATGGCAGGTACTTCCTTTGAAGTGTATCTTGATACCACACTTGTAGGCACATACACAACAAATGAGAACGGTATCATTGAACTGTTTGATCTTAAAACAGGCACGTACACAGTCAAGGAAATTGCAACTGACGATGACCATATAGTAAACTCCACACCTCAGTCTATTGAGGTTAAGGAGGATAGCCTTGACACAGCGGTTCTTGTATTCCTTAACGACCAGAAGCCGTATATGCGTCTTGTGAAGATTGACTTACAGACAATGAAGCCTCTTGTAAACGCTACATTCAAGTTTACCGAGGTCGGTGGCACCTTTGAAAAGGAATACACCACAGACCAGAACGGCGAAATCAAGCTTGACAGACTTGACGAAGGTACATATACAGTTACCGAAACAAAAGCACCTGAAGGATACCTCATTGACAATGCAGAACGTACAGTCAAGGTTGAAGGCAACGAATATGCAACCTTTGTATTCACCAATACCAAGAAACCGTCCATCAGAGTCATCAAATACGATAAGTACAACGATAAATATCTGTCCGGCGCTACTTTCAGAATCGCTAAAATCGAAGACGGAAGTAACTACCTTGACAGAATTACAGATATTGACGGTAATATCGTAATCGACAATCTTGAACCCGGCGTATACTCCGTAAAAGAGATAAAAGCTCCTACAAACTATGTCCTTAATGAAACGGAATACCACGTAGAGCTTTTCGCGGGCAAGGAATCTCAGGTAGTTGTTCTCAACGAAGAAAAGCCAAGTCTTAAGATCGTAAAGACCGATGCTGAAACAGGTAAACCAATCGCAGGTGTTGGCTTCCTTGTTCGTCTTGCAGACGGCAGTACTGAGAACACGGTAGTTACAGACGAGAACGGTGAAGCACTTCTTTCTCACCTTAACCCCGGTATTTACGAGGTAATAGAAAAGAGCGTTCCTAACGATTATCTGCTCGACTCCGAACCCAAGCTTGTAACCCTTGTTCCAAACCGTACCTCTGTTGTGCGTTTTGAGAACTATCAGAAACCGTCCCTTACAGTAAACAAGATTGACAGCATTACAAAGGATCCCCTTAAAAATGCGAAGTTCAGCGTTGTTTATGCTTCAAACAACACCTTTACAGGTGAAGTAAATCATCTCGGCACATTTACCACCGATGAGAACGGACAGTTTAAGATGTACAATCTCAACGACGGCTGGTATAAGATAACCGAAACTTCAGCTCCCGACGGATATGTGCTTTCAAATGAAGCACAGGAAATCTACATCAAGGGCGGCGAAGATAAGGAAATCACCTTTGAGAACGTACCACTTTCGGGACTTGTTATCAAGAAGGTTGACGCCGACACAGGAAAGGTACTTCAGGGTGCAAAGTTCCAAGTTAGATACCTCTCCGGAACAAGCGGTAGCGGCGGTACTGTTATCGGAGAGTATACAACTTCTGCAAACGGCACAATCGTTATAACAAGACTTGAAGCAGGCACATATGTGATCGAGGAAACAAAGGCTCCCGATGGTTATATTATCAGCGATGCTCCCGAAACTGTGTATATCACAGGAAAGGAACAGGATGTAATCACTGTTACTTTTGAAAATGAAAAGGACGGCGGACTTATCATCCGTAAGCTTGACAGTATTACAAAACAGCCCCTTGCAGGTGCAGAGTTTACCGTAACTACATCTGACGGCAAATTTATTCCCACAGAAAATGGTGCAGTATCCTCTAACGGCATCTATACAACAGACGAATTGGGACAGATACACATTACAAATATCGAAGCAGGCACAACGGTAGTTGTTACCGAAACAAAAGCTCCCGATGGATATGTAATTGACACTGTTTCAAAGACTGTAAAGATTGATGCAGACAACACACAAACTCTTACCTTCTACAACAAGCCAAGCAGCGGACTTATCATTACTAAGCTTGATAAGGAAACCGAAGAGCCTCTTTACGGAGCGGTATTTGAAATCACCGACAGTACGGGTGCTGTTGTAGGAAATTCAAACGGCAGATATACAACAGATATTTACGGTAATATCAAAGTAAACGGACTTACTCCCGGAACTTATGTTATTACTGAAGTTGAAGCCCCTGCAGGTTATGCTATCAGCGATGAGCCTCAGACAATAAATGTAGTATCGGGTAAGATTCATAACCTCACATTCTACAACTCTCCCGAAGGCGGGCTTATTATCACAAAGCTTGACAAGGCTACAGGTGAACCACTTTACGGTGCTGTATTCAAGGTTACAAACAGCGAAGGAACAGTAGTTGGTAACGCAAACGGCAGATATACCACAAACAGAAACGGTATCATCCACCTTACAGGTCTTGCTCCCGATACTTACGTTGTAACAGAGGTTACTGCTCCCGAGGGATATACTCTTGACGGTGCACCTCAGACAGTTAAGGTAAAGTCAGGACAGACTCACGAGCTTACCTTCCTTAATGAAGCTCTTGGCGGTATCAGAATTACAAAGCTTGACGAAGAAACAAGACAGCCTATAAAGGGCGTTAAGTTTGAAGTTGAGTATATGAATGGTAAACGCATCGGTACATACACCACAAATGCAAGCGGTGTTATCAATATTGATGATTTACCTAACGGATGGTACACGATCGTTGAAACCAAAGCGGCAGACGACTACATTCTTGATGCAGAACCTCACGACATTGAAGTAACTGACGGAGAAATAACCCGTGTTACAATTACCAATCGCAAGAATTCCTCCTTCCTTATTCATAAGGTTGATTCAACAACAGGTAAAGGTATAAGCGGTGTAACATTCCTTATCTCAGACCGCTACGGCAGACCTCTTGCACAGTACGTTTCCGATCAGAACGGATATGTATATACCGATAACAACGAGTTTGAAGACGGTAAGTATTACATCCGTGAGATTGCAGTGCCTAACGGCTATGTACTTGATAACGAGGTTAAGACATTCTATGTTGAGTACGGTCATACTTCATCAATCACTTGGTACAACACACCTATTCAGGCACAGATTCAGGTGGTAAAGAAATCAGCAGACGATAACCCCATCAACGGACTTCCCGCAGGCTCACTTCTTGAAGGTGCTGTATTTGAAATTTACGACAAGGCAGGAAACATTGTTGACACCATTAAAACAGACAAGAACGGCAGAGCCGCATCAAAGCCTCTTCCTCTCGGTCTTTATACAATGCGTGAGACGGTAGCTCCTACTTACTACACACCCAATGGAACTCTTATGACAGCACACCTTGAGTTTAACGGTCAGATTATGACATTTGAGGTACTTAATAAGTCGGTATCTGTAGGAGTATCGGTAACCAAATATGGCTACAACGAAGTAATGCCCAATAACCCCATTGTTTACAGCTTCAAGAATATTGCAAACACTTCAAGCGTATCTCTTGACAGCTTCTATTTCCGTGATACACTTCCATCGGCTATTCGTGCCGAAAAGATAGTGACAGGCACATTCAATCAGAACCTATCCTACAAGATAGTGTATCTTACAAACCTTTCTAACGGCGAATACCGCACAATCAATGACAATCTTTCCACAAGCAAGAACTATGTAATTGATGTATCAAGCATCGCTCTCGGTATTGCGGATAACGAGTACATCACAGAAATTATGTATGTATTCGGAAGTGTCAGAGCAGGCTTTGCACAGGTTGAAACTCCTTACCTTTACGCACGTTCCGTTAAAGGACTTGCAAACGGCTCCAGCTTTGTAAATACTGCGGATGTCGGCGGTGTATACAACGGTCAGTGGATAACCACAATCTCCCGTTTCGTTACAAAGGTATATAGTTACACTTACATCGAAATGCCGAAAACCGGCTATTAAACTCCATTTCCCGTGGGCTGTCATAAAAGGCAGCCCACAACCATTTTTAGAAAGGATGCGATGCTTTATATGAAAAACAAAATAATGAAGTTTTGCTGTCAGACACTACCGTTCATTGTGGCACTTGTACCGCTGTTTGCGATAAATGTATTTGCCGTAGATGATATGTGGGTAGTTGCCGACAGAATTATCGTTGACGTCTACAATCATATTGCAGGAATAAGTACCGTCCTTGCGGCTCTTATGACTACCGTATGTGTTGTAGGTATGAAGCTTTCAAACAATCAGCAAAAGGTAGACCAGAGTGTTGACTGGCTCAAGCGTATTTGGATTGCTTGGGCTATTATCAACGGCATTGGTGCATTCCTTGCTTATGTAAGACCGCTTCTCGACGGACTTGCAACTATCAAGCCGTAAAATCATTTGCTGCTATTGTTTTGGCGATTAACTGAAATAAGAGTAGGAATTTTGTTCCCTTATTTCAATTTTCGATGAAAAATTGAAATAAGGAGTTTGAATTTTTTGTAAAATGCCGTATTTTTACCTTTAATGTATTGACAATGCACATATTTTGTGGTACAATGAATATACTAAATAAGGGAGGTAATGTTATGGCAACAGTGAATATGAGTATTCGTATGGATACGGAACTCAAGAAGCAGGCAGATGCTATGCTTGCCGATATGGGACTTAATATGACAACTGCTATGAATATGTTTTTAAGGCAGGTTGTTCGTCAGGGCAGAATTCCTTTTGAGATAGCGACAGATATTCCCAACGCTGAAACGGTTGCAGCCATTCAGGAAATGGATGATATGATAAGCGGAAAGATTCCCGCCAAGAAATACTCAAGTACAGACGAACTCTTTAAGGATTTAGACGCATGAAGTATCAAATTGAGATGTCCACTCGTTTCAAAAAGGACTATAAACTTGCTCAAAAGCGTGGATATGATATATCTTTGCTTAAAGAGGTTATTGATATTCTCGCAAATGGCGAACCTTTGCCGGAAAAATATGTTGACCATCCTCTTGTCGGCGATTACAAGGGATGCAGAGAATGCCACATTCAGCCGGATTGGCTTCTTATCTATCGCATTGAAAAGGATTTGCTCATTTTAGGTTTAACCCGAACAGGAACGCATAGCGATTTGTTCTAACAATTTAATATCTACTCATAAAGCAATCAGCTTCAAAAAAGTTGGTTGCTTTTTCTTTTGGAATTAAAAACGGAAAATCTGTTTTTAATTCGGCATTTAGCACTCAATTTGCGTTGTAGTTGGTAGTTAAAAACGGATTTTGCGTAATTAACTAACCGAAATATTTTTA
>JAFXEX010000005.1 GCA_017520825.1 Clostridia bacterium | reverse complement strand
CCGCCTACTACAACGCCGAGGAAGTGAAGCAGCTTCTCGAGCTGGTCAAGGATGACGAGATCTATATCCCGATCCTACTTGCCGCTTACTATGGGCTCAGGCGAAGCGAGGTTATCGGGCTAAAGTGGTCGGCGATCGACTTTTCTGAAAACACTCTGACCGTCCGCCACACCGTCCGCTCAACCGAGGAAGGCATCGTCGCCAAGGACAGACTGAAAACAAAATCCTCCTACCGCACGTTGACGCTTGAGCCCTTCGTCAGAGGCGAACTGCTGAAGCACCGCGAGAAGCAGGAGCAGATGAAGAAGGTGATGCGCTCGGCGTACTCGAAGGAATACACCGACTACGTCTGCGTGGATGCACTCGGAAAGCTCTACGATCCCGACTTCGTCACCGGACACTTCGGACAGTTATTAAAGAAGCATAACTTGAAGAAGATCCGCTTCCACGATCTTCGCCACTCCTGCGCCTCTGTGCTACTTGCCCAGGGCGTACCAATGAAGCAGATCCAGGAATGGCTCGGACATAGCGACATGAGCACCACGGCAAATATCTACAGCCACCTCGATGCCGTGACGAAAGCAGACACCGGCGCGGCAATGAGCAAAGCGCTGGGGTGAGAGTATAACGAAAGGGGGTGACCGAATCGGTCACCCCACACCTTTTTAAAAGTTTGAATCATATGATTTAATGTTCACGAACTATTTTCGCGGGTATAATTCTGTAATTAGATCTTGAAATACTTCTTGAAGCTCATACTTTGCAACTTTAATAGAATAGCTCAAATTATAGCTTTGGTCTTCGGCCCGACTAATTTCTCTGATAATTTCGGAAATATCAGAAGGCAATTTAGGTGCATGTGGATCGTGCTCGTAATCAATATGTCCGCAATAAATAGTAAACGCTTCTTCAAAACGACTTTTTCCGTATTTTTCTTCAACAGAGTTAAATAGGTTATTTTTATTGTTAACGCAATCATCGAGAACGCCAATTGATTCAATAAAATAGAGAAATGTAGAAGAAGATAAAAGGTTGTTGAATATTCGTATATACTTCTCGGATTCGTATCCAAATGAAAGCGATGAACGATCAGAACCGGTAATCTTGGTGATTGTATCTATTGAAGCAGTTGAAAGATTAAGTGCTTCGCACATCGCAGTTTGAAGTTGCGTGCCTTCAGAATAGCTATGCTCACCAAGAAGATATCCTAACTCACAATCAAAAATTTCGCAAAGTTTAAACAGAATATCAATTGGTGGAATAGGGGTACCGTGTTCATAATTTGATATTTGCTTGCCTGTGATGCCAATCTTTGCTCCTAATTGTTTTTGGC
Organism: Clostridia bacterium; assembly: GCA_017520825.1. Classification (GTDB taxonomy): domain Bacteria; phylum Bacillota; class Clostridia; order Oscillospirales; family SIG627; genus RGIG6353. The sequence goes on along the minus strand of JAFXEX010000005.1, from coordinate 89,362 downwards.
TTAAATCTCTTTTTTCTCGTTCTTTTTTGATAATGTTACCTATGACTTCTGCATTATATTTCATTACAAGACCTCTCGATACCTAAAAAGTAAATGTTTTTGAAGCGAATTACTTTACAATTCCTCTTGCTCGTAGTATAATATATACGAAGTAAAAAGTCAATATTCTAAGGAGAGTTTTATGGGAGAAAAAAAGAAAAAAGCGTTAGCTTGGATAAAAACACACAAAAAACAATTGATTATTTCAGGGATAAGCGTTGCTGCGGTAATATGTATCGTGCTAAGCATAAAGAACAAAAATGCTTTAATTGAATTCTTAGCTTCGATTGAAAAAAGCACAAAAAAATCCTCGCACAGTATTCCATCAATCAACCCAAGCGCCGATAATGATATTACGGCGTTGGAAATTACAGTTCCACGAACATATACAGCTCCAAATCATACGGTTGATGTTCCGCAACACATTAGAAAACTTCCAGAAGGAAGACATCATTCTGCGAAAAAAGCAGAGCAAGCCGCAAAGTTGGGCATCTTCTTATTGTCGAATGAAACAATTGTAGATCACTATTGCAAAAATTGTGCCGCGGCATAAAATATACGCATTTTATAAAATGGCAACCGATAATCAGATACCACGATTTTAAACTAACAAAAAACAAAGGAGGATTAAAAAATGCCAAAGTACAAAATCATTTTTAACGACGAGGAACAGGATGAAACATTCGACACAGAGGAAGAAGCGGAAGAGTATGCGTTATATCTCTGTTCATGTACTCGTTTAGGTGCAGAAACATTACACATGTCTAATCCAGGCGACTATGATTACGATGAGGATGAGTACGAAGATCCCGAATATGAAATTGTCGAAAAAGACGATTAAATATTTAAGTGAATATTTTTAATGGTACCAAAGAGAAACCCCTTGAAAACACGATGTTTTCAAGGGGTTTTGGCGGAGGCGGAGAGATTCGAACTCTCGGGCCCGATTAAGGGCTTACCCGATTTCGAGTCGGGGCCGTTATGACCTCTTCGATACACCTCCGTATTAAGTTAAGTTTGAATTTTGCACGGCTTTTGCAAGGCCGAAGTTGAAATGCGTTCACTCAAAATTCGAGAAAAATGAAGCATTTGCGAGATATTGCGAGAAAACAAGAGCTTTTGCGTTCTCGCAAGTGACGAGGTCGGCTACCTTTCGAGTCAGCCCCGTTATGACCACTTCGATACCTCTCCAAATGTGTATTTTTAACATCTCACACACAAAATTTTCTGTGGGAAATCTGTATGGGAAATGCTATAAACTTGTATTAAATTGTTGGTTACTAAATGGCGGTAAATTCCGCTATGTTCCTATATGTTCCGCTAAATTCTTGCGAGTTACATAACTCGACGGACTTCGACAGATTTCGAGTCAGCCCCGTTATGACCATTTCGATACCTCTCCGTATATTCAATTGTTGAACAATTTGCTTTAAAAGTATAGCACAAAGAAGGGGAGATGTCAAGTGGTTTAACGCTTTTTATTACTTGAGGAATATGAGGGCGTATTGCGCTACACGGATACGATTATCCGAGCTTTTGCGTCAATTTTTGTAGCATAAATATTTGATTATATAACTATAAAAGTATTTATATTTGATAATGACCTGAGTTTGTGGTAAAATCAATGTGTAAACGTTACAAAGCCCTATAACAAAAGGGGAGTAAAGAACGCCTCCTATTAAAGTCTTGTGACTTTTATAGTATAAACAATAACGGCAGATGCTGAAATCAGTATCTGCCGTTATTATTTTATTAGTAATCTTTTATACGGTTATTATCTGTATGTCTGCTCCAACTTTTTGAAGCTTGCCGATTATATCCTCATATCCTCTTTGAATATGGAAAATATCCTCAATTTCGGTATGACCCTTTGCAGAAAGCCCTGCAATTACCATTGCAGCACCTGCTCTTAAGTCGATAGCTCTCACGTTTGCTCCAACAAGCTTTTGAGGGTCGCCGTCAATGGTAGCAACCTTGTCGTCAACCTCAATGCTTGCTCCCATACGCTTTAATTCTTCAACGTATCTGAATCGGTTGTCCCATACGCCTTCTATCATACGGCTCTTGCCACCTGCAAGACACATAAGAGTGCACATCTGAGGATTCATATCGGTGGGGAAGCCAGGGTAAGGATGGGTTTTAACCGTTATGGGTGACAGCTCACCACTTCGGCTTACCGTTACGCTATCGTCCTCCTCCACAACGTCGGCGCCCATTTCCACAAGCTTTGCCGAAATTGATTCAAGGTGCTTGGGAATAACGTTTGAAATTTTGAGCTTTCCGTGTGTTGAAGCTGCCAGCACCATAAAGGTACCTGCTTCTATCATATCGGGAATAATAGCATATGTAACGCCGTGAAGAGTAGGTACGCCCGTTATCTTGATTACGTCGGTACCTGCACCACTGATTTTTGCGCCACAGGCGTTGAGGAAGTTTGCAGTATCAACTATATGAGGCTCTCTGGCAGCGTTTTCAATTACGGTTACGCCCTTGGCTTTTACTGCAGCCAGCATTATATTGATAGTAGCACCTACGGAAACAACGTCCATAAATACCGAATCGCCAATTACACCACCGGTTGTTACTGCCACAATGTGATTGTTTGTTACAGAAACAGTTGCACCCAAGGCTTCAAAGCCCTTTATGTGCTGGTCAATTGGTCTTACGCCGAAATCGCAACCACCGGGACAAGCCACGGTAGAGCGTCCGAAGCGTGCAAGCTCAGCTCCGAGAACGTAATAGGATGCGCGCATCTTTTTCACAAGGTCGTCTGGGGCAGAGCAGGGTACGATGTTGGTCGAGTCTATTTTTACACTGTTTTTCGTAATATGCTCGACCTTAGCACCCATTGCCGATAAAATTTCCAAGGACCTGTTTACGTCACTTATGTCGGGAAGGTTTTCTATAATACATTCGCCTTCAACCATTATATTTGCAAGCAGTATTGCTACTGCAGCGTTTTTCATACCGGAAATAACAATTTCTCCGCTTAAAGGTTTTCCACCGTTTATCGCAATTTTATCCATTGTTGAACCTTTTTTCTCCTTAATTCATGTCGGAATACTTCCCGACATTTAAGTATAACATAGATGTTTAAAAAAATAAAGTATAATTTTGCTTTTTAGTAAAATTTATTCTGTACGCCTGATTCCACTTGTGGCGTCGTAAACGTCTGACTTCCCATTTTCATAGGTGAATTTGTATGCAGGCGTAAGATAATAAGCGTTGTTTTTATCGGAAACAGGGAAGTAAATCAACTCCATTTGTTTAATTTCAAAATCGGTTTCATCTATCTCGAACAGTATGTTTATACTGTCGTGAAAGTCCGTCGTATAGCTTGACGTTTGATTTGAAAAATACAGTTTGCCCGATAAAAAAATTATATTTCCGTTATAAATAACGGCTAAAAAATCAGCTCCGTCTATCTCATAACCGTCTATATATTCCGTTGCCTCGACGAAGGAAAAACCGTCTTTTTCAGCGTATTTATTAACACGTACGGTTATTTCGTGACTGTCGGGAGATGCTCCGCTTAACAGCTTTTCAAGATGCTTTTTTGCTTTTTTTACTTGCTTTTCGTCGTAGCTTGCATAATCCGTTAAAGCTCTACCGACGCTGTCGGTTGTAAAGCCGTAATCGAAAAGCTGATACTCAAAGCTGAAATCGTAAAATGACGAAAAGCTTTCTTTGTCGTTTGTAAATCTTTGTCCTTCGGGAATTTTAAAGCTTCCGTACTCTTCACGCATAATGCTTTTTGCCATGGCTTCAACTGACGTAAGAGTGAAATCAAGCTTGACGGTTTCGGGAACAACCTTTTCGCGAAGTACGGTTTCAGGACTGATTTTAATCCCCTTTGAATCCAGCACCTCTACGGCTTCGGCTATCTCGGTTTCGTTAAAAAAGCTCTTGGCATCCCTCAGGCTTTTAAGTTCAAAAAGAAAGAATAAATTAACGAAAAGAAAGATAAGTATTATAACGAGCTTTAGCTTTTTTGAATTCATCTGTTTCCTCCCGTTGCCCAAAGGGGCGTTATTGCTTCTCCGTATGCCTTAAACGTATAAATCGGCTCAAGAGTTCCTGCCTTTTCGTCTGCCATTTGTGCAACTACGGAAGGAATTATATCCGTTTTCATATAATCTTCTTCATATACTTCTCCGTCAACATCTTGGGCAATGCTCATAGATTTGAGTATCATTTTTACCAGACCTGTCTCGTTAAAGGTCATAACAACGGCTTTGTCGCGTGAAGCCGAAATTACGTCGGCAAGATTGTAGTAGTATCCAAAGGTGAATTGCATTTCACTGCTTGCTGAGGAATAGCTGATATTTTCAAGGATAAGTGTAGCGTCACCGCCTAAAACGTGTTTGGGAAGCTTTGCCAGAAAGGACGTTGCCGCTGCAAGAATTTCGTCCGACGTAAAATCGGTTTTGGCAATGCTCAGAAGGGAAGCGATGGTAACCGAAACTGCCTCCTTGTTAATAAGAGTATAGGTAACAGTTCCCGTAGGAGATATTACAAGTCTCATATCTTCTCCTACGAAAATCAAGCCAAGATTCGTATCCGAATAATAACCGACTATGTTAGGATTAATGTCAAAGGCGTCAAGTATAACCGAAAGCTCCTGCTTCTCTACAAGCTCAAAATATGAGTTTTCCGTTTCCCCAAAGGCGGCATCAAGAGTGCTTTGGAATGGATTTTCTACTTTAATGGAAGGAAGATTGGGCGCTGAAAGCAGAAGCTTGTACTCAGCATCAAGATTTTCAAAGCTTTTTCCTTCGCTTGATTTTTTGTTGAATTCAAAGGGAATAAATCCTTCATTTACAGTATATGCGGCAAGATTGTTGCTGTTAAAATCATAGATGAGAGAGGGGGCTTCACTTTCGTTCCAGGAATACGAATATACGTTTCCGTCCCCGTCAATCGAAAGGGCAGAGGTGGCGTTTGCAGAATCTGAAAACAAAAGTAATTTTTCAACGTAGCAAAGCTCGCCTTCACAAAAGCCTTCACTCTTTTGCAAAAAATAAGCAATAGTAGTGTAGGGAACAGGGGAAGGGTATTCAATAAAAATTGCGTCCTCTGCCTCGAGTGCCCTTTCCCAGGTGTCTTTGTCTGATTTCGTACAAATATAGGGAGAAGAAAAAACCTCTAACAGTAAGGGTTTGGCGTTTTCGTAAAGCGTTTGTGTAAGCTCCGTGTTATAGGCAGAGGTATATCCCTTTCCTGACAGTATGAGACTTACTGACACAGGGGTGAAAAAGCTATCGTCTGCAGTTATTTCAGAGGGCGCTCTCGCAGTGTCGTTGAATATCCAGAAGCTACGGTCAAGCTCTGCCGTATCTTCACCCGACCTGTCGAATTGCAGGTATATGTAGCTTGTCCAAAGGGCGAGCATAGATATACCAAGACATACTGCAAGTAAGGTTTTAAGTGACTCGATAAGCCTTCTCATAGCTCACCCTCCTTTTTTAGAATTTTGCTTTTTGAGGCAAGTAAATATTTACGGTAGTTCCAACGTTAAGCTTACTTGTAATGGTAATAGTACCACCGTGCGCTTCGGCGATTTCCTTAGCAATGGCAAGTCCCAGACCGGTACCACCCTTATCTGAGGTTCGTGCCTTTTCAACTCTGTAGAATCTTTCAAAAATATGTGGAAGGTCCTCTTCGGGAATACCCGTTCCGTTATCGGTTACCGTCAGAGTAAAGTATTTTCCGTCGGAAATTCCGTCAACGGCTGAAACGTCCTTGAAATCCGACGTTATAAATATTTTTCCACCGTCCTGCGTGTACTTTATGGCGTTTTGAACGATGTTTATAAGTATCTGCTCTATCTTTTCTCTGTCTGCAATTACCTCGGGCAGATATTCGTCGTTTCTGATGTATTTCAGCTCTTGGCTATTCTTCTCAACCTCTCCCGACAAAACGAGACAGCATTATTCAATAAGCTCTGTGATAGGGAATGAGGTGGGATTCCACTTCATTCTGTTGTTATCAAGCCTTGATATCACAAGCAGGTCGTGAACGATATGGGTCATTCTGTCGCTTTCGCTTATTACCATTTCAAGGAAATGATTCTTCACGTCGTTGGGCATATCGGGATTTGCGACGATGGTTTCGGTTGCTCCCTTTATACTAGTCAGAGGAGTTCCAAGCTCGTGGGATACCGTGGCAATAAACTCGCGGCGTGACTTGTCAAGCTCAAAGCTTTCGGTAACGTCGTGAAGCACGGCAATATATCCACCGTACCTTTGATCCGAAAGATTAAAGTTGAACTTACCGAAGCTTATATCGAAAACTCTGTTGTCGTATATTACGTTGTTGAGTACCATGGAGTCGTATTTGCCTACAGTGAGGTCGTCCGAACGGCAGTCAAGGTCAAGTGCCTCAATCATTGAATCCAAAGTAAGCTCAGCACCGATGTCAAGCTTGAACAAAGCCTTTGCTTCGGGATTGATATGCATTGGATTGCCTTCGTTGTCAAAAGCTATAACGGCATCCTTCAAATAGTGAATTATGGATTCAAGCTTTTCACGCTGATTGGAAATTTCGTTAAGGTTGTTTTTCAGCGTGTCAGCCATTTTATTAAAGGTGTGAGTAAGCGTTCCTATTTCGTCGTCAGAATAAACCGTCAGCTTTTCGTCAAAGTCTCCACGGGAAAGTCTGGTAGCCTTCTTCGTAATGCTTTGAATGGGAGAAACTATGGCTTTTGACAGGAAGAAGGAGAGAATGATTGCGATTACAAGACCGATTAACACCGATTGAAGAACGATGGAGAAAACCATCCACGAAAACTCCTTCATTTCGCTGTTGTTTTCGGTAATATAAACGATTGCTTTGGGAGAGCCGTCCTCAGACGTAAGTACCTCTGCCCAGTCGGTAGATGAATTGCCGACCTTTTGCGTATGTGAGCTTGAGCCTGCAATGGCACGGACGAGATTTTCCGTCTTTTTAATATTACTGTCATCCTCGCTTACCGAGCCCGAAAGATAATTTCCGTCTGCATCAAGGATAAAATAATTCCTGTTGGCATCAATTCCAATGTGTGCCGAATAAGCCCAAAGGGTATTTTTCAGCCTTTCGGGATAGTCCTCGTATTGAAGCGTCTTTTCAAGCTCTGTTATGAAGCTTTCTGTGAAAACGGAGGATTGCTGATTTACAAAGTCATTGGTATAATAACTGAAAATATTACCGATAAGTATCATACCGACTACCGTCATAATACATACGATGAAGGAGACCAGTATCAGCACTATTTTAAATTGCAGTTTTCTGTACAAAGCTTTTTCTCCTTAAAAATCAGTTATTTTGAGCAATAAAGTATCCCATACCTCGCTTGGTCTGGATAAGGCTTTCTTCTGTACCCGGGTCATCAATCTTTTGTCTCAGTCTTGCTATGGTAACGTCAATGGTTCTCAGATCACCGTAGAAATTCTCATATCCCCAGACGGCGCTCATCAGCTCCTCACGGGTATATATTTTCCCTGCGTTTTTAGCAAAGTAGGCAAGAAGGTCATATTCTTTTTTCGAAAGTTCCAATACCTTTCCACCCTTTTTGACGAGATAGTTTTCACAGTCGATAACTATATCTCCCAGCTCTATGGTGGTGTCGGCTATTTTGTGCGTAACCGTTTCGTTTGAATAGCGTCTGATATTAGCCCTTACTCTTGACAAAAGCTCGTTTATGCTGAATGGCTTGGTCATATAATCGTCAGCCCCTGTGTCGAGACCTCTTATCTTGTCGGGCTCTGTATCACGGGCAGTCAGTATGATTATGGGAGTGTCCAGCCTTTCTCTTACCTTTGCGCAAACCTCAAAGCCGTCCATTAAGGGAAGCATAAGGTCGAGGAGAATAAGGTCGTACTTTCCCGTCAGTGCCTCTTCAAGACCACTTTTTCCGTCGTATTTGGTTTCTGTTTCATAGCCTGCCGTCTTTACGTTGTACGTCAGTATTTCGGCAATAGTTTTTTCATCCTCAACTATGAGGATTTTTTTCTTGTTATCCATTTTGACCTCCCGAAGCGTCCTTTACGGTAGGGTCTATAACCTTACACGTAATGTATTTGTCTCCTGAAACGTAGTATAAAAGTCTGTCGGCAATACCGTCGCTTTTTTCATCTGACGAAAGCCTTACTACAGTGGTTTGATTTTTAAACGTGCTGTTGTAAATATCCTTTGCCGTAGTATTGGCGCTTTTACTCGACCAGTCGTCTGCGTCTATATCACAGCTCCAAAGGACGTATCCCATTTTCTCAATATTTTCCTTGTTCTCAACGGAAACAGTCTTGTTTACACTGCAGATTCTCGTGTAGCAGTTAAGCACAGAATAAAGAGCCTCGTTTGCGCTCTTCAGCTCATCTGCAGTTCCGTTTTCTACGGATATTCCGATTCCGTGTCCTGAAACAAATGCCCGTATTACAGCCGTGGGGTACGCCTTTATGCCTTCTTCGTCAAAAAACAAGGTGGCGTTGATGTCCCATTTTTCCATAATATCAAGTATATCGTCCGTGTACTCGTTGGGACAAGCGTCAAAGGTTATATAAAGACTTCTGTCGGCAGGCGTGGGAGAGTCCGTAGGGTCAGAGGGCTTTTCAGGCTCAATGACAGAGGGGTTATCAGGCTTTTCTTTAGGGTCATATAACTCTATAAGCTCGTCAAAGGTAAGCCTTTGGGTTCCGTCGGTAAGTCTTATACGTTCCACACCGTCAACTGTTTTCGTTTCAGTTTTAAGAGAAAGTATTTCAGCACAATATTCCAAAGGCAGATAAACAGTAGAATTCAGAATAGGGAAGCGAATGTCAACAAGAGACGAGTCAACTACTATCGACCTGGATTCTGACGAATAAGAAAAGAAACGACCTGTACTCTCATTTCTCAAATAGAAGCCTACGGGCTTCGTACCATACTCATACTGAATATTTTCAAGCCCAATGAAGAAGCTAAGAGGTACGTGCAGAGTTCCGTTGATTATTTCGGCTGGATATTCGGCAATAGAGTATTTCGTGTCGTTTTTGTAAAGCACGGGATTGCTTCCCGTAGCGCTTGACAGAAAAGCAAGGCTTATGGCAAACAACACAACAACGGTAAAAAAGACTATAGCCTTTATTCTTGCCGATTTCATCAAATCACTCCTTTAAAAAATATGCAACGTATAGCTGTGAGCTTAACGAATATGATATAACACCCTCATCGCCACTAAGCGAAAGATAGGTGTCATTTATTGCTTCCGCAATTTCGTCTGCAACGGTTTCAGAATATTTCTGATACCTTTGGGACGAAAGATATATGTCGGTTACCAGGCGATGAGGAAACTGTCTGAAAGCATTGTAAAACGCTTCCTCGTCAAGTTCAAAAAGAATGTTGGAGAGGGTTATGGCAACCTGCGAATACGCAGAGTATCTCACGTAAGGATTATCGCTTTCAAGACAAATAAGCAGAGCTGAAAATTCAGCCTCCTTTTCCGAGCCGATACCAAGCTGATGCGAATACTCGTGTGCCACGGTAAAGGGAATCGAGTAATCCGAAAACGCCGTGTTTATATTCGCTTCTCCGGTGAAGAAGCTGTAAATTCCCGAAATTCCAGTATAAGCCAGAGGCTTACTGAAGGCAAGTGGCTTTGCACGAAAGGGAATACCTTGATATATGGGGTGCTTTTCGGAAGCCTTTTTTGCCCCCTTCAGTACCTCGTCGGCTATTTGGTTAAAGGTTAATTCAAGACGGCTTGTATTTTCCAATTCTTCAGCCGTTTTTACAAGCTCCTCGGTTACCTTGTCCAATGCTTCTGACACGTTGGAGGTATTCATTTCCACAAGCTCAAAGCCCAATGCTTCGTTTACGGGCTTTCTTGAATATGAGGATTCAAAGGCAAAGGCGTAGGTAAACCATATAAATGCCACTGAATATAAAACTATTTTTAAATATATACTGAAATGGGAAACGGCATCTTTTTTTAAAAGCCTTAATATTCCCATCTTGAGCCCCGAAAGCGCTGTAACCACCAATAAAAAAGCAAGAATTACAACCAATGCCTCTGCAAGTGAAAATGGAAGCAGTGAGGATATCATGGAAAGGGGGACTCTAAATATGGGGGAGATGCGCACCGTATAGAATTCCGAAAAGTCAACGGAAGCCTTAAAGGCTACGCCGAGTGCTACTGACAGTGCGAAAAGTATTAAAAATACCTTGGCTTTTTTACTCATCAAATAATTCCCTTTCACAGAGCTTCATATCCTGCGACAGAGGACATCTGACGGTAATACTTTCCTCGGTCATGGGGTGCACAAAGGTAAGACTTTCGGCATGAAGCGCTTGACGGTCAATATAGCTTGACCCTTTAAAATAAAGAGTATCTGCTATTATCGGGTGACCTATGGCAAGTGCGTGCACTCTTAACTGATGAGTTCTTCCCGTTATGGGGGTAAATCGCACAAGGCTTACGTTGTTGCCTTCCCTTATAACACGGTATTCGCTTACTGCTTCACATCCCTCGGCAGAGCTTTCACCTTTACCGTCAGCTCTTTCAACTGCTTCACGCTCCATTCCGTAGGGCGTTTTACGTCGGATGTTAAAATCTATAATGCCACTTTTTTCTTCAAAAATCCCGTCGCAGATAGCAATATACTCCTTATGTACTCTTCTTTCTGCCAGCATTTTTGAAAATCTGGCTGCGCTTATGCTATCCTTTGCTATCAGCACGACCCCACTTGTATCAAGGTCAAGCCTTGTCATTACACGGAAGACGAAATTGCGCCCCTCAAAATGAGCCATCACCCGTGACGCCAGAGTGTCGTCGGTATGTCTTCTGGACGGGTGTATAGGGAGGTGCGCCGGCTTTTCCACTGCGATGAACCAATCGTCCTCGTAGAGAACGTTTATGGGAATATGACAGGGCGTGATATTTTCAGAGGAACGTGAGTCCTCCGTCTCAAGCTCAAGCAGGTCGCCTGCTTTCAGTACCCATCTTACAGTTTTTCTTTCTCCGTTGACTGTGATTCCACGCTCCTTCGCCTTCAGCCTTGAAATAAGTCTGGTGGAATACTTCTGCTTTTCAAGATATTGCTTTACAGTCAGTCCGTTTTCGGTATCAGTTACCGTAATTTTCATAAAATCAATCCTATCTAACGTCTATTTTACTATATATAAAAAATATTTTCAAGTGATTTTTAAAAAAGATGGAAAACTATATTATATTTTTACAATAATCCGTTGATTTATACTGAGATTTGTGGTATAGTATAATATCATAGAATAACTATCGAGAAGGATTTCGTTATGTGGATAGCAGATAAATGGAAAAGCTACGAGCTTATTGATACTTCGGACTCTTTCAGGCTTGAAAGATGGGGCAAATTTATTCTCCAACGCCCCGACCCTCAGGTAATCTGGAAGGACGTAAAATCCAGCAATATGTGGAAGCGCGCCGACGGAATATACCACCGTTCAAAAAGCGGTGGAGGTGCGTGGGATATAAAAAACCGTGAGATGAACGGCGCATGGACTATTGACTACGGAGCGTTGAAGTTTTCCGTCAAGGTTATGGGCTTTAAGCACACGGGAGTATTTCCCGAGCAGGCAGTGAATTGGGAATGGGCAATGGACACCATAAGAAATGCAAACAGACCTATTAAGGTGCTGAATTTATTTGCCTATACGGGAGGCGCTACTATAGCCTGCGCTTCTGCAGGTGCCTCGGTGTGTCACGTTGACGCATCAAAGGGAATGGTTGCAGTGGCAAAGGAAAACGCAGCGCTTTCAGGGCTTTCGGATGCGCCAATTCGCTATATCGTAGACGACTGTGCGAAATTCGTGGAAAGAGAGATAAGGCGTGGAAATAAATACGATGCCATAATTCTCGACCCACCCTCCTATGGCAGAGGTCCTACGGGTGAAATGTGGAAGCTTGAAGACAATATCGGCTCTTTTCTTGAGCTTTGCGAAAAGGTACTGTCGGACGACCCTCTGTTCGTAATTCTTAATTCTTATACGACGGGTCTCCAGCCTGCATCAATGTCATATCTTTTATCTCTTAAGATTGGCAAGAAGCGTGGAGGAAAGGTAATGTCCGATGAAATCGGATTGCCTGTTACGGCAACGGGTCTGGTGCTTCCCTGCGGAGCAACGGCAAGGTGGATAAAATGAGTGAGTTTATAAAGCTTGAAAACGTAACCTTTGACTATTCGGCAGAGGAGCAGAACGGACAGCATCACGAGGCTATAAAGAATCTTTCTCTTTCCATAGAGAAGGGGAGCTTCGTTGCAATAATCGGTCATAACGGCTCGGGAAAATCAACCCTTGCAAAGCTGTTTAACGGAATACTCGTTCCAACGAACGGAAGAGTTACCGTTGACGGAATGGATACCTCCAACGAGGACCTGATTTTCGACGTAAGACGCCGTGTGGGAATGGTCTTTCAGAATCCCGACAATCAGATAGTTGCAACCACCGTTGAAGAGGACGTTGCCTTTGCCCCCGAAAACCTCGGTGTTGAGCCCTCTGAGATTCGCCACAGGGTAGACCAGGCGCTCGAAAGCGTGAAGATGAGTGAATACAAGGAGCATTCCCCCTCGCAGTTATCCGGTGGACAGAAGCAAAGAGTTGCAATAGCAGGTATTATAGCTATGCAGCCCGAGTGCATAATTTTCGACGAATCTACTGCTATGCTTGATCCTCAGGGCAGAAAAGAGGTTCTTGAAACTATCCTGAAGCTCAAGGAAAGAGGTATGACGGTAATCCTTATTACCCATTATATGAACGAGGCAGTAAACGCCGACAGAGTCGTGGTTATGAACGGTGGAAGTATAGAAATGGACGGCAATCCCCGTGAGGTGTTCTCGCAGGTGGAAAAGCTTCGTGAAATAGAGCTTGACGTTCCTCAGGTTACCGATCTTGCATATCGTCTGAGACGTGACGGCTTTGAACTTCCCGAAGGCTTACTTTTTGAAGAAGAAACCATAGGAGCTTTGATGAAGCTTTTTGAACGAGGTAAATAGCTTGAGCAAATTAACGCTTGAAAACGTGTCCTACGTTTACAGCCCCGACACTCCCTTTGAAAAAGAGGCGCTGTCAAACGTAAGCATTGAATTTAAAGAAAACAGAATAACGGGTATTATCGGGCATACGGGCTCGGGAAAATCTACCGTAGCTCAGCTTCTCAACGGGCTTTTGAAATCTACGTCTGGACGTGTTCTTCTTGACGGACAGGATATCTTTGAGAAGGGAAGTGACGTGTCCAAGGTTCGCTTCCGTGTGGGCTTGGTTTTTCAGTATCCCGAGTATCAGCTTTTCGAGGAGACCGTATGGCGTGATATCGCCTTCGGCCCGTCAAATATGAAACTTGATCCCAACGAGATAGACAGACGTGTACGCTCTGCAGCAAGCTTTGCCGGAGTTGATGAGGAGCTGTTTGAAAAATCCCCATTTGAGTTATCCGGTGGTCAGAAAAGAAGAGTAGCAATAGCCGGAATTATGGCAATGGAGCCTGATATAATCGTATTGGATGAGCCGGCTGCAGGTCTTGACCCCCGTGGCAGAGACGAAATATTCAACGGAATAAAAAAATGGCGTGACAGTCATAACTCCACCGTTATACTGATTTCTCACAGTATGGAGGATATGGCTCTGTACGCTGACGATATTATCGTTATGAAGGACGGCAAAGTTCTCACGTCGGGAACCGTTGATCAGGTCTTTCAGCGTGTTGACGTTATAAAGCAATCGGGATTGGATATACCTCAGATTACGGCAGTTACCGAGGAATTGACAAAACGCGGACTTATTGACGGAAACGGAATTTATACCGTTGATAAGGCGTATGAAAAAATACTTGAAGCTTTAAAAGAAAGGTAAGACGATGCTCAAAGATATAACGCTCGGACAGTATTTTTCGGGCGATTCGGCACTTCACAGACTTGACCCACGCACAAAAATAATACTTGTTTTAATATACGTCGTTACCGTTTTTCTGGCGAAAAATCTTTTTTCGTTGACGTTTTTATTGGTGACTGCAATCGTGCTTGTGGCTTTGTCCGGAATATCAGCCAAAATAGTTTTAAGAAGCATAAAGCCGGTAATGATATTGATTATCTTTACGGCAGTTATAAATATTTTTCTCACAACCTCAACCGACGCACCCCTTATTAATTGGGGCGTCATAAAAATTTATAAGCAGGGTATCGTAAACGCAGTTTTTATGATAGTCAGAATTCTATCTCTGATTATAGGATCATCGGTGCTTCTCACCTATACTACCTCTCCTATAACCCTGACCGACGGAATCGAACGACTGCTCAAGCCATTGAAAAAGCTTCACGTTCCCGTTCACGATTTTGCTATGATGATGACTATTGCGTTGAGATTTATCCCCACGCTTCTTGAGGAGACGGACAAGATAATCAGCGCACAAAAGGCAAGGGGAGCAGGCTTTGACAGTAAGGGCTTGGTAAATAAGGCGAAGGCTTTTCTTCCCATTCTTATTCCTTTGTTTGTTTCAGCCTTCCGTCGTGCCGACGAGCTTGCCGTTGCAATGGAATGCCGTTGCTATAGAGGAGACGAGGGAAGAACCCGTATGAGAGTTTTGAAATATTCGTCAAAGGACGCTGTAGCTTTCGCTTTTTCCGTGTTGTTTATCCTTGTGGTTGTGCTTTTGAACGGAATTTCAACGGCGCTTGCCATTTGAGGTAATATATGAATTACAAGCTTACAATAGCCTTTGACGGCGCATCCTTCAGTGGATGGCAGTTTCAGAAGAACGCTCCCACGGTACAGGCAGTAATGACAGAAGCTGCTCAAAGCTTTTTCACGTCTCCTGCTACGGTGACGGGGTGTAGCCGAACGGATAGTGGTGTGCATGCTGATAATTACGTTTGTAACGTAAAAACGGAACGCACTATTCCCCCCGATGCCGTAGTAAGAGGAATGAATACCTTGTTACCAGACTCGGTTGCAGTAAAGGGGTGTGAGTGTGTTCCGGAGGATTTTCATGCAAGATACGACTGCAAATCAAAGGAATACCACTATAAAATACTGAACACCAATATACCTGACCCATTTCTTGCTCATAGGGCGTACAAATTCGGAACGAAGTTAGACGTTGACAAGATGGCAGAGGATGCAGCTTATTTAGTGGGCACTCACGATTTTGCCTCCTTTATGGCATCAGGCTCAAAAATAGTTGATACTACCAGGACCGTCTTTAACACGTCTGTTGAAAGAGACGGCGACCTTATAACCTTTTCCATATCGGCAGACGGCTTTTTGTACAATATGGTGCGCATAATTACAGGCACGCTCATCGACCTTAATCTGGGCAGAGCAAAGCACTCTATGCGCGAAATAATTGAGATGAGAGAGCGTTCGGTGGCAGGCTTTACAGCTCCACCCGACGGACTTTATCTCTTCAAAGTAAATTACTGAAGTTAAGGAGAAAATATGGCTGAAAATAACGGCAAAAATGAAAACGGCTTTTCAAATACCCATTCACGCTTAAAGAAGGCACGCTATATCATAGTTACTCTGCTTATAATTTTTGTTGTGTTTGCCGTATTTTTTTACAGAGAAGACCTTACAGTAGAGAATTTTCGTTATCTTATGAAATACGTTAACGTAAGACCCGTTTCCTTTGGAAGCGATGAAAATACTCAGATAAACTTCGAATCGGATTCAGCAACCGTTACCGGCTCCTTCAAGGAGGACCTGGTTGTTCTTACAAAAACGTCATTGAAGATTTACGATCTGTCATCTACCGAAATTCTTGACAGCTCTCACGGTTTAACGTCACCTGCTCTTTCCATCGGCGAAAAATATTTCGCAGTCTACGATCTGGGTGCAAAATACGTGGCGTTATATAATTCGTTTTCAAAGCTTTGGGAGCAGACCTTCGACTACCCCGTTTACGACGTTGCTCTTGACGAAAAGGGTAATTTCTGCGTAGTGACGGGCGCAAAGGACCACACCTCAGCGTTGAAGGTTTATAACAGTAGCTTCGAAAATATCTTCAATTGGAAGAGCGTGGATAAATACTCGGTGTGTGCCGATATACATTTTGACGACAGTATTTATATGGCAGTTGGTACTGTAAAAAATACTCCTTCAGGGGATATCACGTCAGAGCTTATTATTCTGTCAGCCGATTCCACACAAGTGCTTGCCTCTCTTCCCTTTGAATCCGAAATGATGCTTAAGGCAGTCTTTAATTCGGAAGGCAATATAGCCTGCCTGACCGATAAGGCGTTGAGAATAATTTCTCTCTCGGGTGAGGTGCTTTCCGACTATTCCTTCAATTCAAAGGCTATCAGAAAATTTGAGGTGGGAGGCGAATGGACTGCGCTTCTTCTCAACGAAAACCTTGTGGGTAAAACCCATAAAATGATTATCTTTGATGCAAACGGAAATACTTATATGGAATATACCGTGGACTCCGAGATAACGGATATGTGTCTGTCGGACAGCTTTGCTTTCCTTCTCGGTGTTGAGGATATTACGGTTACAGATATATCGGCGAAGAGCTCTGAGACGTACGATTCTGAAAGGAGCTACCGTTCGGTAGAGCTTATCGACGATGAAAACGTATATCTCGTTTACGACGGCCTCGCCCTTGCGCTGGGAGTAGAGGGCAAATAAATTTGGGAGGTTTATATGAATTTTTTGATTGACGGATTAATGGTTGCCATTGTTGTAGCATGTTGCGTATGGGGCTTTAAAAACGGCTTCGTCAGAATGGTAGTCCATTTCTTTAAAAATATTGTCGCTCTTATAGTGGCATCCGTTTTCACTTCAAGAGTAGGAGCGTTTCTATATCAGCAGTTTTTCAAAAACGTATTTGAAAATATGACCGTTAAAAAGGTAGCCTCCTGGCTTGGCGTTGACACAAGTGCAAACCTTGATATCGGTCCGTTGATTGACGCAGAGCATTCCGAATTTTTCAGCTTCGTTGAAAAGCTTGGCTTCAACTTCGACGCTATCAATGAAAAGTATGCAGAGCTTGGTGGAGAATCGGGCGACCTTATGGTTGAATATATTTCAAAGCCTCTTGGCGTTACCGTTTCAAACGTCGTAGCCTTTGCAGTGATTTTTGCAATAACCGTTCTCATTATACAGATTATAGGCTTTATCATCGGTAAAATCGCAAAGCTTCCCATACTGAACGTTACAAACCGATTGCTCGGCTTACTTCTCGGCGCAGTGCTTGGCTTGATTTTCCTGTTCGTATTCGTAGCCATTGTAAAGGTTCTCGTTCCGTATATCAAGCTGGACGGTGATTATCTGACGGTGGGCGCTCTGGAAGAAGGAACCATAATCTATAAATATCTGGTAAACAAAACACCTGCCGGCTTTATTGAAGATATCCTCGTAAAAATAGGGGTGAAATAATGAACGTATTAAAAAAATCAAATATACCGAATTTTCTGTCGGTGTTCAGAATATTGCTCGTGCCCGTTTTCGTATATCTTTTTCAGGTATCAAAGCAGCACGGTCTGGCAGTAGGAGTATTTCTTCTTGCAGGCGTTACCGACGTTATTGACGGTTTCCTTGCAAGACATTATAATTGGATTTCCAATATAGGAAAAATACTTGACCCTTTTGCAGATAAGTGTATGCAAATAGCTGCGCTTCTCTGCTTGGGACAGAGTGGTTTCGTTCCCTGGTGGATAGTAGGAATTCTGGTTTTCAAGGAGTTCGTTCTCCTTATCGGCGCTTTTTGCGCACTAAAAAAAGAAAAGGTATACGTGCAGGCAGGCTGGTATGGAAAGGCAGGCACTGTTGCCTTCTACATAATAGCTACCTTGCTGGTGCTTGTTGAGAATATGTCAGACTCCTTAAGACTCGTTTTGGGAGTTATGCTTATTCTGTTTATGCTGTTTGCTCTGGCAATGTACGTTGTAAATTATAAAAAGAATATAATGCATTCTGATATGAAATCGGAAGTTGTAAAGTGATTTTCAGAAAGGTTTATATATATGTGGCAAATGTGTTCAAGGTGCAAGGTGCGTCCTGCAGTTGTGTTTATTACAAAAATTGAAGGTAACGAGCAAAAGCAGGAGGGACTTTGTCTCAAATGTGCAAAGGAGCTTAATATAAAGCCCGTCACCGACGTTTTTGAAAAAATGGGTATAGGTGACGACGAAATAGAATCCATTTCGGGTGAAATGGCTGATATTATGGAGGGAATGGATATTTCCGACCCCACGGGACTAATACAAAGCGACGATGGGGCTGACAATACGGGCGCTCCTGCCTTCGACCTCAGACGTCTGTTTATGGGTAATTCGGGATTTCCCGAAAGAGCTAAGGAAAACCCAAACGGCGAAAAGGCACAGGGCAGAAAAAACAAAAAGGCTGAAAAAGAAAGAAAGTTTTTAGGACAGTTCTGTATCGACCTTACTGCAAGAGCAAGGGACGGCAAGCTGGACAATATCATAGGCAGAGATAAAGAGCTTGAAAGAATGATACAGATTCTCTGTCGAAGACAGAAGAATAACCCCTGCCTTATCGGTGAGCCCGGTGTGGGTAAAACGGCGCTGGCAGAGGCTCTCGCACAGCGTATAGTAGCAGGTAAGGTGCCGTATAAGCTTCGCGATAAAGAGGTTTTCATCGTGGATATGACCTGCCTCGTAGCAGGCACACAGTTCAGAGGACAGTTTGAAAACCGTATCCGAGGACTTATAGAAGAGGTTAAGGCTCTTGGAAATATTATTCTCGTTATTGACGAGGTGCACACAATTGTGGGTACCGGTGACACCGAGGGTGGTATGAACGCCGCAAACATTCTCAAGCCTGCACTGTCAAGAGGCGAAATACAGCTTATCGGTGCAACAACCCTTTCGGAGTACAGAAAGTATATCGAAAAGGACTCAGCTCTTGAAAGACGCTTTCAGCCCGTAATGGTAAACGAGCCGTCTATCAAGGATACCGTTGACGTTATAATGGGCATCAAAAAGTATTACGAAAGCTTCCACGGAATAGTAGTTCCCGAAGATATTGTGGAAAAAACGGTAGTTCTTTCTGAACGGTATATTACCGACAGATTTTTGCCCGACAAGGCAATAGACCTGCTTGACGAGGCGTGTGCCCGTGTGGCACTTGAAAGCCCGATTATAAACAGAATGGCAGAGCTTAAAAACGAAATGAAGTCGCTTAAGGATCAGCGTGAGGCTCTTGAAGCCCTCACCGAGCCCACCGACGATATTTATTCACGCATTGCCGACGTTAAGGTGTCCGAAATAAAGGCACAGAACGAGCTTGACGAGCTTACCTTAAAATGCGCAGATATAAAGCTTCGTGAGCAAGATTTGGCAAAGGTTATAGAGGTGTGGACAGGTGTCCCTGCAAGTGATATAGCCGAAAACGACTATAAAAAGCTTGAAGGTCTTGAAGCAAATCTTTCATCGAGAATTATCGGTCAGAATAAGGCAATAGAGGCAGTTTGCCGTGCCATCAAGCGTTCAAGAGTGGGAATTGCATACAAACGCCGTCCCGTATCCTTTATTTTTGCAGGACCTACGGGAGTTGGAAAAACCGAGCTTGTAAAGATACTTGCAAGACAACTCTTTGATTCACCCGAGGCTCTTATCAGACTTGATATGTCAGAGTTTATGGAAAAGCATTCTGTAGCCAGAATTATCGGAGCGCCTCCCGGATACGTTGGATATGATGAAGCCGGACAGCTTACCGAAAAGATAAGACGTAAGCCATATTCAGTTATTCTGTTTGACGAGATTGAAAAGGCGCACCCCGACGTAATGAACATTCTTCTTCAGATTCTTGACGACGGAGTAATCAGCGACGCTCACGGAAAACAGGTGAACTTTGAAAATACGATTCTCATAATGACTACCAACGCAGGCTCCTCCTCTGTCAGCAACGTTTCGGGCTTTTCGGGCTCAACGGCAATGAGAGACGAGGAGAAAACCGAAAAGGCTCTTACCGAGTTTTTAAGGCCCGAGTTCCTGAACCGTGTTGATGAAATAATCACCTTTAACCGACTTGGTATTGAGCAGATTGAGAGAATAGTGGATATTCAGCTTAAAGACCTCAAGAGCGTTCTTGATCGCAAAGCGATAGCGTTTGAATGGTCTGAGGAATCTGCCAAGCTTATTGCCAAGGAAGCCTATAGCGACAAATACGGAGCCAGAAACGTGCGCCGTTATATACAGACTCACATTGAGGACGCTATAGCAGAAAAAATGATAGTATCATACGAAGAAGGAATTTCCTCTGTAACCATCGGCGTCAAAGACGGCGATATTGAGGTAGTGTGTAAATAAAAATGAATTTGCTTGAAATAAATGCATCTAAACTCTATGAGCTGTTGCGCACTGATGCCGATGCAGGACTGAAAAGCGAGGACGTGGAAAAGAACAGGCAGGAGTTTGCCCCCTCGTCTGTATCTTCCTCAAAGTCCCTTTCAGCAGTTATGAAAAGTGTTTTCAAGGACGTTATGCCATTGATTTTCGTCTTTCTGTCCCTTGTTTCACTAAGATTTGAGGGTGGTGGAAGGGCGTGGTTTTCGCTTCTTCTTTTTGCCGTGATTTACGTCCTGTTTAAATTCTTTTCTATCAGATATTCTGCAAAGGTTTCAAAGCAGCTTAACGTTTCGTCTACCAGAGTAACCGTTATAAGAGACGGCGAGGAGCTTGAAGTAGATTATTCCGAGCTGGTGCCCGGTGACGTAATGCTGGTTGAAAGGGGCGACGTTGTACCCTGTGACGCTCTTGTAATATGGCAAAGCACCTTGAGAGTATCAGAGATTCAGCTCACGGGTAATTCATCTCCCGTCTTAAAGCTTACTCAGGACGACGTTTTGAGAGGGAAGGGAGTACCTTATTACGAGTGTATCCTTTTTGCCGGAAGCGTGGTGCTTTCGGGAAGGGCAAAGGTGCTTGTGTGTAACACGGGTAAGGACGTATTCGATAAGAAGAACAAGCTCACTTCACGCTCAAAGCACGCCAGACGAACCAGAATTTTTGAGTTATCCTCTTTTGTATCACAGCAAATATCACTTGTCTGGATACTGTTGTGCTTCTTTGTGTTTATACTGGGAATAATGAAGGGACAGAGCGCCTTCAGTATACTTTACCTTTCTACTACTCTTGCAGTGGCATCTCTTCCCGATTTAGTGCTGACCCTCTTTGACCTTACCCTTTCGGTCGGCTCTAATAGACTGTATAAAAAGGGATGTACCATTCGTGATATGTCCTCTCTTGACAGAATGTGCGACATAAGCTGTATAATGGTTGATAACAGCCGTTATTTCAGAGCATCGTCACCAAAGCCCAATACAATCTACGTTAACGATGAACGCAAAAAGTTCAGAGGAGCAGGGGACGAGGACGTGCGAGAGCTTTTTGAACTTGCCGTCGTTGCATCGGTCAGTGATGACGGTGGAATGATTTACAACGGTGTCAGCGTAGAAAGGTCGTTGGTAAGCTGTGCCGAGGAAATCGGTATCAGCAGACAAAAGCTCTACGACAAATATTTGCTTCTTGAAAAAAGACCGTTTACCGAAGAAAATGGAATGAGCCGTGTAATAGTTTTCAAAAACGGAGAATTCTTTATAATTTCTATAGGCAGTCCGTCAATAGTTTTGAAAACCTGCTCTTATATCGAGAATAAGGGCGAAACCCAGCTTCTTGACGAGCGTCAGCGAAGAACTGTACGCGAGCTTTCTCGCACCATTGCCAGAGATAACGAGGGCGTTGTTGCCATAGCCGTTAAAAAAATAGAATACCGTGAGGGAACCAATCAGATAGACAACAACCGAGGATATTCCTTTAAGGGCTACATAGGGCTTCATACCTCGATTAAAGCAGACTCTGCCCGTGCAGTAAGCGTCTGTCAGAAGTCGGGTATAGACGTGGTTCTTATGAGCTCCGAAGGGCTTTCCACCTCAACGGGCTTTGCAAAAAGCCTGTCCATTCTGCGTGATGACGATAAGGTCATTGAAGCTAAGGAGCTTGTTCAGCTTGATATGGGAGTTTTCCGTGCAGATATTAAAAACTACAAGGTTTACGTTTCTCTCACACCAAGTCAGATGTCCGAGATAGCATCTTGGCGAAAATCAGACGGAGATATAATAGCCGTTACTGCCACAAGCATTGAGGACCTTGCCTTGCTTCTTGAAGGTGACGTTTCCTTCTGCTCGGCAGATTCCGACGATGAGGCAACACGGCAGAATTCCGACGTGCTTGTTGACGGTAGCTTTGAGCTTATACCCGAATGTATAAAGCACGCACGCTCTATTTACCGTAACGTCAGACATACCCTTCAATATCTTTTGAATTATCAGTTTGTGCTTTTCTTTTCCTTTGTTATTTCAATGATGTTTCTCGGGAAGCCCGTGTTTTCCTCGGGAATCATTATGACCTATTCAATTTTGATTTCCATACCTCTTTCCCTGGCTCTTGCCGTAGAGGGATTGCGTGGAAACGAGCTGAGAGACACCTTTGGATCGCAAAACCTGGAAATAAACGCACAGAATTTAATTCTTATTCCTGCAATTTGTGGATTCGTGTCAGGTGTGGTAATTACACTCTCGGTAAAAGTATCGTATCTTATTTCGTCATCACTTATAAACGGCTCGGCTTTCGTAACCCTGGTGTCAAGCGCTGTCTTTATGGCATACGCCCTTTCGTCCGACGATAGCTTTGACGCAGGCGTTTTCAAAAACCGACATCTTCATTTAGCATCTCTTTTCTCATTTGGAATAATGGCGCTCTTTACTTTTGTAAAGCCATTAGCTTCACTTATCGGCATAAATACCCCAACCCCCGAAAGCTTTGCGCTTTCAATTTTGATAGGTCTTGTTCCGTCGCTTATATGCATCGGTATAAGAATAATCAAAAAATACGTTTTCAATAATAATGAAAAAATAAAAGCATAAAAGGAGAAAAAACATGGAAAGTGTAACAAGAAAAACAATAATCGGAGACATTCTTGATTATGACAGAGAGACAGGAAAATTCTTCCTTGAAATAGGAATGCATTGCCTTGGCTGTCCCTCAGCAAGAGGCGAGTCAATCGAGGAAGCGTGTGAGGTTCACGGCACAGATGCAGATGAGCTCGTTGATAAGATCAACGAATTCCTTGCGTCCAAGTGATGAAAAAAACAAAACTCACAAGGCGGCTTACTGCCGCCTTTGCGCTTGTAAGAGAAGGCAGAACCGTAGCAGATATAGGTACGGACCACGCCTATCTTCCCATTGCCCTTGTAAAAGAGGGCAAATGTGACCATGCCTATGCATCCGACGTAGGCAAAGGACCTCTTGAAAGAGCAAAGGAAAATATTTCAGAAGCAGGACTTGAGGATAAAATAGAAACCGTTCTCACAGACGGAGCGGCATATTTTGATTCACTTGCCGACGAGTTTATTATAGCAGGTATGGGTGGAGAGCTTATTTACAGAATTATTTCCCAAGCTCCCTTTTTGAAAAATGAAAGCATACATATGGTGCTTCAGCCTATGACCAAGGTGCCATACGTCAGAACGGCACTGCTCAACGACGGCTTTTATATCCACAAGGAAAGCCTTGTAAAAGAGGACGGGAAAATATATACTGTAATGTCGGTTTATTGGGACGGTAAAAAAAGAGAGCTGTCTCCGATTGAAGCCCTGACAGGAAGGGTAGAGGACGCAGTGGCAGACGGAAACGTCCGACTTTTCTGCGACCTTTTATCCTTGATAATCCACGACCTTGACAACCGTATATACGGAAAGCGTGAGGCAGGGGAGGATACGGGTGAGGAGAGCAATCTACGCCGTCAATTACAGGAATTAAGGAGAAAACTCAATGAAAATATATGAAATAAGGGATTTACTTAACTCTCGCTTCCCCTCCTCACTCAGTGAGGAATGGGACAACGACGGAGAGATGCTTTGCCTTGATCCGTCAAGAGAGGTGACTTCAATTCTTGCTACTCTTGACGTTACCGACAAGTCGGTAGATGAGGCTATTAAGGTTGGCGCAAACCTTATTGTCAGTCATCATCCTTTGATATTCAAGCCACTGAAAAGACTTGACGGCTCAGCGCTTTCAAAAAGACTTGAAAGACTTATAAAAGCCGATATATCCGTGCTTTCGTACCATACCCGTTTTGATAGTGCCCAGGGTGGAATGAACGACCTGCTTGCCGAAAAGCTTGGCATTGAAAACTTCAGAGCATTCGGCTTTGAAGGAGAAATTCCTATGGGAAGAATAGGTGATTGGCAGGAATGCTCCCCTGCAGAATTTGCTTCTCAGATTTCCGTGATGCTTAATACGCCCGTTACCTTATTCGAGGGTAACAGAGCAATAAAAAAGGTTGCAGTGCTTGGTGGTGGAGGGAAGGACTTTATACACCTTGCCCACACTCTTGGTGCTGACGCAATGGTTACAGGGGATATCTCTTATAGCGTTGCCAACGACGAAATCCCCTACGGAATAACGATGGTGGATGCAGGTCATTACGCAACCGAGGTTATAGCCGTTGATGCCTTTGCAAATCTTATAGAAGAAAGCTTCGGCATTAAGACACATCGCTTTTACGGAGAAAATCCCGGAAAAATAGTACCTCTTATATAAAGGAATTAAATTATGGCTTTTGATGCAGGAATGGTTTATGCCATTACCCACGAACTTGACGAAAAATTAGGTGAAGAAAACGGCTGGGGTGGTGCGAGAATAGATAAGATAACTATGCCCGAGCGTGATGAAATACATCTGCTTCTTCACGTAGGCAGAGAGAATATGCGCCTTGTTATATCGGCAAGCGCAGGCACTCCCAGACTACACCTTAGCTCAACCCCCAAGGAAAACCCCAATACTCCTCCGTCCTTTTGTATGCTTCTCAGAAAGCATCTGGCATCGTCACGCCTTGCCCACGTGAGACAGCTTGACTTCGAGAGAGTGGCAGAGCTGGAGTTTGACTTTAAGGATGAAATGGGCTATATATCAAAGAAATATCTCATAGCCGAGATAATGGGTAAGCACAGTAACATTATCTTTTGTGACGGAGACAGAAAAATTTTGGGCGCTATCCGTACCTCAGACCTGTCCGATTCTACTAAAAGACCAATACTTGCAGGTATGAAGTACGAGCTTCCACCTGCTCAGGATAAGACAGACCCTACCACCTTGACGAAAGAAGTGTTTGTTCAGGCGCTTTCAAGCCTTGACGGAACACAGTCTGCTGAGCGTGCTTTAACCTCTTGCTTTTTGGGAGTTGCTCCCCTTGTTTCAAGAGAGGCAGTTTACCGTGCATGTGGAGACTCTTCGGCTTTGCTGGAGAGGGTGGATACAGACAAATTATGGTATCACTTCTCATCCTTCTATTCTGACCTGACCTCAAACCAAGTGTACCCTTGTCTCATTTGCCGTGCCGAGACCCCAGACGTTCCCTTTGAGTATTCCTTTATCGATATCAGACAGTACGAAAACAAAGCAGTGGTCAAGCCCGTTGACAGTGTATCCGACCTTATCGATGCATTCTTTACCAAGAGGGATAAGGCAGAACGAATGAAGCAACGCTCACAGGATATATTCCATTTGCTTCTTAAAAGTCAGAACAGATTGCTCAAAAAAATTGAAACGCAGGAAGCTGAGCTCGTGGATACCGATACAATGGAATACTGCCGTAAATGTGGTGACCTTATTTCACAGGAAATGTATCGGATAAAGAGGGGAGACCGACAGGTAAAGGCCATAGATTATTCCGAGGAAGGCTATCCTGAGGTTACTGTAGAGCTTGACGAGCGTTTATCACCCTCGCAAAACGCTCAGCGCTATTATAAAAAGTACAACCGAAAGAAAAATGCAAGGGGAGAGCTTACCAAGCAGATCGAGGAAGCAAAGGGAGAGCTGAAATACGTCGACGCAATTTTGGATAGTCTGTCCCGTGCAGAAACTGAAGCCGACCTTGACGAGCTTCGTGAGGAGCTTTCAATGTGGGGCTACGCCAAGCGTGACCGTAAAAAGCTGAAAACGGCAGATAAAAAGAAAAAGGTCAAGCCTTTGCGTGCCGTATCACCGTCGGGACTTGAAGTTTATATAGGTAAAAATAATCTGCAAAACGATTGGCTCACTACAAAATTTGCCGAAAAAACGGATTGGTGGTTCCACGTGAAAAATCTTGCAGGAAGCCACGTTATATTAAAGACTAACGGAGAAGAACCACCTGCCGAGGATTTCACCTTTGCTGCAAGCCTTGCTGCAATGTATTCTTCTGCTGAGGGCGACAACGTTGCCGTCGATTATACACTTATCAAGCATGTAAAAAAGCCGTCCTCTGCAAAGCCGGGCTTTGTGACCTATACGACCTATTGGACGGCGTACGTTACCCCCGACAGACAAGAGCTTGAAAAGACGATTATAAAGTAATAAAAAGGTCACCTGAAAGTATTTCGGGTGACCTTTTATTCAACGGTTAGATTAGAGGTATCATACATAACCTTGGCATCATTATCTTTAAGCAATTCACGGAAGAGTAGGTTTCCACTGTGCTTGTCAATACAGCTTCGATAGACAGAGCCTTTGCGATAAATACAATCGTCACGGCGAACAAAGTGCTCGTTTTCTGCGCTTATGTGATATTTTACACTCAGAGCTTTATCTGCTCTAAGCTCGCCACAAAGGTGAGTATCGGTAACGTAAACAATTATCTGATAGGTTATGTCCGAATCATTTTCAAACCGATAATCCAAGTAATTGTAGAATATTGACGTGCCTGTTCCAAAGGGCACTTGACGGTTGAAGTCGGGAAAAAGGTCAAAGCCATCGTGGTGATGATGCTCAACGATTTTAAGAGGCGTATGTAAAATCATCCAGTGTATGAGGTTGGTAAACTGACACAACCCACCACCTATACCTCTTTCGGTGTGTGAGTTGACGAGTACCACCCCCTCTTTATACCCTTTTTTAGTTGTTGGATTTCCAACCAGCTTCCAAAAGGAAAAAACTTCGCCTGGACGAATGATAATACCGTTTACCTTTGGAGTGCTTAACGCAAGATTGACGGCTTTATTTTCCTGCAATTCCAGATCTGTATTTCCTAATTTTCGCCTTATGAGAGAATTGTGTTTATATATTACTACGGGGAGAGGCTCTTGTTGTTTGGCTTTTGCAAAGCGTTGCGCACCAAATATATTGCGAAGAGTCCGAACAATTCTGCATTTTAAAACCGATATTTTATAAGTTGTTGGAGAAATCTGACAAAACAGTTTACGTGACATTTTTACCTCTGTAGATAATACTTTATTCCGAGTATATATAATCTATTCCTAATTGCAGGATTTCAGCACTTAAAGCACCCGTTGCACCCGTTACGAGAACACCGTCGGCGTCAATAAAATAGGTTTGTGGAACAGACGAAATGCCGTAGGTGTAGGCTGCATCAAGATCTGTGTCAAAGTAAACGGGAAATACGTAGTCAGTAGAAGCTAAAAACTCCTCTGCACTGCTTTGCGTTTCCTGATATCCATCGGTAAGATTTACCATCATAAAGTGTATATTATCCTTGTAATCAAGGTATTTTTCGTTGAAGTCAGGCATCTCACTTTTACATGGAGGGCACCAGCTTGCCCAGAAGTTGAGTATAACGGGCTTTCCTTTAAGGTCGGAAAGCTTTACTGCATTTCCGTCGGAATCGTATACTGTAAAATCCGGGGCAATAAATTTAGATTTGTCAACGTCATCATTAGAGTCCTCTGCGTTTTCCAATTCTCCTTCCTTTTCCTCGTAGGTAATAAGAGTGTTTGGAGTATTGTCATCTTTTAGATTATTATATAAAACCGACGCTCCCACAATAAGAGCTACAAAAACGATGAAGCCTATTATAAGACCTTTTTTATTCATATTATTCCTCTCAACTCAATAGTGCTAAGAATTTTCCCAGCAAGCCCGTCGCCATAAGAATTCCTATAACCACGAGGAATGCTCCACAGACGGTATTTATAACCTTGTAATAACGCTTGATTGTATTAAATACTGATTTTAGTCTGTCAATCAGCAACGCACTGAATACGAAGGGAATTCCAAGCCCCAAGGAGTATAACAAAAGCAGATATATACCCTCTAACGTATGCCCTCTTTGAGATGCCAGCATTAAAGCAGAACCAAGAAAAGCACTGACGCAGGGTGTCCAGCTCACCGAAAACACAAGCCCAAATACAAATGAAGAAAAGAAGCCCAGATTTTCTGTGTTAGCGCTATTTCCTTTACCGGCAAAATTGATATTAAATATTCCTAAAAAATTCAATCCGAAGAATATTACTACAAGTCCACAGACGATATTCAATATTCTCTGATACCTTGTCAGAAAGCTTCCCAGTGTTCCTGCCAAAGCTCCCATAGACACAAATAGCACCGTAAATCCAAGCACAAAGCCAACGGAATTCAGGAGAGTCTTTTTCGAAGACTTTTCACCACCTGCCGAAAAATATGAAACGTATATGGGGAGCATAGGCAAAAGGCAGGGCGATATAAAGGTAATTATTCCTTCAAGGAAGGTTATGAAATATTGCATATTATTCCTCTTTATATATTCTTGTTTTTAGTATATCACAGAACGTTATAAATATCAATAAAAGCTTTTAAAACGAAAAGAGGACACTGAACGTATCCTCTTTTAATAAGCCTTAAGCCAATGACGCTTCAAGTCTCTCGCGAATAGCCTTTATGAAATCGGCCGAATTAACGGCTGTAGCCTTAAAGCCTTCGCTGACAAGTCCCACAAGGTCCTTTGTCATAATGCCGTCGTCAAGAGTCTTGATACAAGCCTCTTCAAGCTTGTTTGCAAAATCCACAAGGTCACCCAGTCCGTCAAGCTCGCCTCTCTTACGGAGAGCGCCCGACCACGCATAGATTGTAGCCATGGGGTTTGTGGAGGTTTCCTCACCCTTGAGATATTTGTAATAGTGACGGGTAACAGTTCCGTGAGCTGCCTCGTACTCATATTTTCCGTCGGGAGATACAAGCACCGAGGTCATCATAGCAAGTGAGCCGAATGCTGTAGAAACCATATCGCTCATTACGTCGCCGTCATAGTTCTTACAAGCCCAGATGTAACCACCCTCACTTCTGATAACGCGTGCAACTGCGTCGTCAATAAGCGTGTAGAAGTATTCAATTCCAAGCTCATCAAATTTAGCCTTGTAGTTCTTTTCAAAAATATCCTGGAAAAGAAGCTTGAAGGTCTGGTCGTATTTCTTTGAAATAGTATCCTTGGTTGAGAACCAGAGATCCTGCTTTGTGTCTATAGCATATTTGAAGCAGGAATGTGCAAAGGATTCGATAGAGCTATCCTTGTTGTACTGACCCTGAAGAACGCCGGGACATTCAAAGTCGTAGATTACCTCTCTCGTCTCATTTCCGTTCTTATCGGTAAATACAAGCTCAGCCTTGCCCTCACCCTCAATTCTCATTTCAGATGCCTTATATACGTCGCCGTAAGCGTGACGTGCGATAGTTATAGGCTTTTTCCAATTCTTTACAACGGGCTTTATTGAATCAATAATAATGGGAGCACGGAAAACGGTACCGTCAAGTATAGCACGGATTGTTCCGTTGGGGCTCTTCCACATTTCCGTAAGATTGTATTCTTCAACTCTCTGCTTGTTAGGGGTAATGGTAGCGCACTTTACAGCAACGCCGTACTTTTGTGTAGCATAAGCCGAGTCAAAGGTTACCTTGTCCTTAGTCTTTTCACGCTCGGGCAAGCCAAGGTCGTAATACTCTGTTTTAAGGTCAACGAAGGGGAGAAGAAGCTCGTCCTTTATCATCTTCCAGAGTATTCGGGTCATTTCGTCGCCATCCATCTCAACGAGGGGTGTTAGCATTTTTATTTTTTCCATACTTATTCACCTTTCGTATATTTCAGAAGTCCACCTGCAAGAAGCATCTTTTGCTGACGCTCGGAAAACTCGCAGGAAAGCTCAAAGCTTTCACCGGTAGTTGTATTTTTAAGAGTAGCACTACCCGTCTTGAGCGCCTCAAAAAGACCGTCGATTTCAAGACTGTCACCCTGATTTAGCTTGTCGTAATCTTCGGCATTCTTAAAGGTAAGAGGCAGAATGCCTGCGTTTATAAGGTTTGCAGCGTGAATTCTTGCAAAGCTTTTTGCCACAACTGCCTTTACGCCGAGGTAGAGAGGCACAAGTGCTGCGTGCTCACGTGAGGAGCCCTGTCCGTAGTTTGAACCACCCACGATGATTGACTTGCCTGATGCAAGGGCTCTTTCGGGGAAGGTTTCGTCGCAAACGCCAAAGCAGAACTTTGAAAGATAAGGAATGTTTGAACGGTAGGGAAGAATTTTTGCGCCTGCAGGCATAATGTGGTCTGTCGTGATGTTGTCCCCAACCTTTAAGGTGAGGGGAGCCGTCAGATTGTCCTCAAGAGGAGAAGCCTCGGGGAAGGGCTTGATGTTAGGACCACGAAGCACCTCAACGTCGTCTGCCTCCTCAACGCTTGCTGGTAGAATTACTGCCGAATCGTTGATTTTAAATTTATCGGGCATTACTATTTCGGGACATTCGCCCAACGTTCTTGGGTCGGTTATGTAGCCTGTAAGCGCCGATGCTGCTGCAACCTCGGGAGAAACAAGATAAACCTGACCGTCACGTGTACCGCTTCTGCCTTCAAAATTACGGTTAAAGGTTCTCAAAGATACGCCTGCTGAATTGGGAGAAAATCCCATACCGATGCAAGGACCGCAAGCACATTCAAGAACTCTTGCGCCCGATGCGATAATGTCACTGAGGGCACCACAGTCAGCAAGCATTGTAAGTACCTGCTTTGAGCCGGGAGAAACCGAAAGGCTTACACTTGGGTCAATGGTTTTTCCCTTGAGAATTGCCGCAACCTTCAGCATATCTGCAAGAGAGGAGTTTGTGCAGGAGCCGATACATACCTGATCTACCTTGGTGTCGGACAATTCCTCGGCAGACTTGATGTTGTCGGGGGAGTGAGGGCAGGCAAGCAGGGGCTTAAGCTCTGACAGATTGATATCAATTATTCTGTCGTAAACGGCGTCGGGGTCGGAAGCAAGAGGTATATAGTCCTCGACTCTGCCCTGACTTTCAAGGAACGCCTCGGTTACCTCGTCAGAAGGGAATATAGAGGTGGTAGCGCCAAGCTCTGTTCCCATATTGGTAATAGTGGCACGCTGAGGTACTGTGAGTGTTGAAACACCCTCGCCACCCCATTCGATTATGTAGCCAACGCCACCCTTTACAGAGAGTATGCGAAGTATTTCAAGACTGACGTCCTTTGCACTTACCCAGGGTCTGAGCTTGCCCGTAAGGTTTACCTTTATCATTTTGGGCATTGTGATATAGTAAGCGCCGCCACCCATGGCAACTGCAACGTCCATACCACCTGCACCCATTGCAAGCATACCGATACCACCACCAGTTGGAGTATGACTGTCAGAGCCGATAAGTGTTTTACCGGGCTTGCCGAAGCGCTCCAGATGTACCTGATGGCAGATTCCGTTGCCGGGACGTGAAAAACGGATTCCGTACTTTTTGGCAACAGACTGAATATATCTGTGGTCGTCAGCGTTTTCAAATCCCGATTGGAGAGTGTTGTGGTCAATATAAGCAACCGAAAGCTCGGTTCTTACTCTTTTTATACCGATTGATTCAAATTCAAGGTACGCCATCGTACCGGTTGCATCCTGGGTAAGAGTCTGGTCTATTTTAAGCGCAATCTCAGAGCCGGGAGTCATATCTCCCTCAACAAGATGAGCTTTAATTATTTTTTGTGCAATAGTAAGTCCCATTTTAGTTTTCCTTTCTGTACTGCATTACAAGGCTTTCCAATTCCTCTGTACTCATAGCAGTCTGTCTGCCTTCATCGTATTCGGCATCTACCTTGGTCTTTATCCAGATAACGATGTCATCTTTCTTGGTAACGGCATCTTCACCCTTAAGGTTGTAGTGCGCGTTAATCCAATAAGCAATTCCTGCAAGACCAGATGTACTGCTGACAGTTACCTGCGCAGGCTTGTTGAGAATTGTTGCCGTATCAAAAATGTTGTATATTTCCTCGTCCTTAATAAGACCGTCGGCGTGAATTCCTGCTCTTGTGCAGTTGAAATTCTCACCTACGAAGGGGGTCATAGGATCAATATTGTAGCCAATTTCATTCTTGAAGAATTCTGCAATATCGGTAATTGCAGTAGGATCCATTCCGTCAAAGGTTCCTCTCAGGGAAGCATATTCCATAACCATTGCCTCAAGGGGAACGTTGCCCGTTCTCTCGCCTATACCAAGCAGCGAGCAGTTTACACCGCAAGCGCCGTAAAGCCAAGCGCAGGAGGCGTTGGCAACACCCTTGTAGAAGTCGTTGTGTCCGTGCCATTCTATCATTTCACTGGGCACGTCGGCATAGTGCTGCAATCCGTAAATAATACCGGGTACGCTTCGGGGAAGAGCAACCTCGGAGAAGGGAACACCGTAGCCCATAGTGTCGCAGGCACGGATTTTAATGGGAATACCCGACTCACCTGACATTTTTTGCAGCTCGTTTACAAAAGGAAGAACAAATCCGTAGAAGTCGGCTCTCGTTATATCCTCGAAGTGACATCTTGGACGGATTCCAAGCTCAAGGGCAGCGCTGATGGTTTTTTTGTAATGCTCTAACGCCTGACCTCTTGTCATACCAAGCTTCTTGAAAATATGGTAGTCTGAGCAGGAAACAAGAACGCCCGTTTCCTTGATACCCATATCTCGAATAAGCTTGAAGTCATTGAGACTTGCTCTTATCCAGGTAGTGATTTCGGGGAATTGAAGTCCCAGATTTTGACACGCTTCAAGAGCTTTTCTGTCGTTTTCACTGTATACGAAAAATTCTGTCTGACGAATAATACCCTTAGGTCCGCCAAGTCTTGACAAAAGCTTGTAAAGTTCAACTATTTGCTCGGGCTTGTAGGGTGCCTGTGACTGCATTCCGTCTCTGAAGGTGGTATCTGTTATCCACACCTCTTGGGGCATACCCATAGGCACTCTTCTGTGGTTGAAGGCAATCATGGGAACGTCTTTGTAGGTGTATATTTCACGGTAAAGATTTGGCTCCGATACGTCCTGCAGGGAATATCGGTATATACTCTGTTCAAGCAGGTTTGTTTTAGGTGAAATTTTAATCATTCGTATCACTTCCTCTAACTAATTGTATGATTGTATACAATTATACAATACTGTAAACAATTTGTCAATACGTTATATACAACAAAATTACTTCTTGACAAAACTGTGGTTTGGTATTATAATTACTTAAAAGCATTGACTGGAAAGAGTACTTCCGTGAAAGCACCACAGAGAGAGGGACAAATGCTGAAAGTCCCCCGTGTAACTATCGGAGGGAAGACCACTCCAAGAGCTGTGTGCGATGAGTATGCCGTCACCGTGCGTTAAGCGGAAAAGAGTTAAACACAAGGTGGAACCGTGTTACAAGCACCCTTGCCCAAACGGGCAAGGGTTTATTTTTTTGAATTTTTTAAAAGGAGATATAAATTATGAAAGTAATTATGCAAAACGGCGCTATTGAAGAGTATACCTTTGAAGACCAGATTGGTCGTGATGCTCTTCGTCATACAGCCTCACACGTTTTGGCACAAGCAGTAAAAAGACTTTACCCTCAGGCTAAGCTTGCTATCGGACCTTCTATAAAGGACGGATTTTATTACGACTTCGACATCGAGGGTGGATTCAACGAAGAGGATTTGCAAAAGCTTGAAGCCGAAATGAAAAAAATAACAAAGGAAAATCTGAAGCTTGAACGCTTTACACTTCCCCGTGACGAAGCCTTGAAGCTTATGGCAGAGGAACCTTATAAGATTGAGCTTATAAACGATCTTCCCGAGGATGCCGAGCTTTCCTTCTTCAAGCAGGGCGACTACGTTGACCTTTGCGCAGGCCCTCACGTGACGTATACCTCTGCCGTTAAGGCGTTTAAGCTGATGTCGGCCACAGGTGCGTATTGGAGAGGAAACGAAAAGAATAAAATGCTCACCCGTATCTACGGTACGGCATTTGCTTCCAAGCCCGAGCTTGAAGCGCATCTTACTCAGCTTGAAGAGGCAAGAAAGCGTGACCACAATAAGCTGGGACGTGAGCTTGAATACTTTACAACCGTTGACTGTATCGGACAGGGACTTCCCATACTTCTTCCCAAGGGCGCAAGAGTTATTCAGAAGCTTCAGCGTTGGATAGAGGACGAGGAAGAGAAGAGAGGCTATCTTCTCACAAAAACTCCTCTTATGGCAAAGCGCGAGCTTTATAAAATATCGGGACATTGGGACCATTATCTCGACGGTATGTTCGTAATGGGTGATCCTGCTGACGAAACCAAGGAATGCTTTGCACTCCGTCCGATGACCTGCCCCTTCCAATACCAGGTGTTCCTTAACAGAAAGCGCTCCTACAGAGACCTTCCTATGAGACTTGGTGAAACCTCAACCCTTTTCCGTAACGAGGATTCGGGTGAAATGCACGGTCTTATAAGAGTTCGTCAGTTCACTATTTCGGAAGGACACATCGTACTTCGTCCTGAACAGCTTGCAGAGGAATTTGAACAGTGCCTTTCACTTGCAAAATACTGTCTGACCACTTTGGGACTTTGGGAGGACTGTACGTTCAGATTTTCGCAGTGGGATCCCAACCGTACGGATAAGTACGAGGGTACTGCTGAGCAGTGGGATGAGGCGCAGAGCATAATGGGAGAGCTTCTTGATAAGCTTCTCGGACGTGAGAATTACGTTATAGGTGTTGACGAAGCTGCGTTCTACGGACCTAAGCTTGACATTCAGTGTAAGAACGTATTCGGTAAGGAAGATACTATCGTTACCATTCAGATTGATATGCTTCTTGCAAAGAAGTTCGGTATGGAATACGTAGATTCTGATAATACGATGAAGACTCCTTACATCATTCACCGTACCTCTATGGGATGCTATGAAAGAACTCTTGCTCTTCTCATTGAAAAATATGCAGGAGCACTTCCTACTTGGTTGTCACCCACACAGGTAAGAGTGCTTCCCATTACAGACAGAAACAACGAATACACGGATAAGCTCGTTGATATGCTCATCAGCGCAGGCGTTACGGCTGAAAGTGACAAGAGAGCCGAAAAGACGGGCTATAAGATAAGAGAAGCCCAGCTTGCAAAAATTCCTTATATGCTTGTTGTAGGCGATAAGGAGACCGAGGAGGGCACGGTATCGGTACGTCGCCGTGGCTCTATGGAAATGACAACTATGACTGCAGAGGAATTCGTTAAGCTTATCGTTGAAGAAATTAATACTAAAAAGAGATAAATTTTATTAAAAGGAGCATAATATGAACAGAATAGAGCTTAAAGCGAAAGCAAAAGCCCAGCTTGGAAATCAGATATTTTCAAACACCTGGCTGATAAGTGTTATAGTGGTGCTTATAACTACTGCCATTCTTGGAATTTCAAGTGCGGTTTCATTACTTCTCGTGGGAATAGTTTCGGTGGCTTTAGCAGCATTTTTTAAGACGTTGGCTCGCGAGGGTAGTGCAAAAATCGAAAGCATTTTCGGAGTATTTTCAAATGATATCGGAGGCACTCTTCTTCTTGGAATTCTTCACACGATATTCATCGCACTTTGGTCATTGCTTTTTGTAATACCCGGAATTGTAAAAGCGTATGCATATTCCATGGCTTTTTATCTTAAGAGTGAGCATCCCGATTGGGATTGGAGAAAATGCCTCAGCGAAAGTGAAAGACTTACCAACGGTCACAAAATGGAGCTTTTCATACTTGACCTTTCCTTTATCGGCTGGTACATCGTGGGAAGCTTAGCTTTCGGTGTAGGTACTTTATGGGTAAGCTCCTATAATCAGCTTGCCAAAATAAACTATTACGAAGAGCTTACTGCAGTAAGCGTAGAATAAGAGAATAAAGGAGAATTATTATGGATCTTAAAGGAACAAAAACAGAGCAGAATCTCAGAGACGCCTTTTCAGGCGAGTCACAGGCAAGAAATAAGTACACCTACTTTGCATCGGTTGCAAAGAAGGAAGGCTACGAGCAGATTGCAGCTATTTTTGAATCAACTGCCAACAACGAAAAGGAACACGCAAAGCTTTGGTTCAAAGCACTTTCCTGCCTTGGCGATACCTCTGCAAACCTTGCAGATGCAGCAAGTGGCGAGAATTACGAGTGGACTATAATGTACGACCAGTTTGCAAAGGATGCTGACGATGAAGGCTTCCACGACCTTGCAGCACAGTTCAGAATGGTAGGAGCAATAGAAAAGACACACGAGGAACGCTATCGCAAGCTCCTTTCAAATATCGAAATGCAGCAGGTATTTGAAAAGGCAGAGGAAACAATTTGGGAATGCCGCAACTGTGGTCACCTTGTTATCGGCAAAAAGGCACCCGAGGTTTGCCCCGTATGTAAGCATCCCAGAAGCTATTTTGAACAGAGAAAAGAGAATTATTAAGAGAGAAAAAGCACCACGTTTGTGGTGCTTTTCTGAAAGGTACGTACTATGAAATTTTACATACCCACAAAAATATTCAAGGGCAGAGATTGCCTTGCCAATAATTACAAGGAGCTTTTGCTCGGCAAAAGAGCATTTATCGTTACAGGTAAAACGTCGGGACGAATTTCAGGTGCCCTTGAAGACGTGGTAAATATACTTGACTCAAACAACGTTCCGTATGCTATTTGCGACAGAATAGGGAATAACCCCACGGTTGAAGAATGCTTTGAGGCAGGTAAGGAAGCCCGTGAATTCAACGCTGATTTCATTATAGGAATAGGTGGTGGCTCTCCACTTGACGCCGCAAAAGCCGTTGCCGTGTATGGAGTCAACTCCGAAATGGCACCTATGGATATTTACAACTGTAACTATTCTGTAAAGCCATTGCCAATGGTGGCAATACCCACTACTGCAGGCACAGGGTCAGAGGTAACGCAGTATTCGGTCCTTACAGTGACCGACGAGCATACAAAGCGCAGCTTTTCCACGGAGGATACCTTTTACAAGGTCGCCTTTGTTGACGGCAAATATACCGAAAACCTTCCCGTACAGATAACACGCAATACTGCAGTTGATGCTCTCAGCCATCTTATAGAGAGCTATACCAACACCCGTTCAGGCGATATGACGGAGTACGTAGCCTTAAAGGGAATGAGAATATGGGGCAAAAAAATAAAAGCGCTTATCGAGGGCAAATTTACTGCCGATGACCGAGAAGAGCTTTTGTGGGCGTCAACCCTTGGTGGTATCGTTATAGCGCAGACGGGAACGACTATCGTTCATTCAATGGGCTATCCCTTGACATTCTATAAGGATATTCCTCACGGAATGGCAAACGGCTTGCTTTTGACAGAGTATCTGAGAAAAGCCGAGGAAGTAATACCCGAAAAGGTTGAAATACTTCTTTTAAATCTTGGACTTAATTCACTTGACGAATTTGAAAAGGTTATGAAGGTACTTCTTCCAAACGATATCTCTTTTACAAAGAACGAGCTTAACGAATGGGTGCAGACTACGGTTAAAGCTAAAAACGCCCTGACCTGCCCCTTTGAAGCAACACTTGAAGCTGAAACCGAAATTTTTGAAAATTCATTATTATAAAAAAATTCCTATGGCTTTAGCATTGTGTCTGAAAGGACACAATGCATCGATATAAATCCCTAAGGGATTTTCGATATACACCTACAATGTTCGATATGTGCTACGCACTCGATATGCCCTGTGGGGCGTGAAGGGATTTATATCATATCGAATTT
Source organism: Clostridia bacterium (assembly GCA_017520825.1). Lineage (GTDB taxonomy): Bacteria > Bacillota > Clostridia > Oscillospirales > SIG627 > RGIG6353. The sequence goes on along the minus strand of JAFXEX010000005.1, from coordinate 51,596 downwards.
ACCATAAGGTAAATATATCGATTTTTCGCAAGAAAAAATATCGCATTGCGAAGCAATATATCGCAAAAATAAAAACTACCCGAAAAAGAGTTTTGCTTTCTCTTCTTCGGGTAGTTTTGTCTTATACTGCTGCAAGCAGGAAATTTGTGTGCCAAATTCTGTTTCTAATAAAGATAACTGTCCCTATCAACCCAGCTCATTGCCATAGGAATTTTTTTAAAACAAATCCTCGGTTGATAAATATCTCATTCCGGTGTCGGGGCAAAGGACAACGATTTTCTTACCCTTGTATTCATTCATTTTTGCAAGCCTTATGGCAACCGATACGGCAGCACCCGAGGAAACACCAACGAGTATGCCTTCAAGCCTTGCCAGAGAACGCACCGTTTCGTAAGCTTCCTCTGTGGTTGCCGTCATAACCTCGTCAATAAGTGAGGCATCGTAATTCTTAGGTATAAAGTTTGCGCCAATGCCCTGAAGCTTATGAGGGCCTGCTACCCCCTTTGAAATAAGAGGGGAGTCGGCAGGCTCAACGGCTATGATTTTTACGTCGGGCTTCTGCTCCTTCAAATATTTTGCACTACCTGAAATCGTACCACCCGTGCCAACCGACGCTACGAAAACGTCGATATCGCCTTCGGTGTCATTCCATACCTCAACACCTGTGGTTTTATAGTGGGATAAGGGATTTGCAGGATTGTCAAACTGCGAGGGGATAAAAGAGCCTTCAATTTCACTTGCCAATTCTTCGGCTTTTTTAATCGCTCCACTCATACCTTCTTTTCCAGGTGTGAGTATAAGCTCTGCTCCGTAGGCAGACAGTATCTTTCTTCTTTCCACGCTCATTGTGTCCGGCATAATCAGAACGGTTTTCAATCCAAACGCCGACGCTGCCATTGCAAGACCGATACCCGTGTTACCACTTGTGGGCTCAATAAGGGTCGCCCCTTCCTTTATTTTTCCACTATTCAAAGCATCCTTTATCATCTCAACGGCAACTCTGTCCTTTGAGCTTCCTGCAGGATTAAAAAGCTCAAGCTTTAATATGAGATTGGCAAGAGCTCCGTTTTTTTCTTCAAGCTTTTTTGCACGAACAAGGGGAGTATTTCCCACAAGCTCGGTTATATTATTGTATATCATTGTTAACACCTCTTAAGAAATATATCACATTTGAACAAAAAAATCAATATCGCAGTTGCAAATTTTGAATAAATATGATATAATATAAGCGAATAAAATATAATGCTATATGCAGAAAGGAGTACCTTATGAAAAATAATTGGGTAATTACAGTAGGACGTCAGTTTTGTAGTGGTGGAGCAGAAATAGGACACAAGGTTGCAAAAGCTCTTGATATTCCATACTATGACAGAGAGATAATCGACGAAGCAGCGGGAATCTTAAAAATGAGTCCTGAGGACATCAAGAAGCATGACGAAAAGCCACCGAAGCTTTGGGACTATCCCGGATACCAATACGCAAATTATTGGTACAGCGAAGACCCGTCTCTTATGCTTCCTATCAGTATCAGAATCGCCGAAGCACAGTTTTCGGCAATAACGAATTACGCCGAAAAGGGTCCTTGCGTTATTATGGGCAGATGTGCCGATTTCGTGTTATCGGACAGACCTAACGTTATAAGCGTATTCATAAAGGCAGACCTTTCTCAAAGAATTGAGCGTGCCTGCCGACTTTATCACGTAAGCGAGGCAGAGGCTAAAAAGCTGATAAAGAAAACCGATAAGATAAGAGCCGACTATTACGATAGCCATACTCAACAAGTATGGGGAAGACCTGAATATTACGACCTTATCATAGATTCGGGTAAATTCGGTACCGACCTTTCAGCAAGACTTATATGTGAGTGTATCGAAAGAAAATCAAACGAAAAGCCTAACCTATAACAGACATAAAACTCGTACTGAAAAGTACGAGTTTTATTTTTGCTTTATAGAGATTCTTTGAAGTCGACCTCGCCGTTTATTCTTCCTTCATCATATCCTTGACCTTCATAAGTCTGGTCAGATTACCACGCTCGTTATCTTCAAGCTTCATGGTAATATATTTGATGTTAGCCTTCATTTCGGCAATCATTACGTATTCCAACGCATTTACACGTCTGCGAGTACGTTCAAGCTCGTCTGCCAGCATATCACAGGTTTTTTCAACCGATGCAAGCTCTAAAAGCTTTGGCATCAGCTTTTGAACGTCAAGGGTGGCACGGTCAAGATATCTTGACGTAAACGCCGTTGAATAGGGAATGGTGGCCACTTTTTCATCTGATTTTGCACTTATATCGGGAACTATGACACTCATTATATTCTTTGTGCCCCAGCTTGCCTCGTTTGACGCAGTGGGTACAAGCAGAGCTTCCGTCAATGCACTTTCGCCCATTTCTGCTTCTGCAATGGCTGTGTTCTGCATAGCCGTGGCAAGTAGCTCCTCAACTTCAAGTCTGAGCTCACGGTTTCTCTTGATATACGCCATAAACTGTCTTGCCATTTCATCCTGCTTATCCTTAAGAAGCTTATGACCCTTAATTGCCGTTGCAAGACGCTTTTTGGTGCGCGTCAACTCCATTCTGGTGGGATTTACCCTTGTTGCCATCTATCCCACCTCAGCTTTCGGTCATATATTTCTCAATATATTCAGGTCTGATTCTCTTTAATTCGGATTTCGGAAGAATAGAGAGAAGCTTCCAGCCTATTTCAAGGGTTTTTTCTATGCTTCTGTCGGTGTTGTAGCCCTGTGAAATATATTCGTTTTCAAAGGCTTCGGAGAACTTAGCATACTTTCTGTCCATTTCAGAAAGAGCAGCTTCGCCCAATACGACAGCCAATTCCTTGGCTTCCTTACCTCTTGCATACGCCGAGAAAATCTGGTTCATCGTATCAGCGTGGTCCTCACGTGTCTTGCCCTCACCGATACCCTTATTCTTCAGACGGCTAAGGGAGGGGAGTACATCGATGGGAGGCTCGATACCTCTCATATACAAATCACGTGAAAGAATTATCTGTCCCTCTGTAATATATCCTGTAAGGTCGGGAATGGGGTGAGTTTTGTCGTCCTCAGGCATTGTAAGAATGGGAATCTGCGTTATAGAACCACCCTTGCCGTTTATTCTTCCTGCTCTTTCATAGAGGGTTGCAAGGTCGGTGTAAAGGTAACCCGGATATCCTCGTCTGCCCGGAACTTCCTTTCTAGCTGCCGAAACCTCACGGAGAGCTTCTGCGTAGTTAGTAAGGTCGGTGAGTATTACAAGCACGTGCATACCAAGCTCGTAAGCGAGATATTCTGCGCAGGTAATAGCCATACGGGGAGTGGCAATACGCTCAACTGCAGGTGCGTCAGCAAGATTCATAAAGAGCACGGAACGCTCAATAGAGCCCGTCTTCTTAAAGTCGTTTACAAAGAACTGCGCTTCCTCAAAGGTGATACCGATAGCAGCGAATACAACGGCAAAGTTATCGTTACCTCCACGTACCTTAGCCTGTCTTGCAATCTGTGCTGCAAGGTTTGCGTGTGGAAGACCTGAGCCAGAGAAAATTGGAAGCTTCTGTCCTCTTACAAGTGTGTTAAGTCCGTCTATTGCAGAAATACCTGTCTGAATGAATTCAGCAGGGTAATCGCGTGCTGCAGGATTGATAGGCTCGCCGTTAATATCGTCAAACCTTTCGGGAATAATCTTTTCACCGTTGTCAATGGGTCTGCCCATTCCATCGAATACTCTGCCTATCATATCGCGTGACACGGCAAGCTCCAGAGGGCGTCCGAGAAATTTTGCCTTGGCACTGGATAACTGAAGTCCCTGAGAGCTTTCAAAAAGCTGAACTACTGCAGTTTTGTCCTTTATTTCAAGAACTCTTCCAAGTCGTGTGTTGCCATTAGCTTCTTTAATTTCAACGATCTCGTAGTATTTTACGTTGTCAACACATTCAACCATCATAAGAGGTCCAACTGCCTCTTTTATTGTTTTATATTCCTTCTTCAAGCTATGTCACCTCCAATGCCTATTTCTGAAAACTCGCGTGAAAGAGTTTCATTCAGATTTGCATAGAAATCAGACCAGCTTTCTTCGGGCTGGTATTTCATTTTAGCAATCATTTCAAGCACAGACATATTCATTATCATTTTATAGGTAGCGCCCTTGCTAAGAGAAGAAAGGCTCATATGATACCAATTCAGAATAGCCGACAGCATATCAGCCTGCTTTGCCGACGAGGTGTATCTGTCATACTCACGGAAGGAGTCCTGCTGCAAGAAGTCCTCACGGATTGAGCGTGCGCATTCAAGGGTGATTCTGTCCTTTTCACCCAGAGCGTCAAATCCGATAAGACGTACGATTTCCTGAAGCTCTGCCTCTTCGCCGAGAAGCGCCTTTACCTCTCTTACGTGAGCAGCCCATTCGTCGTTTACCTTTTCGGTATAGTATTTGAAAGCTGATTCCTCGTAAAGAGAATAGCTCTTAAGCCAGTCAATAGCAGGGAAGTGACGCTTGTACGCAAGGTCAGCACTAAGTCCCCAGAATACCTTTACGATACGGAGAGTTGCCTGGGATACGGGTTCACTTGTGTCACCACCGGGAGGAGATACTGCACCGATGGCAGTTATTGCGCCGAATCTGTCACCACCAAGACATTTTACAGAGCCAGCTCTTTCGTAGAATTCTGCAAGTCTTGTTGAAAGATATGCAGGGTAGCCTTCTTCACCCGGCATTTCCTCAAGTCGTCCGGACATTTCACGAAGGGCTTCTGCCCAGCGTGACGTTGAATCGGCGATAATAGCAACCTTGTAGCCCATATCTCTGAAGTATTCTGCAATGGTAATACCCGTGTAAATTGACGCCTCACGAGCAGCAACGGGCATATCAGAGGTGTTTGCTATGAGAACCGTTCTCTTCATAATCGAAAGACCTGTTCTCGGGTCGTTCAGCGTGGGGAATTCCTTAAGAACGTCGGTCATTTCATTTCCACGTTCTCCACAACCAATGTAAATAATAATGTCTGCATCAGCCCATTTTGCTATCTGATGCTGCGTAACGGTTTTACCTGAGCCAAAGGGACCTGGAATTGCCGCAACACCACCCTTTGTAATAGGGAAGAGAGAGTCGATGGTTCTCTGTCCCGTTATCATGGGCTCGTTTGGTACAAGCTTTTCGGCATAGGGACGGCGACGTCTTACTGGCCATTTCTGAAGCATGGCAATATCAACTACGTCTCCCTTGTCGGTCTTTATTTTAGCTATGGTTTCGGTAATCGTAGCTTCACCCTCGTAAATCCATTCAACAGTACCTGACATAGTGGGAGGCACCATTATTTTCTGAGTTACGGCAAGAGTTTCTTCTACCTCTCCAAGCACTTTACCACCTGACACCTTGTCACCAACCTTGGCTACTGCTTTGAAGAACCACTTTTTCTCACGGTCAAGCTTGGGAAGGTCAATACCTCTGGGTATTCTGCTTCCTGCCACGTCTCTGATTTTTTCAAGAGGACGCTCAATTCCGTCGAAAATACCCTCAATAAGACCGGGTGCAAGCTCTGCTGAAAGAGGCTCGCCTGTAACGTATACGTTTTCACCAGGTCCGATGCCGGTAGTGTCCTCGTAAACCTGAATGGATGCACGGTCACCTCTCAGCTCGATAATTTCACCGAGAAGCTTCTTCTCACTTACCCTTACCACGTCGTACATCTGAACGTCACGCATTCCCGTGGCAACGATAAGAGGACCTGCAACCTTATATATAGTTCCAACCTGTTTTTCCATTTAAGGTATACCTTACCTTTCTCATTTATCAAAAATATTAGTCCCGATAGCCTTTTCCATATTGGCTATAATTTTTTCATTTCCAACCCCCATAGTCCCCGATCTGTCGGGAATGGGAATAATGGCGGGATAAGCTGATTCTCTGTATTTTTCAAGTATATCCGTAAGGTCAGCGATATATTTTTCACTGATAAAAATAACCTTGTATCCGTTTGACGCAAGTGCTCTCACCTCGCGCTCAGCCGATTTAGCGCTGTCAACGGCACGGGTAAGAATTCCTGCTGTGTTGAAAATAAGAATACTTGCTCTGTCACCTACTGCTGCAATTTTATTTTCATTCACTGTACGTTCGCCCCCTTGTTTTGAAGCTCACACTGGGTAAGAAGTCGTCTGAGAGCTTCTGACTCACTCTTCTTTGCAAAGAAATATTCTGCAATTGGAGCAAAGTTTTCTCCACTTCTCAATTCGTACATAGCGTGGGAAATGGTTTCCTTCGCTTCTTCAATTATTTCATCCTCGCTTCTGCCGTCTTGGGCGATGCTTGTGTATTCAACGGGCAGAAGAAGGTCCTTTGCGCCTTCAATATCCTGTCCCATAAGACGCAGTCTTGCTTCGGATATTCTGTTCTTTGCGCCACCGTACTTCAAAAGCATTTCGTAGAGCGCCGTGTTCTTTTTTCGGGCAAGCTCCAGCGTGTGCATAAATATCGCACGGTCTGCTCTTGAGCTTATCACGAAGGGGTCTTTTTCCTCTTCAATCCCTTTAAGCTCTCTATCAAGAGTTTCACTGATCAGAGAAAAGTCACCTGCTTCAACAGAGCCTCTTATTATTTCTATGGGAATAGAGCCACCCTTGTTGGCAAGCTCGGTTACGTCCCGTCCGATAAGCTGACCCTTTAAGAATAGCTTCAAGTTTTGCGCGTCCTCTTCAAAGAGAAGAAGGTCAGTCAGTGAAAGGTCAGGGGAAATATCACGAATGAAGGCAACTGCATATTCAAACTCACCCTGAATTCTCTCGTACAGATTACCCTCAATGCCACGACCCCAGCCAAGCTCGTCAAGGAGCCTTGGAAAATCCGACAAGTCAGCTTCACTCAAACGGCGAAGCCCTTCCTCCGTCAACGGAGGATGAGAGGTAGCTTTTATAGCACCTACGGCATATTCATAGGATTTTTTTGCAAATTCATTTTGCGTCATCATTTGACGTCTCCCGTTTCAAAGAGTATGTCAGCAATTGCTTTTTCGTTTACTTCAAGCATTTCGTCAAGCACGGCGTCAAGAGAAAACTCAACGTCATATTCCTCCGACGAAAGTATGAAGCCCGAATCAATATCTGCATCTGCCTTTGAAAGCTTAATTTTAATATCAGCGCATTTCTCAAAGCTCTTTATAGCACCTTTGCAGAAATCACGGTGAACGGCAGAGGGAATAAGCTCAAATTCACCCGACAACTCGGATGTGGAAATATACTTCGTGAAGATTTTTATAAAGTCTTCCTCGCTCATATTGATAAGCTTTGCCTTTGCCTCGTTTTTAGCTTCGTTGATAATCTGTCGCTTTGTGTCAAGAATACCGAGCTTAATATTCATAGCATCGGTCTGCGCTCTGCCCTTTTCTGCAATTTCTGCATTTTGCTTTGCGCCTTCAAGCATTTTTTCAACACGCAAAGCTGCATCGTCAAGAATTGCTTTTCTGTCGGAGTCAGCCTTTTTTCTCGCTTCTGCAAGTATTTCATCGGCAGCAAGGCGCGCTTTTTCTTCTATTTTTGTAGTTACTGTTTCTGCACTCATTATTTTTCTCCCTGATTAAAGGCTGAATATCAAAAGAATTGAGGTAAGAAGCGCAAGGATGGCGTAGGTTTCAACGAGAGCAGTCATGGTAATACCCTTACCTGAAGCATCGGGTTGCTTACCTGTCATATGGATAGCAGCAGCAGCAGTTTTACCCTGTGCAATACCTGAGATAAGACCTACTATTGCCATAGGCAAGGTAGCAAAGAAATATGACCAACCCTGTGCAACTGTAAGCTCAACGGGGTCACCGAGAAGACCGGTGTTAACCATAACGAGAATAGCGATAAGGAAGCCGTAGATACCCTGTGTACCCGGGAGAGCCTGAAGCACCAGCATTTTACCGAAAAGGTCGGGCTTTTCTGAAACCACACCGGCAGCAGCCTTACCTGCGTACATTACGCCGAGAGCCGAGCCACAACCACCCAAGAGGGCGCAAAGAGTTGCACCGAAAATTGCAATTACAAGTCCTGAATCAAACATAGTTTTTTCCTCCAAAAATTAATCTTTTTTAATATTAATATAGTTTGTTCTTATTCCAAAGGGCTTAAAGACAGTTCCTCCACCCTCATAAAACTTACCGTAGAATTCAATGTATTGAAGTCTGCAGGAGTGAACGTAAGCCGAAAGCAGACCCAACACCAGATTGAACACGTGACCTACAATATATATAAGAAGCGACAGTATAAATCCTATTACACCGTTTTGCACCATACCTGCAAGCATATTCATAACGTATCCTACGACGCCCGTTGCAAGTCCGAGAGCAAGAATTCGGGAGTAGGAAAGAATATCACTGAGATAGCTTGTAATATTGTAAAGTCCTCCAAGGCCACCCGTTATCTTACCAACGATACCTTTTTTTGCGCGTCCTGCCGTGAAGAGAACTATCAATGCGCCGATAATTGCTATTATCGGACCCACCTTGCTTAAAGGTGGGATAAATATCATGCCAAGTCCGGCAATTATCATCATCCATGAAACCTGATCGAAAATAGCGTCAAGCACGTTACCACTTCTCACGTTCAGCACAATCTTGGTTATCATACCCGTAAAGATATGAAGTACGCCAACAACGAGAGTGAGAATAAGCATTTTTATGGGATCACTCATAGAGGTGAAGCCTATAAGGGGAGGGAATAGCTCCTCACCGAAATAGCTTCCGAAGAGGATACCGAAGAAGATAGTGGTTACAGACGAATAAAGAAGCACGTTCATCAGCTTAGCCGTACCACCACGGGGCTTCATCAGCTTTTTACCCAGAAAGATTAACACTGCCATCATAAGACCGTAGCCTGCATCACCCATCATCATACCGAAGATTATCCAGTACCAGGGCGCCATTACGGCATTGGGGTCGTAGTCGTTATACTTGGGAGGGTTAAACATTTCGGTTATGCCTTCAAATTGGCTTACCAGCTTGCTGTTCTGAAGAGACGTAGGAACCTCCTCGTCTTCCTTGGGGTCACGGGACTCTACGTCGAATATGGGAGTAGCTTCCTCTATGGTGGATTTTAACTTATCCATACAGTCTGCTCTTACCCAACCTTCTATAAAGACGGTTTCAACCGTTTCGCTCAGTCTTACTTCAGCTCTGTCGGCGCTTGCTCTGTACTGTTCGAACAGAGTTTCCACGTCAGCCGTTGAGCTTTTAGCAGAAGCTTCAAGCTGTTCGTTGATAGCGTTTTTTTCATCGGATACTTCCAACAGTCGCTTATTCGTTTCACTCAGCTTATCGGCTATCTTTCCTGAAACTATCGGTAGCTTTATTTCCTCTGCTTCGCATTCGGATAAGAGGGCTCGCAGACTGTGGCACGCTTCCTTCATACACACTATGAGCAGTTGAACGGTCTTTTCGTTGACCGACACCTTTTCAAAGCTTGCATCAAGGTCTGCAATGCGCTCTTCGAGGAGAGGGTATTTTGCTACGGGAAGTCTTACTGTCATTACGTCGGTAGATTCCGTTTGCTTTAAGTCCTGTGCCAGTGCTTTCAACTCAGCCCAATCACGCAAGGTATCGGTTATTGACTGTAAAGAGGCTTCCTCTGAAACCAGCTCGTCTCTTTTCTTGATTAGATTTTCAATACTGTTGCAAAGAGAGATCGTGTCGTCTGACAGAGTATCAAAGCTACTTTCGTTTACTTCTGTGGGTTGTGCAAATAAGCCTTTCTTTTCTTTGTATTTGTTCAACTCACGAAGAAGCTGTTCTACCCTGCGTTGGTGCTCGCCACTCTCTCTGTCGTCTCCCATAACACCCGTATCGGAGACTTCAATCATCATTAGTGCCGAATGCTGCAATGCCTTCAGGACCTTTTCTCTGTCCTCGCGCATACATACTATCGACACCTTTTTCATAGGTGCTATCATTAAGCAATTTCCCCTTTAAATGAGAGATGTAATTTTATCAACAGCCACAGTTTTGTTTTTTTCAGCCGTGGCTTTGACTGCTTCTTTTTCTTTTTCAAGAGCTTTTTCAGCTTCTGCCGTTGCCAAATCTGCACGGGCAATAGCTTCGGCATACAATACCTCGCCTGTGGCTTTTGCATCGGCTATCATTTTCTGTGCTTCCTCTTTAGCCTTTTTTTCGGCTTCGGACAAACGCTTTTGCGCTTCTGCCTTTGCCGATTGCTTTATGCTCTCAGCAAGATCTTCTGCTGCTTTTACGCTTTCGATAATATCCATTTATTTCTCCTTTTGTCAATATTTACTATTATTTTAACACATTTATTTTCAAGTTTCAATATTTTTTTAGTATGTTTTGAATAACGGTTATATAATAAATTGCATATTGCTATGTTGTTTATTATATACAGATAGAGAAAAAACTTCCGTCTGCATTTGCAGACGGAATCAATTTTTTAAAATACCTCGTATTCAAATTCGCGATTTTCACCACAACCTATACGCGTAGCGTAGATTTTATGAGCGTGCTTGTCTATTGTAAAGATATCGAATGCATGTTCCGTGGTCGTACCCTTAACGTGAACGAATTCAGAATGAGGGTCATTATGTAAGCAGTCGTTGAGAGTAGTCGTTGACAAAATACCGTTGCAGTATTTAAAATCATCTTTGTGCATATGACCAGCTACCCATATAGCAAAGTTACCACCTCTGCCCGTGAAGTCAACGGAAATCTGAGAGCTGTAATAAGGTCTCTTTTCATCTATGTTCGTTTTCTCAAATTTTTCATGACGGCGAAAGGCGTCGATTATGCCAAGCACCATAGAAGTATTGGCAAAGCCTTGATATGCAGGCTCGTGAGTACATATAACTACCGTCCAGTCGGTAGAGGGCACGTCAAGAGCCACGTGAGCCAGCCATTCAAGCTGCTCCTGCATAAATCCCGGGGACCTGAATGCATTGCAGAGAGGAAGTCCGTTTTCGTCAAGATCGTCCGTCCACTTTACGTGAGTGTTAAGAGCGATATAACGCATTTTATGAAGTCTGTCGTCTGCATAGCAATAGGTGTTGTCAGGACCAAACACACGGTTTGTGTACTGAGCCGTAGATCTGTAATAATACTCGTATATTTCCTCTGAGGTGAGTGACTCGTCATAATAATGAGGAATGGGAAGGGTAGAGTATGCAGAATCGTGATTACCCTGAACCATAAGACACTTATGCTCAATGTCCTTGAATGCCTGCGAATACTCACTCAGCTCTCTCTTAAGAGACGAAGCAGGGCAAACGCCTGAGCCACAGACAATGTCGCCACCTGTGAAGAAGAATGGAACGCCACAATCTGTCAGTACCTTTTCAAGAAGTGCGGCAGAATGCTTTTCATTGGGTGCCCAGTGAAGGTCGGTAATGAGACCGAAGCTTGAGCAGTCACGGCCTGCCTGTATCTGACGGTTATGTATTTCGGTTATCTTCTGTTCAAGATGCTCATTCCAATATTCAGGAATAAACTGCTTTGTATTTTTTACAACAGGGGCAAAAAACTGTCTTGCCGTGCCACATATGGGACATACTTCGGGGGGAGTGTCCTCTGACACAAGATAAAAGCATTTCGTACAATAAAACTTGTCCATTTTAAAACACCTCGTAATTAAATTCTCTGTCTTCACCGTAGCCTATACGGGTTACGTAAACCTTATGCCGTTTTCTGTCGATGGTAAGGATATCAAAAAGTTGTTCCGATACCTGTCCCTTGACACGTTCTGGCAGCTTTGCGTAATCGTGTGACACGGCTAAGCATTTTATTCCTTCTACGTCGCCAAGAAGGTCCTCGTGCCAATGTCCACCTACCCAGGTTATAAACTCGCCACCACGTCCCGTAAAATCCACCGAAACGATTGCGCCGTGCTTGTCGTCTGAAACGAAGGACGTATGACGGCGAAAGGCGTTGATTATACCAATGAGTAATGCCGACTTGGGCACAGCGCCAAGATTGTTATTTGCAGGGCAGACGTGAGTACACAGTACCACGCCCCAATCGGTTGAGGGCACGTCAAGAGCAATCTTTGCAAACCAATCGAGTTGAACCTTGTTCATATCGTAGTTATCGAGAACTATATATCTCATTTTATGAACGGTATCCTCGGCATAAAAGTAGGTGCCGGTCGGGCCGAATACTCTGTCGGGATACATTGACTGAAATCTGAAAAAGCCCTCGTAGAGCTCGGAGCTCGTCAGCCTTTGTCCGTAAGGCTTATCTGGAAAGTCGGAATAGGTATCGTCGTGATTGCCCCGTGCCATAAGGCATTTTTTCTCTGTTTCGTGGAATAAACGCCTCGTATCGTCGAGGTCGTCGAAGATACTTTCTTTGGGACAAACCGAGTATGCCGACACGACGTCGCCTGCATTGAAATAATAGGGAATATAGCAGTCGGTCAGCACCTTGTTCATAAGTGCGCCCGAATGGGTATAATTCATTATGAAATGAGTGTCGGAAATCAGACCTACACTCGTTCCCGTTCTTCCTGCAAGTATCTGCTTTTCGTGGATCGTTTGTATCTTTTCTTCAAGGTGAGCCTCGTAGAATTCAGGCACTCTTTTGCCTAAATCATAATAGCCCTCCTCATCAATAATACGCCATTCCTCAGCAGGTGCGTGACAGTTGGGACATTCGCACGGAGGAGCCGTCATATACATACATTTGGTACAGTAGTACCTGTCCATACGCTTGAACATATCAAAACACCTTGTATTCAAACTCGCGATCATTTCCCGCGCCTATTCTCGTGATGTAAATTCTGTGGTTGTGCTTATCAATGGTAAAAATGTCAAAAGCCTGCTCAGCAGAGGTTTCTGCAACGTGAGGCGTAGGGTTGTTTTCACTGTTGTGCATACCGTCGTTAAGAGTAGCAGTTGAAAGAACGTCGTCTAACACAAGGTCCAGATCGTAGTGAGTGTGTCCACCCACCCAGATAGCAAAGTCTCCACCCTTGCCGGTATAGTCTACCGAAACCTTGGCGTTAAAATGAGCAAACTCTTCAGGGTAGGATACTTCTCCTTCAAAAGAGGTATGATGGCTGAATGCGTTTATTATGTCGAGTAATAAGCCGTAGTTACGCACACCGCCTCTTTTTGAAAAGCACATAGGCTCGTGAGTGCCGAGAACTACCGTCCATTCAGGAGAGGGCACGTCGAGAGCAACGTGTGCAAACCAATCAAGCTGACGTTGACCAACGCCCGTTCCTGCGGCGCGGAATCTGTTATACACAGGGCGTCCGTCCTCATTAACGTCGTCGTTTGGAACGTCGTGAACGTTAAGAACGATCAGTCTTGTTTTACGGAACTTGTCGTCAACGAAATAATAAGTGCCGTTTTCACCGAACTCTCTGTCCGTATACTGCGCCTGATGTCTGAAATAATACTCGTAGAATTCATTAAACGAAAGATTCTGTGCATAATAGTCGGGAGCTTCAAAGGTAGAATAAGTGGCATCGTGATTACCTTCAACCATGAGGCACTTACTCTCTATTCTTGCAAACAGCTTTCGGTAGTCGATAAATTCGGAAATAATATCCTCGGGCTTGCAAATGCCCTGTCCTGAAAAAAGGTCACCTGCATTAAAGAAGTAAGAAATGCTACAGTCGTTTAAAACCTTTTCAAGAAGTGCTGCCGAATGCTTTTTATTCGTGCGCCAATGTATGTCGGATATAAGACCGAAGCTGATTCCGTCGGGGCCGGCCTTTATCTGATTTTCACGTATCTTTTTGATTTTTTCGCTGAGATGCTCACGCCAATATTCGGGAATTGTTGTGGCAAGCTCACGAAGTGCAGATTCTTCCATAAAACTCTCCTTATTTTCTGCTTTTTCATCGCACCCAATTGTAACACATTGAATATTATTTGTCAACAAAGTAGTTGACTTTTTATACAGTATACTGTAAAATATAGTAAAAACATACAAATATAGATATTGCAATTTATGAACAATACAAATACGTGACAGATATGGCTTGCACAAGAAAGGCGGTCAAATGAAAAAGGTACTTTTTATAATCAATCCCACTGCTGGAAAAATGAAGATTCTTAAAGACATTGCAGATATAGACAAAGCCTTTTATAAGGGTGGATACGAATGTGACATTTACCTTACCAAGAAAAAAGGAGATGCCACGGAAAAGGTTCTGTCCTCCGGTGCAAGCTATGATTTGATTGTTTGTGGTGGTGGCGACGGAACCTATAACGAGCTTATCACAGGCGTATTGAAATCTGAGCTTAATGTTCCAATAGGATATATCCCGGCTGGGACAACAAATGATTTTGCCTCAACCCTTGAGCTTTCGCAGAATTCTGTAACGGCTGCTTCAAATATTACCACCGGCAAGCCGAGAAAGCTTGACGTTGGAAGATTTGGCGATTTATATTTCTCATACGTTGCCTCATTCGGCGCGTTTACCGGTGCGTCCTATTCAACGCCTCAACAGAGCAAGAACGTTTTGGGACATTCAGCCTACGTACTCAACGGTATGTCCGACCTTTCGTCTATCAAGCCCTACCACGTTCGACTTGAAGCCGACGGCAAGGTGTATGAGGACGATTACCTTTTTGGTGCTATCAGTAATTCGACTTCAATTGCAGGTCTTATAAAACTTGACTCAAACCTTGTAAACCTTTCTGACGGAGAGTTCGAAATTCTGCTTATCCGTATGCCAAAGCTGCTGCTCGACGTTCCTAAAATACTGATTGCTCTTGCCAACGGAGACTATTCGGAAGAGCATATTACCTTTTTCCACGCATCATCTATAAAGGTAAAGACAACCAATAAGCTTAATTGGGCACTGGACGGCGAGCACGCAACGAGCCGAGGTGAAATTTTACTTGAAAATCTTCACGGAGCAGTTAATTTGATTTTATGACAGATTATAACGGAATTGAAAACGTAAAAGTATTTGAAGCAAGTGACGTTAAGCTTCCCGACAGAGATACCGTCACCAATAAAGGAGATTGTGGAAGACTCCTTGTTTTCGGTGGAGACAGAGGTATGGCAGGAGCTGCCTATTTCTCGGCTGAGTCTGCATACCGAAGTGGTACGGGGCTTGTTGAAATACTGACGCACCCCGATAACAGAATACCGATTCAGACTCTTATCCCCGAAGCCATTGCTTCATTTTGGGATCAATGGGACGCGAAAAGAATAAATTCTTATTCGGCTTTGACTGTTGGCGTCGGCTTGGGTAAGAGCGATATTGCTCGCAAGCTTCTTTATCGCATATTGTCGGTAGTAAGGAAGCCGACGGTAATTGATGCAGACGCATTGAATATAATCTCGGACACACACGAGCTATTGGGTTTTCTTGGCACCCATACAGTGCTTACACCACATCTGCTTGAGTTTTCACGGCTCACGGGAGTAAGCGTTGATGGAATAAGTAAAGATACCTTTGCTTATGCCCAGGATTTTGCTAAAAGGTATAATACAAATTTGGTTTTAAAGGACAAAATATCCGTAATTGCGCTTGCCAACGGGGAAACCTTTGCCAACGTTACCGGAGATTCAACTCTGTCAAAGGGTGGCTCGGGAGACGTTCTTGCAGGACTTATCGGATCGCTTCTGGCACAGGGAATGCCTATGGAAAGGGCAGTTCCTACTGCAGTGTTTTTACACGGCAGGGCAGGAGAGCAGGCAGGTAAAAGGTGGGGCGTGAGAGGAGCGCTCGCACGTGATTTATTGAAGGAATTAGCCCTTACAATAAAAGATTTTTAACAAAATGAGGACACCGTTTATTCATACGGTGTCCTCACTTTTCATATGATTACCTATAGGAGTAATAATATGAAAAAAATTAAAAAGTTTTTGTTTAATGCATCGCTTATGGTGATAACCACCGTGTTTTTAAGAATACTCTCTCTTTGGTTTTCCGTCTATCTGTCTCAGAAGGTAGGAGAAGAGGGCTTGGGTCTATATTCTCTCACAGGCTCGGTATACCGATTGGGTATAACTCTGTCATCGGCTGGCATAGGCTTTGCAACCACCAGAATAATTGCAGAAGAAATAGAAAAAAAGAATCCTCGTGAAGCTGCCCGTGCAGCAGAAAGGTGCCTTTTAACCTCACTTATATTTGGAAGCATAATAGCCGTCACATTTTTTGTATTTGCCAATCCCATAGCCTCTCTTTTTTTAGGCGATATCAGAACTGCTGCTTCTATCCGTATGATGTCCATAAGCTTTCCTTTTATTGTAATGTCGGGAATTATCAACGCCTATTTTACGGCAGTGGGCAGAATGTCGGGAAGCGCTATGCCAATGCTTCTGGACCAATTCGTAAGAATGGGCGTTACCTATTTTATGCTGTTGAAATTCGACGGAAGCAATCTGGAATATGCCTGCCTGTCACTTATCGTGGGTGGAATTTTCGCCGAAATAATTTCATTTGCTTTAGGCTTTTTCTTTTATAACAACGACAGAAAAAAGCTTTTCAAGGGCAACCATAAAAAGACGGCGCTTGCCCGACGTGTGTCCGTTATAGCACTGCCCGTTGCCGTCAGCTCCGTTATAAGAACGGGGCTTCACTCCATTGAGCATATGATGATTCCCTCGGGACTTCGCAAGGGTGGAGTGGACTCCTCAAGGGCGCTTGGGCTTTACGGAATGATAACGGGAATGGTTTTCCCCGTCATAATGTTTCCGTCGGCTTTTCTTTACGCTGCCTCCGACCTGCTGATACCTGAATTTTCTGCTTGCAACGCATCGGGTGACACACGGCGTCTTAAAAGGTTGACTGCCAAGGTAATGCAGCTAACGTCCTTTTTTGCAGTGGGTGTGTCGGGTGTGATTTTTGGATTTTCTTCGGAAATAGGAGAGATTTTTTACAACAGTGACGAATGTGGATTTTACATAAAGGTGCTGGCACCTCTCATTGTTTTTATGCTTTACGATCACCTTGCAGATGCAATTCTCAAAGGATTGGGCGAGCAGGTCAGTGTGGTGAAGTACAATATTGTGGACTCTGTTTCAAGCGTGTTGCTGGTATGGCTTTTAGTTCCCGTCTTTGGATTGGGGGGCTACGTTTTTGTGGTCTGGTTTGGGGAGGTATTAAATTGTATTATGTCCTCATTAAAGCTTGCAAAACGCACGAGGGTACCCATTCGCTTCATTTCGTGGTTTTTTATTCCCACCCTTGCAGTAACGCTTTCCGTCATTATAACAAGAACCGTATTGACGTGGCTTCACGGTGCTGTTGCCACAAGTCTTTTTACGTTAATTATTGCCTTCGTTATTTCAATGCTCATTTATCTTCTATTGCTTCGTATTTTCCGTTGCGTTACCCTCAATGATTATAAGCTTTTGAAAAAAGCTTTTTCATAGTTGCTTTTCGCTACGAAATGATGTAAAATAGAGTAGGGTGAGATAATGAACAGAAAATCAGTTGAAAAGAAGATAAGAAAAGCGCTCATTGCTTTTTACGTGATAATCTTCTTACTCGAAGCAGTTGCATTGTGGCTTATTATTCCGAGTAACAATATGGATTTGCTTACGGTATCAATGAGCTTTCCACAGGTTATGGGTGTTGTGCTTCTTATGGATATACCTTTATTCTTGTTTGTGGCAATTATTGTAACTGCTATTAAGGAAGCCGTCTTGTATAAAAATTCGTATAACAAGGATAAATGGAGACTTAAGCTTTCATTCGCTTCGGCAGGACTGACGGTTATAACAGTAATGCTATGGATTACCACGGGAAATACGTCCTCTGCTGATTTGGGTGACGCCTTGTTTATTGCAACGCTACTGTTTGCCCTTGCCTCTACGTTGAGCTTCGTAATATATCTCTTGAAGAACAAAAGACCTGATTAGATA
Source organism: Clostridia bacterium (assembly GCA_017520825.1). GTDB lineage: Bacteria > Bacillota > Clostridia > Oscillospirales > SIG627 > RGIG6353. The sequence goes on along the minus strand of JAFXEX010000005.1, from coordinate 33,792 downwards.
ATAAAAATCCCGACAGAATACTCTGTCGGGATTTTTGTTAATGGTTTTAAATTATGGCTGTCTTTATTTACCCTTACTGTCCTTTAACGAAACGATACTGTTAAAGGTGTTTTCGTTTTTCGTGTCACGGCAGAAGTATCCAAGTCTTACGAATTGGAACTTGTCACCGGCCTTGGCTTCGGCAAGATTTGCTTCCACCTTAGCACGCTTTATCTTCTTGGAATCGGGATTGAGATAATCTGTGAATTCCTTGTCGTCAGGAAGCTTTGAGGGATCTTCGAGAGTAAGAAGATTTTCATAAAGCACTACGTCCGAATCAATGGCGTTTTCTTGTGAAAGCCAATGGATAGTACCCTTTATCTTTCGTCCGTCAACGGGATTTCCGTTACCTGTTTCAAGGTCGGCAGAACAGTGTATTTCCTTTACACTGCCGTCATCGTTCATAACGATGTCGCCACACTTAACGATATAAGCACCCATAAGTCTTACCTCACCGTCGGGCTTGAGTCTGAAAAACTTAGGTGGAGGTACAAGGGCGAAGTCCTCGGCATCGATAAATATTTCCTTGGTAAACTTAACCTTTCTCGTTCCCATTTCGGGGTGTTGAGGATGGTTGGGAAGCTCGAAAATTTCTTCCTTTCCGTCGGGATAGTTGTCTACAATAACCTTGATAGGCTCGAGGATAGCTATGCGTCTGGGAGCCGTTTCGTTCAGCTCGTCTCTGATGCAGGCTTCAAGAAGTCTTATATCAACAAGACTGTTCGCTTTCGCCACACCTACTCTTGAACAGAAGTCAACGATTGAGGCGCCTGTATAACCACGCCTTCTCAAGCCGCAAAGAGTGGGCATTCTGGGGTCATCCCAGCCGTCAACTCTTCCACTTTCAACCATAAGACGTAAAAATCTCTTTGAAAGCACGGTGTTCGTAATGTTAAGTCTTGCAAACTCTATCTGACGGGGCTTGTGAGGAACGCTCACGTTTTCAATAACCCAATTGTAGAGAGGTCTGTGGATTTCAAATTCAAGAGAGCAGAGAGAGTGAGTAATACCCTCAAGTGCATCCTGAATGGGATGTGCGAAATCGTAGGTGGGGTAGATGCACCACTTGTCTCCGTGACGGTGATGATGCATATGCTTAATTCTGTATATTACAGGGTCACGAAGCCAGAAGTTTCCTGAAGCAAGGTCTATCTTTGCACGGAGAGTATATTTTCCGTCGGGAAACTCCCCGTCCTTCATTCTCTTAAAAAGGTCAAGGCTTTCTTCAATGGGTCTGTCACGCCAGGGAGAGGTTGCAGGATGAGTCAGGTCACCTCTGTATTTTTCCATCTGGTCGGCAGTCAGCTCGCAAACGTAAGCAAGTCCCTTGTTTATAAGCTCAATAGCATACTCGTAGTCCTTGTCAAAATAGTCCGAGCCGTAAAAAAATCTGTCGTCCCAATCAAAGCCCAGCCAATGAATATCCTCCTTGATTGCGTCAACGTATTCGGTGTCCTCCTTGGCAGGGTTAGTATCGTCCATACGAAGATTACAAAGACCACCGTATTTTTTTGCCGTTCCAAAATCTATGGCGAGCGCCTTGCAATGACCGATGTGAAGATAACCGTTTGGTTCAGGAGGGAAGCGAGTGTGTATCTTTTCGATTTTTCCTTCGGCTAAATCGGCATCAATAATTTCTTCAATAAAATTTTTCGTTTCTTCCATTGTCTGTGTCCTTTCATAAAACTGCGAGCATTTTGTTGATTCTGTCAAATACTCTGTCCTTACCCATTATCTGCATAACGGTGTAAAGGTCGGGAGCGTTGGTCTTGCCCGTTACGGCAAGTCGTATAAACATACTGATGTCTGCAACGTTACCCTTAAAGCTTTCAGGGTCTGCCTTGTACGCCTTCATATCAGAAGCATATCCAAGACCGTCTGCAATTGCTTTTACCTTTTCAAACCAGGTGTTCATATCGTCGCCCTCGTCGTAGGTTTCCATAAAGTCGGACAGCGTTTTCTTAATGTCCGTCTTATCAAAGCTGTCGGGGTATTCCTCTTCAACCTTATAAAGCTCGTCGTAGAAAAATCCCATATATCCCTTTGCGTCAGCGAGGGTAGCCAAGTCCTTACGGGGCTTCTTTCCACCTCTGCCTATTGCAAAAATTTTGGTAGCATAGTCTTTGTCTCTCTCAAGAAGCTTGCCGAATTCCTCATCAAACTCCTTCGCCCATTCAGTAACCTTTGCCGTGATATCCTCGGCGCTCATTCTGGAAAGCACGTTTTTGGACACGTCGTTGAGCTTGTCGTAATCGAAAAGACAGCCCGACACCGACATTTTCTTAGCGCTGAAGGGGAATTCCTTGTAGTGCTTGTCGGGATTCTGCATATGCCACTCCTCGTAGTTTGAGTTGAGGAGGGTCATAACGTATTCACACACAGCCTCGGGAGTGTATCCCATTCCCGTGTAATCGTCCATATTTGCACCCATATCACGCTTTGAAAGCTTCTTTTTGTTTCCGTTTTCATCAAGCTTCATTATCTGTGAGATGTGCATAAACTTAGGCAACTTAAATCCGAGATAACGGAAAAGCTGAAGGTGCTTCGGAAGGCTGGGCAGCCATTCCTCACCTCTGATAACGTGTGTTGTGCCCATAAGGTGGTCGTCAACTGCGTGGGCAAAATGATAGGTGGGAATACCGTCGGATTTCAGAAGAACGAAGTCCTCGTCGTTTTCGGGAAGTTCAAGAGTGCCTTTCACAAGGTCCGTTACTTTTATTTTTCTTTCTCCGTCGCCGTCGGCAAGAATACGAAGCACGAAGGGGTGATTTTCTTTAAGATGCGCTTCCACCTCTTCAAGCGTTATCTTTCTGCCTTCCAGCATTTCTGCGCGCTTTGCTTCTGCTTCCTCTTCCCAATTTGTGTTCTTGATTTCCTCTTTTTTGTTTATGGAATTAAGTCTGTCAAGCTCTTCCTCTGTTGTAAATGCCGGATAAGCCTTTCCTTCCTTGACAAGAGCCTTTGCAAAGGTTTGGTATATTTCTTTTCTCTGGCTCTGCTTGTAGGGGCCGTAAGCGCCCTTATCACAGATTTTTCCGTCCTCCCCAAGTATTGCGCCCTCGTCAAAGTTAACGCCGTATCTCGCAAGAGTTTTTATAAGCCCCTCTGCTGCACCGGGCACCTCTCGCTTTGCGTCTGTATCCTCAATTCTGAGAAAGAAAACGCCATCTGACAAATGTGCCATTCTTTCACCTACGGTAGAAGGGAAGAGACCACCGAAGTGAACGAAGCCCGTGGGGCTGGGAGCGAACCTTGTTACAACTGCTCCCTCCTTCAGCTCACGTCGGGGATATCTTGCTTCCATATCCTCGGGAGTTGTAGTAATATTCGGGAACAGTAAGTCTGCAAGTCTGTTGTAATCCATAATGTAGTTCCTTTTTAGTTTTTATAATATTGATAATAGTTGCACTTAAGCATTCCGTTGTAAAGCTTACGCTTCTTGTCTGCCGTTCTGCCAAAATGCTTTTCAAAATATTCGTTTGAGGTAATAACGTATAATTGCCAATTTTCAAGTCTCTTCATAGCCTTACCCATTACTCTGTAGAGCCTTTCGGCATCAGCAACATCCATCAGTCTTTCGCCGTATGGGGGATTGCAAACCACCGTACCGCGCTTTCCGTGAGTTTCAATGTCGGCAACGTCGGCTACAAAGAAATTTATACAGTCACCAACGCCTGCCCGAGACGCATTTTCTCTTGCAAGCTCTATTACCTCAGGGTCAATATCACTGCCCCATATTTCAAAATTGCATTCACGCTCAGCATTTTTTGCTTCACTTCTTGCCTCGTCCCAAAGATGCTTTGGTATGAAGTCGAATTCCTCTGCTGCAAAGCTTCGGTTTATACCGGGCGCCACGTTTTTGAGTATCATTGCTGCTTCTATGGGTATAGTTCCCGAGCCACAAAGAGGGTCCCAGAAAAGCACGTCGTTTCTCGGACGCGATATGAGAGCCAGCGCCGCCGCAAGAGTTTCTCTTATAGGCGCATCGTTTGTGCCCTGTCTGTAGCCTCTCTTGTAAAGCCCTGCTCCACTTGTATCTATCATTATCGCCGCTTTATCCCGAAGAATAAAAAACTCTATTTGTATTTTAGCTTTGGTTTCGGGAAGAAAATCTGTTTTGTACGCCTTGTACAGCTTGTCAACGATAGCCTTCTTCACTATTCTCTGACAGTCGGGGATACTGTGTAAAGCCGATTTTATGCAGTGCCCCTTGACGGGGAAGGCATCATTCTTGCCAATATATTTTTCCCAGGGGATAGCCTTCGTGCCCTCAAACAGAGCGTCAAAGGTGGTCGCTTCAAATTCGTCGAGGATTATGAATAACTTTTCAGCGCATCTGAAATTGATATTACATCTTGCTACGGCACTTTCGTCACCCTCGAAGTAAACTCGTCCTTCGATTGTTTCAAGCCTTTTGTAGCCAAGCATATCAATTGTTTCACCCACGAATTTTTCAAGCCCGAAAAGGCAGGTTGCTGCAAATTTCATCTTTGTCATATTCTTTCGTAGGTCACGTAACGGAAGGGGATTCCTTCCTCCTCCATCGTCTCACTTTCTTCAATTGCACGCCACTGGTCAGCCTTGATTTCGGGAAGAAATCTGTCGGCATCAAAGGCTTTTTCTATGTGGGTAATATATAACCTCTTACAGTAGGGCATAAGGAGGGTATATACCATTGCACCACCTATAACGAAAAGCTGGTCGGTGTCAACGTCCTTGATCAGCTCAAAAAGCTCGTCAAGACTGTGTACCACCTCGGCACCCTCTATTTCAATATCCTTTTCGTAAAGCACGATATTGCGTCTGTTTTTCAAGGGCGCACTTTTCGGAAGGGAAATAAGAGTGTTATATCCCATTATTACGGTTTTACCCGTGGTAACCTCTTTAAAATGCTTAAGGTCTGCCGAAAGGTGACACAGCAGGTCTCCGTTTTTTCCAATACCGTTGTTTTTATCTATTGCAACTATCAGATTCATTCTGCTACCTCAATTTTTTCGTTGAATTCGTTGTACTTGTAATCCGTCAGCGTAAAGCTTGAATCGGTAAACTTGTAAAAATCGTCAATGGACTTGTCAAGCTCAAATTTAGGTGCATCGTATTGAGGCTTTTCAATCAGCCTTTCAATAATGGGAATGTGTCTCTCATAAATGTGAGCGTCTGCAATAACGTGAACGAATTCTCCCACACCAAGTCCCGTTACCTGAGCAAGCATGTGTACAAGCACGGCATACTGACATACGTTCCAGTTGTTTGCTGCAAGCATATCCTGACTTCTTTGATTGAGTATTGCCGAAAGCTTGCCGTTTGCTACGTTAAAGGTCATACTGTACGCGCAGGGATAAAGGTTCATGGAATGAAGGTCTGCGTGATTGTAAATGTTGGTCATTATTCTTCGGCTGTTGGGATTGTTCTTCAGGTCGTATATAACTCTGTCAACCTGGTCGAACATACCTTCTCTGTATTCATGCTTGATTCCAAGCTGATATCCGTAAGCCGTACCGATAGAGCCGTCCTCGTCAGCCCACTTGTCCCATATTTTTGCGTTGAGGTCGTGAATATTGTTTGACTTTTTCTGCCATATCCAGAGAAGCTCGTTTACAGCCGTTTTAATATAAGTACGGCGAAGGGTCATAATAGGGAACTCTTTTTCAAGGTCGTAACGGTTAACTATTGCAAAACACTTTTTTGTGTATGCAGGCGTACCGTCTTCCCACTTGGGACGCACCTGAAATTCCTTATCCCATACACCGTTTTCAAGTATGCTTTTACAATTCTCAACAAAAATTCTGTCGGCTAAACTCATTTTTTCTCTCCTAAAAGAATATATATAGTTATTTTATCACCAAAAGGCGTTTAAGTCAATATTTTTTATTCCTTTTTACCCTATTATTCTTTATAAAGCCATTATTTTATTTTCAGAATAGAGTGTCGCACTAAAGAAAGTGTTGTTCTACAGTTAAAATTACGGCAAAATAGTGTTTTTGTCGAAAATTATACGGAAAATGCTTCTGATACTAAAAAAATATTTACTTTGTTACACAAATATGTTATCATATGTTCAATGGATATGTGTGAAACATATCTCTAAAATATCAGGAGGAATTATTATGGACAAACTAACTAAGAAATACGGTTTGCTTACAGCCATTTGTATGGTTGTTGGTACCGTAATTGGTTCAGGTGTTTTCTTTAAGGCTCAAAACGTTCTTATCGCAACCGGTGGAAATATGCCTCTCGGTATTCTTGCGTGGGTAATAACAGGTCTTTTGATGATTATCTGTTCTTTGCAATTTGCTACTATGGCAACGAAGTATGAAAAGGTAAGCGGTGTAGTTGACTATGCAGAAGCTACTTGTGGAACTACATACGGATATTACCTTGCGTGGTTTATGGTAAATATCTATTATCCGGGAATGACTTCGGTTCTTGCTTGGGTTTCCGCAAGATACCTCGGTGTTCTTTTCAGTTGGAGTATGGTAGGTCCCGAGGTAATGATTTTGGCAGGCTTCTTCCTCGTTGCCTCGTACACAATGAACGCTCTTTCTCCCAAGCTTGCAGGTAAATTCCAGATTAGTGCTACCGTAATCAAGCTTATTCCCATCGTTTTGATGGCAATTGTAGGTACTGTTGTAGGTCTTGCTAACGGAACTCTTACAAATAATTTTACGAACGTAGTATCAGAAGCAGTCGGTGGCACGGCAAGCAGTGGACTTTTCGCAGCAATTGTTGCAACCGTTTTCGCTTACGAGGGCTGGATTGTTGCTACATCTATAAACGCAGAACTTAAGAATCCCAAGAAAAACTTACCTCTTGCCCTCATAATAGGCTCTATTGTAGTTGTAAGTGCGTATGTTCTTTATTTCGTAGGTGTTGCTGGTGGTGCAAATAATGCGGTACTTATTGCCGAAGGCGCTACAACGGCATTTACAAATATCTTCGGCACTGTTGGTGGAACACTTCTCAATATTTGTATCGTAGTTTCGTGCCTTGGCACTCTTAACGGCCTTATGGTAGGCGCAACACGTGGTATGTACGCTATTGCTGCACGTAAACACGGTCCCAGACCCGACACCTTCGGTCAGGTTGATGAAGCAACGAATATGACTACAAACTCTTCTATTTGGGGATTATTCGTATGCGCTTTGTGGCTCGTATACTTCTACGGCGCAAACCTTACAAGTGGTTGGTTTGGGCTTTTCAACTTTGATTCTTCCGAGCTTCCCATCGTAACAATTTACGCCATGTATATTCCGATTTTCATCGCATGGATGAAGAAGGAAAAGGATATGGGCGTATTCAAGCGCTTCGTATTGCCCATAATCGCTATTATTGCTTGTGCATTTATGGTATTTGCCGCCGTTTATGCTCACGGCATCACACCTTACCTTGCAGCAAAAGCTAACGATACTTTCTCATTTCCTGTACTCTTCTACCTAGTTATTTTCGCAGTAGTTATGATTATAGGTGCAATTCTCAAGAATCCTAAAAATAAATCCGACGAATAAACGGTTATAACGAACACCCTCAAAGGAATATGCCTTTGAGGGTTATTAAGGACAGAAGTATAGAGTAACAGCGATGGTATAAATTAAAACCATCGCTGTTGTTTTACGGTCCTTAAAGTTTAAACCAATATACTTCTAAAACTGTTTATATTTTCAATGATGCTTCCTGTTTGTGAGAAGATGCTTGACGTACCACAGACAAAAATGTTTGCGCCTGCTTCATTCATTAGTTTTGCGTTTTCAAAACTTACGTTTCCGTCCACTTCAATTTCTATATTTTCATAACCTTCTTTATCAAGAAAATTGCGCAAATTCTTGATTTTTTTTAAGGTTGATTCAACGAGTTTCTGCCCGGCAAATCCCGGATTAACAGTCATAATAAGAACTGCATCAATGTCATCGAGTATGCTCTCTAAAACATTTATTGGTGTTGCAGGATTGAGTGCCACCATCGCCTTTGCACCTTTGTTTTTTATCATAGTAATTGTTTTGTTCAAATGTCGTGTCGCCTCATAATGGACACTTACATAGTTACCTTCCCCAAAATCAAACCAATCTATTTTAGTTTCGGGGTTTTCTATCATGAGATGAATATCCATAGGAATTTTCGTTATGCTCTTAAGTCTTTTAACAAAATCCGTTCCCAATGTAAAGTTTGGAACAAAGTTTCCATCCATAATATCAACATGAATTAAATCTACATTACATTTTTCAAAATCCGCAATATATTTCTCTAACTTTAAAAAATCTGCACACATAATTGATGGTGAAATTTTTTTAATCATTGGATTTCATCTCCTCGTTCATATTCAGTATTACCTTATTGAAAAATTCGGTTCGGTTTTTCATCATTTCAAAAGCTGAGTTGCATTCTGACAGAGGGTACTTGTGAGTAATCAGCATTTTCACATCAATCTTTCCATTTGACATTGCATTAAGACTTTCTACCCAATCATCATTTGAATTCTTGTATGTAGAATTCCAGGTTCCTGAAATTTTCAGTTCTTTTCTCAGAATATGCCAATATGCATCCTGTGTTAAACAAATATTATCTGCAGGATTTCCCATGAGGACCATTCTTCCGTGTGGTTTTATGACTTCAAGACATTTTTGAAGTGCATTACTGTTTCCTGTTCCTTCTATGGCACAATCAATTAGAATATCTTCGTTATATTCAAGAAAACCAAGCTTTTTTGCAAATTCAATTTTTTGGTCATCTATATCTATGTAATAAACTTGTTTTGCACCTAATATCTTTGCCCACTGGCCGGCAATAAGACCTATAGGACCAGCACCGGATATAAATACGTTTTCCTCGCTTTTTATGTCAAGTTTTAACACGGCATGTCTTGCCACAGACACCGGTTCACACATTGCTCCTTCGTCATAACTTAAATTTTCAGGCATAATTAAAACGTTCCATCTTTTTACAGCGATATATTCTGTCATACCACCGTTTCTTCTTGAACCATAGTAATCGTAATTTTTGCAAGTGGCATAATTACCAACCTCACAACTTTTACATTTGAAGCAAGGTAAAAGAGGAAACACTACAACTTTTTTACCTGTGATTTCACATTCTGGATCATAAATGACCTTGCCGGAAAACTCATGCCCGATTATTGTCGGAAAATGATATGTGCCTTTTGTATATACCCGTGAAACATCACTTCCGCATATACCGCAACTCTTGACTTCTACTATCACTTCATCGTCCGAACATTCTCCCAAATATGTATCCTCGTACCTTAAATCGTTTATTGCATATAGATTTGCTGATTTAACTTTTTTTCTCATTGAAAACATCCTTTACATATTTATTTTTTTGTGTTATGATAATATAAACGAAAATAAAATGCAATAAGTGGCTAAAATAATGATAAAAAATCACATTATATGGTCATAAACAAAAACATACGAAACTAAATGAAAAAGAGGTATGATATGTTTAATATAGAACGGCAGGAAGAAATATTGAATTTTTTGGAAGAAAGCAAAAGTATAAGTGTAAGTAAATTGTCAAAGTTATTATATGTTAGTCCACCCACAATCCGAAGAGATTTGAATGAACTTGAACAGCAGGGGAAGGTTTTGAGAACTCATGGTGGTGTTGTACTGAGGAAAACTGCTGAAAGCGAAATTCCCTTGATGTTTCGGGAAGATCAAAACAACAAATCAAAACAGATTATTGCGCAAAAAGCTGTTCAATATATTGAGAATGGGAATGTGATATTTTTTGATGCTTCTTCAACGGTGGCGCATATTATTCCTCTTCTGAAGAATTTCAATGATATTATAGTAGTTACAAACAGCCCTAAAACCTCTATAAAACTTGGAGAAAACGGAATAAAAAATTATTGCACCGGAGGATTATTACTGAGCCATTCCATAGCTTATGTAGGAAATGAAGCAGAAAACTTCATTTCCTACATAAATGCGGATGTATTCTTTTTTTCCAGCAGAGGTTATTTAGAAGATGGCTGCATCACCGATTCTTCTACAGAGGAATCGACTATAAAAAAAGCTATGATGAAGAATGCAGATAAAACATATTATTTGTGTGATAGCAGTAAAAAGAATAAAAAATATATGTATAATATATGCAGTACCAAAGATGTCACCGGAATTATTGACGAGTTGTGACCCTTGTCCGCTACTGTAACGAGCAGGGAATATGTGTACCATATTCCAAACATTTAGGATATCCTAAAACCTTAAGATAAAAGGCTGAACGATTGATTTCGTTCAGCCTTTTAAAATTACTGTCCTTAAGAACACTACGCTTATGCCTTTGAGGGTGTTTTTTAGTATAAGAGATAAGTGAACTCTTTGAAAAAAGATGGTAGGCTTGGTTATGTCTGATAAGTAACGCTATGAATTCGTTAAAGTTGAAAGGTTATCTTAATAGCGAGGACAACATTGTGATAACAGGAGAAGAAATGAAAAAGAAAGCCATATCACAAAGAGGACTCGGCAGCAACGTGCCTGCGCATTTGAATGATATAACTTTCTTTAATAACAGTATATCCAATTCTCCCGAAAATGGCAAGGAAAAATTCATTTCTTCTATACACTCTGGCTTCGCCCCCCTTTGAATATCATAGCAACAAAAAAAGAACAACGTAAGGTTGTTCTCTTTTTGTTGGTGCCGGTGGCGGGGGTCGAACCCGCACGGTATCGCTACCGCGGGATTTTGAGTCCCGTACGTCTGCCAATTCCATCACACCGGCGATTACTTTGGAATTATAACACATTTGTTCTGTTATTTCAATAGTCTTTTTGAAAAAACCAAAAAAAGTTTTCTAATTTTAAAAAAACACTGGATTTTTTGAAACTTATGTGATATTATGTGATGTAACAACGAAGAATATCCGAAGAGAGGTGCAATTCAAATGCAGAAAGACTTACATCCTGAGTATAAGGATACCGTAATCGTTTGTGCTTGTGGTGCTGAATATCCCACAAAGTCAACCAAGGAGAACATCCACGTTGAAATTTGTGCTAAGTGCCATCCCTTCTATACAGGCAAGCAGAAACTCGTAGATGCGGGCGGACGTGTTGATAAGTTCAACAAGAAGTTCGGCAGATAACTTATACAAACGAGGCGGTGCAGACAATGCATCGCTTTTTGTTTTAAAAATCGGATTTTTGCCCACGATTAAAAGAAATTTTTGGAGTTCAGGTTATTTATGAAAAATACTGTACACGAAACAAAAGACAATAGCTTGCCGTCGGCAGTGTTGGTGGCAGTGTACCCCGACAACTCTCACGACGAGAGTGAGCTTGACGAGCTGGCTTCACTTCTTGAAACTGCAGGTGGACAGGCTGTTGCCCGTCTCATACAGTACCGACCTACTCCCGACAACGCCACCTATATCGGCAAGGGAAAACTTGACGAGCTGAAGGAGCTGTGCGAGGGCTCTAAAATTGAGCTTGTAATTTTCGACTGCGAGCTTTCTCCGTCTCAGATAAGAGAGCTTGAAAACTTTCTCGGTGACGTGAGAGTTATTGATCGCACAATGCTCATTCTTGATATTTTCGCAGGTAATGCTACCACAAACGAGGGTATATTGCAGGTACAGATAGCAAGGCTTAAATATACCATTCCAAGGCTTCGAGGACAGGGTAAAGAGCTGTCAAGGCTTGGTGGTGGAATAGGCACGAGAGGCCCGGGCGAATCAAAGCTTGAAAGTGATAAGCGTCACATCAAGACACACATCGCCTACCTTGAAGAAGAATTACGTGACCTTGAAAAGCGCCGTATGACTCAGCGCAAAAACCGTGAGAATTCGGGCGTTGTTCAGATTTCCGTTGCAGGATACACCAACGTTGGAAAATCCACACTGCTCAACCGTCTGACGGGCGCAAATATTCTTGCTGAAAACAAGCTTTTTGCAACCCTTGACCCTACTACGAGAAAATGGACGTTGCCAAATGCCGGAGAGGTTGTCATAACCGATACGGTAGGCTTTATCAGAAATCTGCCCCATCACCTTATCGACGCCTTTAAATCCACCCTTGCAGAAGTGGTGTTTTCCGATATAATATTGGTGGTGCTTGACGTTTCGAGTCCCGACGTGCGTTCGCAATACGACGTCAGCGTGGAGCTTATTCATTCCCTTCTCCAAAAGGAAGGGGTGGAGGAAAAGCCAATTATCTACGTTTTTAATAAATGCGACAAAGCCCAGGATTTGATTTACGAGGAATCTCTGGGGTTGGGAACAAAGGACAACGCCGTGTTTATTTCGGCGGCAACGGGGGAGGGCGTTGACTCTCTCGTAGAGGCAGTTGAAAGAGTTATTCTTTCTGTGAAAAAGGAAACGAAATTTCTTCTTCCTCATAGCAAGGCAGGATTTATTGACACGCTTTATAAAACCTCAAGGGTAAAGAGCGTTGAATACGTCGATAACGGTATCGAGGTTGTAGCCATAGTTGACGATAAGATACGTGGGCAGTTAAAGGAGTATATAAATGAATGATTCATATACCACCGTCGCAAAAGAGGGAAGTGGCGAATACGAAGAAAAAAAGTCGGTATTCTACGGCTTTATAAAGCCCATTGAGGAAGAGGACGAAGCTTTGGCTTATATAAACGAAATAAGAGAAAGGCTTCCAAATATGCGTCACACCTGTTACGCCTACGTAAACAAGGGTGGCAACGTGGTGCGTTTTTCCGACGACCACGAGCCTCAGGGAACGGCAGGAATGCCTATTCTCGAGGTTATTCGCCGTGAAGGATTGACAGGCGTGGTAATAGTTGTTGCGCGATATTTCGGTGGCATATTGCTTGGCGCAGGAGGACTGACCCGTGCTTACGGAAAGGCGGCAAAGCTCGCCCTTGACAATGCCGGCAAGGCTACCTTCGTGCTATATCACGACGTAGAGCTATACGCCGACTATTCGGCATATCAAAAGCTGAAATACGAGCTTTCGGTAATGGGGATTGAGGAGATTGAAACACGCTATGAGGCAGACGTGGTGTCAAGAGTGCTGGCAAGTGAAAATGAAGTTGAGATTCTCCGTGATAAGCTCTCAAATATGACCTCGGGTAAAGGACAACTGAAAATAGTGGGGCAGAGATTTGCCCCTGAAAAGAAATAAGGGAACGCTTTGGCGTTCCCTTGTATTTTTTGTTTTACTTTATTGCATCTACTCTTATCATATTTGTATTTCCGGGTTGGCCGTTTATCTGCCCGCCGGTCATTACCACGTTGTCACCCTTTTGAAGTGAGAACACCTTCTTTGCCATTTTAAGCGCTTCGTAGAATACTATATCAATAGCGCCGTATTCCTCGCTCATAACGGGAGTCACTCCCCAGCTAAGATTTAACTGTCTCCAGGCTCTGTGGTTCGTTGTCATACCGATAATGTCGGCAGGACATCTGAAACGGCTGACCATTCGCGCCGTGCGTCCCGAAAGGGAATTGACAACGATGCATCTTGCGTGTACGTCTATTGCCATAGCGCATACCGAATGGGATATAGCGTCAAGATTGTTTTTTATAGTGTACTCCGTAGTTCTGAACCATCGGCTGTAATCTATCTGACTTTCAGTGTACTCAGCAATTTCAGCCATAACCCTTACTGCCTCAGCAGGATGCTTACCTGCAGCAGTTTCTCCCGAAAGCATTATTGCCGACGAGCCGTCGTACACAGCGTTTGCAACGTCGGATATTTCTGCTCTTGTGGGGCGTGGGTTATGGATCATAGATTCGAGCATCTCTGTAGCCGTAATAACACGCTTTCCCAAAAGTCTGCACTTTTGTATGAGGTGCTTCTGTACTGCAGGCACTTCCACAAAGGGAATTTCAACGCCAAGGTCTCCTCGGGCTACCATTATTCCGTCGGCAACCTGGCATATCTCCTCAATGTTATTTACGCCTGCTCTGTTTTCTATTTTTGCGATAATATCTATATCTTGTCCACCGTTAGCGTTAAGAAACTCACGTATGTCCGATACGTCCTTCCTTGTTGATACGAAGGATGCTGCAACAAAATCCACTTCATTTTCTATACCGAAAAGAAGGTCGGATTTATCCTGCTCGCTCAGATAATCGTGCTTTAATACCTTGTTGGGAAAGCTCATGCTTTTGCGATCGGACATCTCTCCACCGGCAGTAACGGTACATATTACGTCATGACCCTCAATTGCATTTACTTTAAACTGCACAAGGCCGTTGTTGACGGTGATTACGTCGCCCTCTGACAAATCCTCTGTCAGATGCTCGTAGTTTACTGCAACGCGCTGATTGTTACCAACCACGTCCTCAGTAGTAAAGATAAATTTGTCACCCTCTGAAACCTTAATTTTTTTGTTCTCAAAGGTTTTTATTCTGTATTCGGGACCCTTGGTGTCAAGCATTATGGGAATAGGCAGTGCAAGTCTTTCTCGCACCCTTTTTATAAGCTCTATTTTTTCCTTGTGGTCATCGTGAGTACCGTGGGAAAAGTTAAGCCGTGCCACGTTCATTCCATTCTGACACATTTTTGTAAGTACAGCCTCACTGTCGCACGCAGGTCCTACAGTGCAAATAATTTTAGTTTTACGCATAAATTCTCTCCAATCTCCATACGAATGCATAATATAATACCACAAACAATCGCATTTTTCCATAGTTTTTGCAAATTTTTACATAATTATGACAATATTTAATTTAGTGTTAACAAGCAAGCGTAAAATCTTGACTTTGTATATTAAATGTTTTATCATATAAATATAAGTATATAAGAGAGAGGAGGGGGATCAATGTCTCAAAAAAGAATACCCTTAACACTTGTAAAGCAAGGTAAAAACGGGATTAAAGGACTTGTTTTCAGTCGAGTGGGAATTATTGCCCTGATGCTGATCGTTCAGTTCGGACTGCTCTTTTTCGGGTTTTATAAATTTGAAAGCCTTCTCCCACACGTATGGGGAGGAAGTATAATACTCACCTCTGCAGCAGTGATATATATTATAAACTGCCCGATGAGTCCTAACGCTAAGGTTACGTGGCTTGTTCTTATTGCCATAGTTCCTGTTTTCGGCTCCCTTCTTTTCGTCTATACGAAAAGCGATTTCGGACATCGGGCTTTGAAAAGAAGGATTAATACACTTACCCGTGAGAATAAAAACAAAATACTGCAAAATCCTGCTACACTGCGTAGCTTGAAAGAAAAAGACCCACGAATAGCAAGTCTTGCAGAATATATCTCCCGTAGTGGTTGTTACCCTGTTTTCGATAAAACGGAGGTGACTTATTTACCTACGGGCGAGGATAAGCTTAAAGCCTTGCTTGAAGAGCTTGAAAAAGCTGAAAAATTCATTTTTCTCGAATATTTTATTATAGATGAAGGCAGAATGTGGGGCGACGTGCTTGAGGTTCTTGAGCGCAAGGTAAAGCAGGGAGTTGACGTCCGTGTAATATACGACGGCACCTGCGAATTTACTACGCTTCCTCACGACTTTCCCAAAAGATTGAAAAAGCTGGGCATACACTGTAAGGTGTTTGCTCCGATTACCCCATTCGTATCAACCCACTACAATTACCGTGACCACAGAAAGATAGTCGTAATAGATGGAAAAATTGCTTTCTGTGGTGGCATAAACCTTGCCGACGAATATATAAACGAAAAACAAAAGTACGGTCACTGGAAGGATACGGCAGTAATGCTTAAGGGTGATGCCGTAGAAAGCTTTACTCTGATGTTTTTACAGATGTGGGCGATTGAAGGAAAACGTCAAAGCTACGATTCCTATCTTTCAAGCTTTTCACCCTCGGAGGTGGGTGACGGATACGTTATTCCCTTTGCTGATTGCCCCGTAGATAACGACAAAACGGGCGAACGGGTTTATATGGATATACTCAACCGTGCCACCGACTACGTGCATATTATGTCACCCTATCTTGTAATTGACGCCGAAATGGAAACTGCCATAAAGTTTGCTGCCGAACGGGGAGTTGATGTATCTCTCATTCTTCCCGGAATTCCCGACAAAAAGGGAGCCTGGGCACTTGCTAAAACTCACTACCGTTCGTTGCTTGATTCGGGTGTAAAAATATATGAGTATACACCAGGCTTCGTACACGCAAAGGTGTTTGTGGCTGATGACAGAGAAGCAGTGGTGGGAACTATAAATCTTGATTACAGAAGTCTGTATCACCACTTTGAATGTGCAGTTTATATGGCTTATACACCTTGTATTCAAGATATTGAAAAAGATTTCTCCTATACTCTTGACAAATGCCGCAAAGTAACATATGATACTGTCAAAAGGGAAAAACTTAGTATAAAAATACGTGGAATGCTACTGAAAATTATAGCACCGCTTATGTAGTTTAAATCACGTCAGTTGATGAAAGGGAATAATATGCTTTATAAGAAGAATGGTTCAAAGTTTTCTCCTGAGCTGTTTAAAAATCCAACGTCAGAATACAGAGGAGCTCCGTTCTGGGCTTGGAATTGCGAGCTTGACCTTGATGAGCTGTTAAGACAAATTGATGTTTTCGGCGAAATGGGACTTGGTGGCTTTCATATACACGTGCGTACGGGTATGGCAACCGAGTACCTTTCGAAAGAGTTTCTTGGCTACGTAAAAGCCTGCGTCGATAAAGCAAAGGAAAAAGGCTTGCTTGCATATCTTTACGATGAAGACCGTTGGCCTTCGGGTGCAGCAGGTGGAATCGTTACAAAGGACGATAATTGCCGTCAGAGAATGCTTCGTTTTACAACCGTTCCTTACAGCGAAAAAACGGAAGAGAAAATTCTGTTTGTAGAAAACTCCACCGAAAGAACCGAGGAAGGAACACTTATTACAGTCTTTGACGTTGAGCTTGATGAAAAAGGATATCTGAAGAGCTATAAGCGTATTACTCCCGATGCAGAAGCCTTGGGCACAAAGTGGTACGTTTATCTGGATTATGCGCCCAAAACCTCGTGGTTTAACAATCAATCTTACATAGATACCATGAGCAAGGACGCAATGGATAAATTTATCGACACCACCTACGAGGCGTATAAAAACGTGGTGGGAGAGGATTTTGGCAATACTGTTCCGTCTATATTTACCGACGAGCCTCAGGTTTCCTTTAAGGGACGCCTTCCTTCTGCATTGGATAAAACAGACGTAACTCTCCCATGGACTCCTACCTTTGCCGATACGTATAAGGAAAGGTACGGAGAGGACGTTATAGAGCATCTTCCCGAGCTTTTCTGGAATTTGCCCGAAAATCGTCCGTCTGTTACACGGTACCGTTATCACGACCACGTTGCAGACAGATTCAGTGAGGCATTCGGTCAGAATTGCGGTAAATGGTGCGACGGTCACGGACTTGCGCTGACGGGTCATCTTATGGCAGAGTCCACTCTGTTTTTCCAAACTCTTTGTATTAGCGAGGCTATGAGAAATTACAGAGGCTTTGGTATTCCCGGAATTGATATGCTTTGCTGCAGACGTGAATTTACTACTGCCAAGCAATGTCAATCCGTTGTACATCAGTTGGGTAAAGAAGCAATGCTTTCAGAGCTTTACGGTGTAACGGGATGGGATTTCGATTTCAGAGGTCACAAGCTCCACGGAGATTGGCAGGCAGCAATGGGCGTAACCTTGCGCACTCAACATCTTGCATGGGTGTCAATGAAGGGTGAGGCAAAGCGCGATTATCCTGCGTCTATAAGCTACCAGTCACCTTGGTATACCGAATATAAAAGAGTTGAAGACCATTTTGCAAGGGTGAATACTGCGCTTACACGTGGTAAGCCCGTTATAAACGTTGGCGTTATTCATCCCATTGAAAGCTATTGGCTTTATTGGGGACCCGTAGATCAAAACAGAGTAATAGCGCACGAAAAGGATGAAAATTTCCAAAGCCTTACCGATTGGCTCGTCAAGAGCAACGTTGATTTTGACTTTGTCTGTGAGGCGATGCTTCCCGACCTTTGTGAAATAGGGGAGTCCTGCTTCAAGGTGGGTGAAATGTCCTATGATGTTATTATAGTTCCTCAGTGTGAAACCCTTCGTTCAACTACGCTGGACAGACTTGAGGCGTTCAAAAATTCGGGTGGAAAGCTTATTTTTATGGGGACTGCTCCCGAGTATGAGGATGCTATGCCGTCTCAGCGAGGAAGAAGTCTGTTTGACAGAAGCACTCACGTTGAATATACGAGGGATGCTATGGTTGAGGCTCTTTCACCTTATAGAAACGTAACTTTGCTTTACGCAAACGGCGAGGAGACCAATCGGTATTGCCATCAGTTAAAGCAAGAGGGCAATGTTAAATGGCTTTTTATTGCGCAGGCAGTCGACCCCACCAACAAGGAGCTTTCGCTGAGTGATGATATTGACATTATCATTAAAGGTGAATATAAGGTGCGTCTCCTTGATACGTTAAACGGTGAGATACTTGAAATTCCTTGTGAATATAAAAATGGCAATACAGTAATATCCCGTAAAATGTATGAATACGACAGCGTATTGCTTGAATTGACCGAAGGGAAGGCGAAGGAATCCGTTATTGCTCCTTCAACTAAAAATATTAAGACGTCATTGCCAGTTCCCTCCCGGGTGAAATATACTCTTTCTGAGCCAAACGTACTCCTTCTTGATATGGCTGAGTATAAGCTTGACGACGGAGAATGGGAGGCAAGAGAGGAAATTCTTCGACTTGACAGTCTTCTTTGCGATAGGCTTGGTATGCCCAAAAGAGGTGGACATATACCTCAGCCGTGGGTTACGGGCAAGGTTCCGGACAGGCATAAGCTGGCGCTTCGATTCGTTGTAAAAAGTGATATTCAAATCAACGGCGCAAGATTTGCAACCGAAAGGCTGACGGAAAGCGAAATAAAGGTCAACGGCGAGAGAATTAACACTGTTTCTGACGGCTGGTACGTTGACAAATCTATGGAAACGGTTACTATTCCAACTCTTCACAAGGGTGATAATATTATAGAATTAACTCTTCCCTTTGGAGTTGCGTGCAATACGGAATGGTGCTATTTGTTAGGTGATTTTGCAGTTGAGGTTATAGGACAGCAAACCTGCCTGAAGGCTCTTCCCGAAGTGATTTCCTTCGGGGACCTGACGGATCAGGGCTTTGCTTTTTACGGTGGAAACGTTACTTATCATATCCCCGTTCAAGCAAGCACGGACCACCTTAACGTTGTAATTCCCCGATACGTTGGCTCTTTGGTTACAATTAACTCGGATAAAGGGATAATATACCCACCTTATACTGCCGACGTTTGCGTGAACTCTGGGGATACAACTCTTGACGTTACCTTGTTCGGTAACCGACAGAATTCCTTTGGACACGTTCATAATACTAACCGAGAGCTTACCTGGATAGGTCCCGATGCATGGCGCTCAAAGGATAATGAATGGAGCTACGAATACAATTTCAGACCTCTCGGTATTATGGAAACGCCGATAATAAGCGAGATTGATTAACTTATTGGAGTATATATGAAAAAAGTATTATTTACGGTTTTGTCCCTGCTCTTGCTTCTTACGTCCTGTTCGTATGGGCTGGACTTTGAATTGCAGGAGGACGGTACGCTTACCTTGGACGACAGGACCTTTTACCCCATTGAAAGCTCTTATCGATTTACCGATTACGGAATGGGCAGAAAGCAAGGTAAGGTACGTGACGGTGATGTGTACGTAATCGACGGAGAAGAAACCGTTTTACTTGTAAAATCAGATGACGCCTATACGTACTACGTAGATGAAGGTCTCAAGGACTTCAATAAGCTTTTTGAAGAATGTACGGAATATTTCTTCGTTCCCGAAAATGACCTTGACAGAGACGGCAGAATTGACCGAAAATACGCCGAGAAAGCAAAACGTCTCACAGGGGAAGACGCCGTTGATTTTTCCTTCTATGTTTTTTACGGCAGGTCACCTCAGGAGTTGGGATATAAAAAAGGTGAATACGCAGGGGAGATATACGGAGAATTTGATGAAATATCATCGCTTGTTTCTTCCTATCCCGTCTATAAATACTCCAAAATGGCTTACAGTGTGGTAATAGACGGAACGGAATACCTTATGGAAATTGCTCTGGCAAGGAAAATAGGAATAATAACTGAATAAATTGTAACTTTTATTTGACAGACAGCCACTTTTGTGATACAATGAGGGGTACGAAAACAAAGTGGCGTAACGCCTTAACATACTTTTTGGAGGATTTATAAGATGTATAACAAAGTTCCGACGAATATGAACTTCGTCGAGAGGGAAAAGAATGTCGAAAAGTTTTGGAAGGAAAACAAAATTTTCGAAAAGAGCATGGAGTCGGCTGACAAGTCACGCCCCTATGTTTTTTATGACGGACCTCCTACAGCAAATGGAAAACCGCATATTGGACACGTTCTTACACGAGTTATAAAGGATATGATTCCCCGTTACCGTGCCATGAAGGGAAGCTTTGTTCCCCGTAAGGCAGGTTGGGATACACACGGACTCCCCGTTGAGCTTGAGGTGGAAAAGCTTCTCGGTCTTGACGGAAAGGAGCAGATTGAAGAATACGGACTTGAGCCCTTTATTGCAAAATGTAAGGAAAGCGTTTGGAAATATAAGGGAATGTGGGAGGATTTCTCATCTACCGTCGGCTTCTGGGCTGATATGGATAACCCCTACGTAACCTATGAAAACAGCTTTATTGAATCTGAATGGTGGGCGTTGAAGCAAATCTGGGAAAAGGGACTTCTTTACCAGGGCTTCAAGATTGTTCCTTATTGCCCCAGATGTGGTACTCCTCTTTCATCCCACGAGGTAGCGCAGGGCTACAAGGATGTTAAGGAACGCTCTGCTATTGCAAAGTTTCGCGTTAAGGGCGAGGAAAACGTATATATCCTCGCATGGACAACTACCCCCTGGACGCTCCCTTCAAACGTTGCTCTTTGCGTAAATCCCGAAGAAACCTACGTAAAGCTTGAAACAGAGGGCGAAGTATATTATATGGCTGAGGCGCTTGTAGGCTCCGTTATCAAGACCGAGTACACAATACTTGAAAAGTATATAGGTACCGACCTTGAAGGAATGGAGTACGAGCCTCTCTACGATACAAAGCCCAACAAAAAGGCGTATTACGTGGTATGTGATAAATACGTTACTCTTACCGACGGTACAGGTGTGGTACACATTGCGCCTGCTTTCGGTGAAGACGACTACAACGTAGGAAGAAAATACGACCTTCCCTTCGTGCAGACAGTAGACGCCAAGGGCGAAATGACCGATAAAACTCCCTTTGCTGGAATGTTCTGTAAGGACGCAGATAAAGAGATATTAAAGGACCTTAAGGAAAGAGGACTTCTCTTTGACGCTCCTAACTATGAGCATAGCTATCCCTTCTGCTGGCGTTGTGATACACCTCTTATTTACTATGCTCGTGAGAGCTGGTATATTAAGATGACCGACGTAAAGGAAGACCTTATCAGAAACAATAACACAATCAACTGGATTCCCGAAAGCATAGGAAAGGGAAGATTTGGTGATTGGCTTGAAAACGTTCAGGATTGGGCTATCAGCCGTAACAGATATTGGGGTACTCCTCTTAATATATGGACCTGCGAATGTGGACATCAGCACGCTATCGGCTCTATTGAGGAGCTTAAAGCAATGTCTGACAACTGTCCCGACAACGTGGAGCTTCACCGTCCCTTCGTTGATGCCGTTACAATCAAGTGTGAGAAGTGTGGCAAGCAGATGAAGCGAGTTCCCGAGGTTATCGACTGTTGGTTCGACTCGGGTGCAATGCCTTTTGCACAGCATCACTATCCCTTTGAAAACAAGGAGCTTTTTGATTCACAGTTCCCTGCAGACTTTATCTCTGAGGCAGTTGACCAGACAAGAGGCTGGTTCTATTCACTCCTTGCTATTTCAACCCTTATTTTTAATAAAGCGCCCTATAAAAACGTAATCGTTCTCGGTCACGTTCAGGACGAAAACGGACAGAAGATGTCCAAGTCCAAGGGAAATGCCGTTGACCCCTTTGAAGCGCTTCAGACCTACGGCGCAGACGCTATCCGTTGGTACTTCTATACCAATTCAGCACCATGGCTTCCTAACAGATTCCACGGAAAAGCAGTTATCGAGGGACAACGCAAGTTTATGGGTACTCTTTGGAATACCTACGCGTTCTTCGTTCTTTATGCGAATATTGACGAGTTTGACGCAACGAAGTATACCCTTGAATACGACAAGCTTACTCTTATGGATAAATGGCTTCTTTCCAGACTTAACACAATGGTAGGAGAGGTTGACCGTTGCCTTGAAAGCTATAAGATACCCGAGGCAGCAAAGGCGCTTGATTCCTTCGTTGATGAAATGAGTAACTGGTATGTTCGCCGTTCACGTGAGAGATATTGGGTACAGGGTATGGGACAGGATAAGATTAACGCTTATATGACCCTCTATACGGCCCTTGTTACAGTTGCAAAGGCAGCTGCACCAATGATACCCTTTATGGCAGAGGATATTTATCGCAACCTTGTATGTACCATAGATGCATCTGCGCCCGAGAGCGTTCATCTTTGCTCATTCCCTGAGGTTAATGCAGATATGATTGACGCTGACCTTGAGGCGAATATGAATACAGTTCTTGACATCGTTGTAAACGGACGTGCAGCGAGAAACGGTGCTGCTATCAAGAACCGTCAGCCCATTGCGAAGATGTACGTTAAGTCGGATTTTGTTCCCGATGCTCTTTATCACGAGATAATTACCGAGGAGCTTAACGTAAAGACAGTAGAATTTATTGAGGACGCCTCCGAGTACATTTCATACTCCTTCAAGCCTCAGCTTAAAACCGTAGGTCCTAAGTACGGCAAGCACCTTAATAAGATAAGAGAATATCTTGCAAACGTTGACGGAAGCGAAGCTAAGGCTGAGCTTGACAAGAACGGCGTTATCGCTCTTACCTTTGACGGAGATGCAGTTGCGCTTGGTGAAGAGGACCTTCTCATCGAGCTCAAGCAGAAGGACGGCTTCTACGCCGTTACCTATAAGTCGGTTACGGTAGTTCTTGATACAACTCTCACTCCCGAGCTTATCGAGGAGGGCTTTGTAAGAGAGGTAATCAGTAAGATTCAGACCATGCGTAAGGAAGCTGACTTTGACGTTATGGACCATATTACGGTATACGTTTCGGGAAATAACAAGATAGCAGACCTTGTATTGAAGAATAAAGAGGAAATTTCCACCGACGTTCTTGCCGACGGCATTGCAGTTGACAGCCATGGTGGTTATACAAAGGAATGGGATATCAACGGCGAGACGGTAACTCTCGGTGTTGAAAAAATAGGATAATATTTTAATGGGATGCCTTTTTGGCATCCCATTAATCAAAGGAAAATTATGACGGGATTAGGAACAATAGTAAACGTACTTGCAATTCTTGCAGGTGGATTTGTCGGGCTGTTTATCAAAAAAGGACTTAAAGACAGTCTGCAGGATATGATAATGAAGGTGCTTGGCATCTCAACGATGTTCATAGGTGCATCCGGAGCGCTTTGTGGACTTTTGACCTTTAAGGACGGCGTACTGTCAACCAAGGGTACGATGCTTATGATATTTTCCCTTGTAATAGGCTCTCTTCTGGGTGAGCTTGTGCGAATTGAGGACAGACTTGATAATATGGGAGAAAAACTGAAAAGCTTGGTTAAGGCAGGGAAGAACACTCACTTTGTAGAGGGCTTCGTTACAAACACGCTTGTAGTTTGTGTGGGTGCAATGGCTATAATGGGCTCTTTGCAGGACGGTCTTAACTCTGACCCAACAACGCTCTTTGCCAAGTCAATCCTTGACGGCGTTATCTGTATCGTTTTCACCTCCACCATGGGAGTGGGCGCAATGTTTGCCGTAATACCAATGGCTATATATCAGGGTGGTATAACGCTTCTTGCAAAGTTTATCGAGCCCTATCTTACAGATTCAATGGTTTCCGATATGAGCTACATAGGTTCAGTTCTCATTTTTGCTATAGGAATAAATCTCGCCTTCGGTAAGAAGTTTAAGGTAGGTAATATGCTCCCTGCGATAATCGTTCCAATAGTATACAATCTGATTTTTTAGAAAATTCTTGACAAAAGCAAAATACTGTGTTAGTATATATTATCCCAAAACCGATGAGCAAGAGTAAGTAGGCTTTCGGTCAACGCTTCAAGAGAGTCGCAGGTGGTGTGATTGCGACAGTGTACCGTGGTTGAATGGACTTGTGAGGGCGAGCCGAAACAACAGTAGGTGAGACGGAGGTCAACCGTTACAGTGACAGGCATATGTTGGTATGCGCAGAGTGCGCCGAAACCTCGGCGAATTTGGGTGGTATCGCAGGATTTCTCCTGTCCCATATTTTGGGACAGGATTTTCTTTTGGAGGCAAAATGTATATTTTTTCAAAACGATGGCATATACCGTCATTTATCAGTCGTAAATAAACTACTATTACATATAAGGAGAATAAAGCAATGATATTGAATAACGTGGATTTTGATACTTATTTTAACAATTACCCCGATAAAAACGGATACTTCGGTAAATACGGTGGAGTATACGTTGATGAAAAGCTGAAAGCTGCAATGGCAGAGATAACTCAGGCATACTACTCTATCTGTCAGTCAAGAAAGTTCATCGCCGAGCTTCGCAGAATAAGAAAGGAATTTCAAGGCAGACCTACTCCTATTTCTCACCTTGAAAGACTGTCCGACGCACTTGGTGGAAGAGTTCAGCTTTATGCAAAGCGTGAGGACTTGAACCATTCAGGCGCTCATAAGCTCAATCACTGTATGGGTGAAGCTCTTCTTGCAAAGTATATGGGCAAAAAGAAGGTTATAGCAGAAACGGGTGCAGGACAGCACGGAGTTGCCCTTGCAACTGCAGCAGCTTATTTTGGACTTGAATGTGATATTTATATGGGCTCCGTTGACATAAAGAAGCAAGCTCCCAACGTTGCCAGAATGAAGATACTCGGCGCAAACGTGGTTGAGGTAACTCACGGACTTCAGACGCTCAAGGAGGCAGTTGATGCTGCATTTGACGCATACAGCAAGGAGTATAAGGACTCAATCTATTGTATAGGCTCCGTTCTTGGTCCTCATCCTTTTCCCATGATGGTGCGTGATTTCCAGAGTATCGTAGGTATTGAAGCAAGAGAGCAGTTTATTGATATGACGGGACACCTTCCCAACGCTATCGTAGCTTGCGTAGGTGGTGGAAGCAACGCTGCAGGACTTTTTGCAGGCTTCCTCAACGACCCCGTAGACATCTACGGCATTGAGCCTCTGGGCAGAGGAGAGAAGCTTGGTGATCACGCTGCAAGTCTTAAGTACGGAACAGAGGGCATTATGCACGGCTTCAACAGTATTATGCTCAAGGATGAAAACGGAGACCCTGCTCCCGTTTATTCGGTAGCAAGTGGTCTTGACTATCCTTCTTCCGGTCCCGAGCACGCATTCCTTCAGGAGATAGGCAGAGTAAAATACGACGTAATTAACGACGAAGAAACTATAGACGCCTTCTATAAGCTTTCACGTCTTGAAGGTATTATCCCTGCCATAGAATCATCTCACGCCGTTGCATACGGAATGAAGCTTGCCAAGACAATGGAGCACGGCTCGGTTCTTATCAACCTTTCCGGTAGAGGTGATAAGGATATGGATTATGTAATTGAGAATTTCGGCATTCGCTAAAATTTCATCGTCTTTTTTCGCAATACAGCGTCAATTACTAAAATGGCATCGTTATCTGATAAGGTAACGGTGCCGTTTTTAATAAATAGATATTCAGTGTTCATTTTGTTAATTTTTTTATGCAGAGCGTTTCTCTATTGACTGCATTCAGCTTTTCTTGTAAAATAGATGTACACCCTATACTCTCAGAAGGAGAAAACAATGAAAAGAATTTTAGCATTTACTCTTGCTTTTTTATTATTATTGCCCAATTTTGCCCTTGCGTCGGGCTTTTCGTTTTCTATTGACTCGCCGTTGGTAGACGGACTCACCTTTGTTGAAAGCACCACCTTTCTTGACGACGGCAAGGATAGCCATACCTACACCTTTGAATATATACCCGGAAAATCTGCTTTTCCCGTGGTTGCCTGGGGAGAGAGCCAAAAGTCCCGTGAAACTCTTTTGAAAATATCAGAGCTTTACGGAGACAAGGTGGTTGGTGGAATTAACGCAGACTTTTTTAGCTTTTATACGGGAATATCTCTCGGTTGTGTTGTAAGCGAGGGCAGATTTCTTTCCTCCTCTGTAAACAACAATGCATTGGCAGTATTAGACGACGGCTCGCTTTACATAGGCACTCCCGATATAAAATCAACTTTAACCTACGGGGAAAACACCTACGATTTTTATTACAATAAATACCCCCAAGTATATTCGCTTTATATTATGGATTCTACGTATTACGAATCTACGGCATCTACCTTCCCAAGCCTTGAAATAGTTCTTACCCCTGAAAGTGACAGCCTTTACGTAAACACTGTCACACCTTGTACCGTTACTGCCGTAGCGTTTGATACTATGGATTCTCCTATTCCCGAAGGCTCATTTGTTCTTACTGTGCCAAACGGTCATAGTGCCTACGACGTGCTTCAAAACGTTCAGATTGGCGATACTCTTTCAATAGACGTTACAGGCTCGTCTCCCTGGGACACTGCTCGCTACGTAATAGGTGGTGGGGATATAATCGTCAAGGATTCACAATTTGTCCCTGAAACTGTTGACGAATACAGTGACAAGGTACGGAACGCTCGCACGGCTGTAGGCATTCGTGAGGACGGAAGCGCCGTGTTCTTTGCAGTAAACGGAAAAAGAGCAAACTATAGCTCGGGTATGACTCTTGAGGAGTTAGCAAACACCCTCATTTCAATGGGCGCCGTTACCGTGCTGAATCTTGACGGTGGTGGCTCTACAACGGTTGGTGTCAAGCATCTTGGCGAAAATGAAATGCAGTTAGTAAATTATCCTACCGACGGCTACCCAAGAGGGATTTCCAATGCAATTTTGTTTGTTAATACTGCCGAAACTGACGGAAAAGCTACAAGCGTAATATTGTTCCCTAATTTCTACTTTGCACTTCCCGAAGCCTTGATTGAAATTGAAGAAGCCTTTTTCGATTCCTCTATGACTCCCGTTGAAGAGCTTATTACCTTCAACGAGGAATTGTTTGCCATCACCGACGGCGTAGAGTTCACAGACGGAAAGCTCTACGTAAGCAATATCCCGTTGAACGAAAGAGTTGTTGGCGTTAACTACACTCTTGAGGATGGAAGAGTTCTTTCTGATACAAAAACCTTTTACGTTCCCGATAAGCTCGATTTACTTTTACCCAAAGCCGAAAAGCAGGTGCTTGATTTGGGAGAAAGCACC
Organism: Clostridia bacterium; assembly: GCA_017520825.1. Taxonomy (GTDB): domain Bacteria; phylum Bacillota; class Clostridia; order Oscillospirales; family SIG627; genus RGIG6353. The sequence continues at coordinate 6,401 of JAFXEX010000005.1, read as the reverse complement.
AAGATTGAAGTTAATGCACAGTATAACGGCTTTGACGTTACCAATTCTCTTAAATCATTCTCATGGAGCTTTTCAGAAAATAACGCTGAAGCCCTTGCCGAAGGAGTACTTGCCGAAAATGACGTTGCCCGTCTCTACGAGGACGGTACACTTACCGTAGTTACGGATAAGCTTTTTTCTTCCACAACCCTTATGGCCTCATACGGAGATATAGTTGGCGCCGTTGATATATATGCAGGTATGCCCGACGTTGTTCTTGACGACTTTGAGCCTGACGACCTGTCGGTAGAAGCCACCGATGACGTTGATGTAGCAGAAGAAATTGATGAGCCAACCGAAGCCGATGTGCTTGAAGAAAGCACTCTTATTGAACCCGATGAGACCACGGAGCCTATGCCAGAGGTCGAGGAAACCGTTGAGGAAGTACAGAAGATTAGCGAGAGCGTTGCAGGCTATAAAAGTAATACGGGCGCTCTCCTTGAAAACGGAAGCATGACCTACGATACGCCTATTGAGGTAACGCTCAGACCCAACACCGTTACCCTTATGCATAAAGGTAAATATACAACCGAGGCAAGTCTTGTCATAATCAATTCGGACGGAGAAGAAATTGCCATACCTTATACGGTTAAAAAGGACTATTCCGAAATAACCGATTGGACAGAGCTTGAGGCAGTTATTCCGGAGGCAGTTGAAGGAAGGATGTACGTGAAATCACCCTTTGCTTCTTCCTCTGAAAACAGTGTCGTAATTGATAACCTTATCGCTACCTACGGCTTTGAGCTTCCCGTCTTTGATGACCTTGAAGGCAGTTGGGCGAAGGATTATATAACGGAAATTTATCACATGGGATTGATAGGTGGTTATATTGAGGATGGGAAAACGGTTTTTGCGCCCAACCGTCAGATAACCCGTGCCGAGTTTGCAAAGCTTGTAAGCTCCTATCAGAAATATACTTACTCCAATACACAACTGAACTTCAACGACAGCGATGAGATTCCCGAGTGGGCAGTGAGCTACGTGGGTGCAGTGTCCGAAAATAACGTAATGAACGGCAGGGCAGAGGGGGACGGAACTCTTACCTTTGCACCTAACGATTCTATTACCAGAACCGAGGCGATGCTTGTACTGTCAAGAATTCTCCCTGATATCATTGATACAACCGACCTGACCTTTTCCGATGCATCAGACGTACCCGATTGGGCTATTGACGGCGTAAAAAAAGTGGTTAGTGGTGGTATTATAACGGGCTATGATGACAATACAATCAGACCGTCAAACAATTTAACACGAGCAGAGGTAGCAGTTATTTTCTCACGCTTGTTTACTTATATGTATACAACGGCTTCGGAAATCGATTTTCCAATAGCCGATGTGGACGATGATACGGAATCAGAAGAACAGCACGAAGATAATAAAGAGCTTCCCGTTATTCCTTTTTGATGACAAAAATATGGCAAGGCGATTAAGCCTTGCCATATTTTATTATTCATTAATGGTTAAAGTAATGTGCTGAAGCTCCTGGAGAGTAAGTCCATCGGGAGCTTCTACCGTTGGAGTAACCCAACCTGCCTCATTTTCAATGAGATCGTCACTTTGAAGTCCGACAACAACCTTTGCTCTGAGAGGAGCAGTTGTGCCGTCTGTTGCAGTGGCGCTGTAGGTGTAGGTGAAATCGCCTGCAGGTACTGTAGGAACAGTACCACTGACTGATATTTCTCTTACGTGAGCAGTAGAGCTCTTCCAGGTGCTACCACTGTAAGTGTCCTTATAGTAATGAAGATATGCCTTACCAAGAGAAGGAATATACTCGATATAATCTCCACTTCCCATATATTTGTAGTCGTGTATTCCTATTATAGACCATTTCGATTCATCCCAACGGGTATCGAAGGTAACCGTCGAACCGTTAACAGTAAGCTTAATTTGACTTACTGGAGTATCCACCATAGGATATGCTGTAATGTCGTCAATCATAACTCCCTCGCAATCACCACAAAGAGCCATTGTTATGCTGTTGGTATATGCGAATGGGAAGTTAGCACGGAATACGGCGCCGTCGTCAGAAGTGATTGAATCGCCTTCAAATTCATATCCCTCATACTCGCCCTGGTCTGCATCGATGAGTATGAATTCTCTCCATCCCTCGTGATTTGTAGGAAGGAAGAAGTAAATATACGATTTAACGGCTGCATTAGTACCAAACATAAGCAGTATACCGTCGTCAGGGTTTGAGTTACCCTTTACCTTAACCTTAAACGCCTTATGCTTTGAAAGGTCTATAGCACTGAACTCATGCTTGCCTGCAAGTGTGTTGATATCAGTATTTTCGTCAAAGGCAAGAACGGGAACGGCATCAGCCTCGTTTCCGAGAGTCGAATACCTTTGCTCTATTCTGATGTAAGGCACCTGAGCTGAGTAAGGATTATTTCCCTTGCCTGTTGCGTAGGCTGTGTCTGCAAGGTCAAAGACGGTATGCATAGCGTACGTCATTTCTCTGAACGCCCAGGTTTTGTCGCTTTCCTTATATTCTATTTTATATTCCTTGCCGTTGAGGATGCCATCCTGAAGAGTTTTCTTGACGGTATCGGAGAAGTAGCCAGCCTTACGAAGTCTTGAATATAAGCTATGATACATAGTATTGTTGGACAAATGGGACTGATTTGTATAATTTGCATAGGTGAATCCGTTTGCAGTAATGCCCATGTCAAAGGCTATACCCATTGTACCCATAAGGTCCAAATCATCTGTAAACATGGTTTTGTTCTGTGCGTTCTTGTGCTCAACGTCAAAGTCGGGTGCAAAATGGAACCAACCGAGTGTTGTGGAAAGATAGTTGTCGTGGAATTTAAGATTGCTTATCATATGATAATAGTTAAATTCCTTGTGTCCTCGTCTTCCATGGTCGATGGCACCTGCTCTTGAACGTGCATTCCAGAAGTTTGCTTCGAATGACGAGCCTGCCATAAGGGGAGATGTATCACATCCGGACACAATTCTCTGTACGAAGCTTGAATAGTAATACCAACGCTCGTCACTTGAACAGAAGGGCTCTCTTGCAAAGGATTCAAAAGCATCAAGATAAACTATATCAAAGCCACCCTCGTTATATGCTTCTGCAATAAGATCTGCAACGTGATAGAAAAGGTCGGAGCCGGGAATAGGCTGGAACTTTGAATAGTGACCTAAAAGGTGTCTGATTTCAGCCCCTGCATCGTGAGCAACGGCTTCTGTACCACACTGACCTCTTGTGATTTCATAAAGTCCTGTTTTGGCTACCTGCTTAACGAGAACTATTTCTTCATCAATAAGGAAATAACTCGTGTCAGGTCCTCTGTAAGGAAGTGCAGAGGCAGAAGGCGTGCCATCGGCATTTGTACCGGTAAGCTTTATAGACGACGCGTCTTCATCGTCCTTTATTATAAATTCTGTAGCGCTTGCATCAATGCTCTGTGACAGAGTAAGATTTTCACTTTCGCGATATGCTATCTGCTTCTGCCACTTGGGATCTGCAAGAATTGTTGTAGCCTTAACGTCTACAAGAGATGAATAGGTGTGAAGACCCATTTGTATGCCGTATGAATTGGCAACGTCTGAAATTCGTTCCTTGAACATTTCTGCCGTACCGAATACACCTGCATTCTTTTCTGCTGTGGTACGCGCGCTTATAAAGTTAAAATCGCCCTGAACGAAGGTTCCACTTGAGCTTGTGTGTGCATATATTTGGTCAATGCCATGTTTACTTAACATTTCCATATAGTTGTTAAGGTCAACGTTAAGAGAGGGGTCGTCTGCACTGGTTATTGCCGGCAAAGTGCTTGAAATTATGTAATCGTAGTAAACGTCAGCGTTGTCGTATGAATAAGCTCCACCGTGGAAGCTTCTCGTACCCACAGTTGGGTCTATTGCGTCCGTAATCTTTTTAAGGAAAATTCTGTGGTCGTCACCTGTTTCTCCACCGTATCTGGAGAAGGTTATACCGAGCTTTGCACCCATAGGATTGAATTTTCTCATTGCATAGCCGGTGGTTTTCAACGCTGATCCACCGGGTCGGTTAACCATATCCGTATTAGCGTTCATAGAAACGGCCGAGAGTCTGTATGAATCGGGGTCAGATGAGAATTCTGTATTTACACTGAGGTTACCAAAGGTAATACTCTTAGCTGTCAAGGGAAGAGCAGAGTCAAGCTCCAATGTGAAATAGTCGTTTTGTACGTCAATGATGAAATATGCTTTTGATTTGTTTGAGAAGGTGATAGCAAGTCTGTTGTCTTCGATTTCCAAGATAGAGGGGTAGAAATTTGCACCGGAGTTAGCTGTAATATATGCAAACCAAGGTGTTGTGGTAGACGCCGAAATATCTGTTTCGTCATACTTGTTTATAACACTTGCAACCTTACCGCCTTTTTTGTTAACGGCTATCTTAACGTGGGCTGTTTCAAATTCTATTGTAGTTCCGTTGTCAAAAAGCTCGGCGGCGCTTGCTTCAAGATGATGCTTGCTCTTAACGTTGTCGTTTGCAGCCATAAGAATCTGATACTCAGCCCAGTGACCGTCAACGTCACTGAAGGTGTTCTTTACACTGCTCTTAACGACTGTGTTTTCGTCTGCCACGAGATTGATGATACGGTTAAGCACCGTTACAGCCTCTGCTCTCGTGATAGTTGCATCGGGTCTGAATGTGCCGTCAGCGTATCCGTTGATAACTCCAATATCTGCAAGGGAGCAAATTGCTTCGAAATACTCGTTGTCACTGTCAACGTCCTTGAAGCTTGATTCTTCTACGATAATAGCGTTTGAAAGTGCAAACACAATTTGTGCAAATTCTCCTCTTGTGATCGCCTTGTTAGGATTCAACCTTGCGCCTTTTATATGGTCGAAGCCTGAAAGGGTTTCAACGTAGGAAATGGCATTATAAAACCAATCGTTTACAGTACAGTCAGCAAACTTACTTGTATAAATGGAAGGAATTTCCTCGCCTGGGTTCATAAGCCTTGCCAGCAGGGTTGCTGTTTCAGCTTTTGTAATGTTACCATTGGGATTGAAAATTCCGTTGCCGTATCCCTCTATGTAAGACGTGTTGGCACCGTTGTACTGTGCGGGAATACGGATATTACCTCTTTTTGTAGCAGTGTTATATCCAGTGGGGATGTATTCCACCGAAAAGATGGTATTGACGTAATTACCGGCAGAGTTTGGTACTTTATCAAAACTGATACCTGTTACCGGCACTTCTCCGTAAGGGTGAACCTCAATACCGACTACCCATCCGTCAGCCTTTGGGAAATTCTCTTCTATTGAGATAGCATGAACGTATCTCTTTCCGTACACAGTAGGCACAAGGGCTTCGTGAGGTGTAACCTTACCACTTTTGTCCATAGTGTAGAGGATGAATTTAGTCTTCAAAACCTTGTCGGGAGCAGAGTCAACGTAAGAATATGTGAGAGAACCTTGTCTTACGCCTGTTGCAAAGGAAATGGTGTAAAGCTCTTCGACGGGGATAATTTCTTCAGAAGTATACGCATATTTGAAGAAAGAAGCTTCCATCAATTTGACAATGTCGTTTCTTGTCAAATCTCCGTCGATATAACTGTTGAGACTTGGCAAACCAACGTCTTCTTCACCTCTTCCGGTTAAGTAGTACGCAGAGTTATTTCCTTTGTTGGAATATGCGGAACCGTGACCGGTCCATTCACCTGACGACCAAGCGCCCGTTAAGTCTCTGTGAGACTTGACAACAGGGTATCCGTCACCATCCACAATCATGGTACCAATGTCGTTTCTGTCCTTAGCTTCGCCTGGAATCCAGACAGCAGTGCGCTCACTGGTGGACGTGTTCAGTATATACCAAATACCTGCTGTTAAGCCCTCGATTTTTGTAGCACCGGACGCAACGCTGGTGTAAGAGGGGGTAGTGTAATCCACAATGGTTACCTGTGCGTATTGGTAATTTTCATTGGGGTTGAGCCCTGTTACGACTCCGTTGTTAACTACAACTTCTGCTGATACACTAATAGCAAAAAGTGCAACGAACAACGCAGTAAGCATAACAGCAACAACAAGCTTAAACTTCATTTTCTGCATAATTTCCTCCAATTAAATGAACTTTGTGAATAAATGAATACAATTCTAAAACATTATACTATTATTTTGTAAAAAAGTCAATCCTTTTGTGCGATGTATAAGGTGTAAAATACCACTTTTAAAAAACTTTGTTTCTTTTGCACAAAAGCACTGCTCTCGTATTATAATAGCATACAAAAAACAAAAACAGCACCCTGTTGGGTACTGTCTTTGTTTTGGCGGAAAGGGCGGGATTCGACCGTACGCTTTGCGTACTGCTTGCTCGGGCTAAAGCCCTCACACCATCCACCTAAAAACAGTTCACAGAACTGTTTTCT
>JAFXEX010000027.1 GCA_017520825.1 Clostridia bacterium | reverse complement strand
GTTCAGACCTTAGTACGAGAGGACCGGGTCTGACGCACCACTGGTGCACCGGTTGTTCTGCCAAGAGCATAGCCGGGTAGCCGCGTGCGGATTAGATAAACGCTGAAGGCATCTAAGCGTGAAACTAACCTCAAGATAAGATATCCATAGGAGCAATCCTGTAAGGGCGCTTAAAGACTATGAGTTTGATAGGTCGCAGGTGGAAGTGCAGTAATGTATGTAGCTGAGCGATACTAATTGCCCGATAGCTTGAACTTTTCAAGTTTACAAAACAAACTATTCATCATGTACTCTTCTGTGAGTTTTATTTCTCTATTCGATTTTCAGTGTACATCATTACACTTGAAAGTTAGTGACTTTGTTGATGAGGGTACACCTGTTCCCATTCCGAACACAGTAGTTAAGCTCATCTATGCCTACAATACTTGGCTGGAAGCGGCCCGGGAAGATTGGTCGTCGCTAACACAAAAGCGATTGCTTATGCAATCGCTTTTTTCTTTTTCTTTACCTTTATTTTCAATAGTTGTTCAGGTCTGCGTCGAATATCTCGCACTCCTGGATTAAGGCGTCTTCGATGGGCACCGTAATAAACCACCCTGCCATATCGTCGGTACAAATTTCGGGATTATTTGTCTGCTCAACGTGAACGCATAACGCCTTGCCGTCACAGTATACCTCTCTGACACCAAATCGGAACGACCCACTTGAAGCAGGCACGTACACGAGTATTAAGGAATTTTCCGAAAAGAAGCTCTCGTCATATTCTACCGTTGCATCATCAAAGGACGGAACCTCGTCGTAGCTTTGATTTACCGAAAGGATTTCACCGAAGAACTGCTTGAAATTGTCTAAATCGTTCTTGGTGTCAAATTTATAAATGGGCAGGTGCTGAACGCTACTGATTGCGAATTTGTCGTTGTTCAACGCACTGAAATAAATTTGAGCCTCTCCTGTCCAATTTGCATACGAAAGGGTAAATTCCGTGTCGTAAAGGTATGATTCACTAGCTTCGTTGGTTGAAATACCGTCTGTGTCTGAAGGGGTTATTGAATTTTCTCGTCCTTTTAGCGTTATGATGGTAATACATATTGCGAGTATTATTAAGGCAAAAACAACGATTATGGCAACTTTTTTCTTCATTTTCATCACTCCTTTTTGTTAATTAGACCCAAAGTGTTTCGAAAAAGTTCCATATTCTTTAAATTGAATAAATTACTGCTGTTGATTTATACTCCGTTATAATATATAATAGAAGAAATAAAGAAATTAAACGAGGTTAAAAAATGCCCGAATATCTTGACGTATACGATTACGACGGAAATAAAAGAGGATTTAGCGTGGAACGGGGAAAGCATCATCACGAGGATTGGTGGTACCTTTGCATACACGCCTATATTTTCACTCCCGACGGAAAATTTCTCATACAACGCCGTTCACCTAAAAAGCAATATTTCCCAAACATATGGGATATTACCTGTGGAGCTGCCAATAGTGGTGAAACCTCTCTTGAAGCAGCTATCCGTGAGGTCAAAGAAGAGCTCGGACTTGACGTTTCGGGCTTTGAAACCTCTTTCGTGGGAGTGTCCCACTGCTACGACTGTGTCAATCACGTTTACTTTTTCAAGGGCGAGTTTACTCTCGACGACCTGACACTTCAGGAGGACGAGGTGGTTGACGCCAAATTCGTCGAAAAGGACGAGCTTATAGATTTGATAGTAAACTCCGAATTCAAGGACGGGGAATATCACAAAATGATAGAGGATTACATTAACGGAATATAATAAAAAAGCTTCTCCTGAAGCTTTTTTTGCCATATATTTGCTTTCGCAAATGCGATATATTTTCGTTTACACTCAAATGCGATATAACCTCCATTACCGTAGGTTGCGATATGATATAAATCTTCTTCACGCCCCACAGGGCATATCGCATCGAAGATATATCGCACGCATCGGCGTATATCGCAAATCTCTCAGGGGATTTATATCACTGCGTTGTGCTCTAAGCACAACGCTTTTATTGTGGATAATTTTCTCCAAGCTTGGTATCAACGATATATTTTTCCTTGATGGCTCTCAGGGTATCCATATGGGGCTGTGTGAGATGCACCTGCTGATGCTTCTGCGTTTCCCATATTTCCACAAGGAGTATTTCGTTGGGATTGTTTTCTGAATAATAGAAGTCGTACTTGATACAACCGTCCTCTGCTCTTATTGCATCAGAAACGCCCGAAGCGTTCAGCTCCTCAACGAATTTTTCTCTGCAACCGTCCTTTGCAGTCTGGACAACGTAGTAATAAAACATATTTATTCTCCTTTACTTAAAAAATAAACTGAATAAGAAACATATAGGTAAGAGTGCCTGCCACAACGCTTATAAGGGTGTTCTTGAAAGCAACGTGAAGTAAGGTCACCACGGCGCCTGCAATCAGCTCGGGCAAAAAGGAGCCCGGGGCAGAAAAGGATATTCCCTTCAGGCAGTATACGACAAGCATTCCCATAATCGCAAAGGACAGCACCTTGCCCATATAAACGATTATTTCGGGCGTTTTCCTTTTTCCGTTGAGAATTATAAACGGAAGGAAACGCAAAAGCGCCGTAACAAGCGCAACCACTGCAACTATGGCTATTGAGTGAGTATAATTCATTTCGCATCCCCCTTCTCAACTACACTTTTGCCCAACGTGAAGAAAAGGGAAATGCAAATCATTGAAGGGATGAGGAAGGTGTCTTTCCCGAATATCAAAAGGCATATGACCGAAAAGACTACCCCTGCAATAGCAGGAATGTGATTTTTGGTGCTTTTCCATTGCTCAACGAACACGGTGATAAAGAGTGCCGTCATAGCAAAATCCACACCTGCCGTATTGAAGCTCACGAGAGTGCCGAAAAGCGCACCGAGAACGCTTCCCGATATCCAATAAATATGGTTGAAAAGGGAAATCAGAAAGGACTGGGTAAGGTACTCTTTTTTTGCCATTTCCGATTTCTGACACACCAGACAATAGGTTTCGTCGGTAAGCGCAAAAATAAGATAGGGCTTCAGCTTTCCCGATTTTTTGTAGGGCTCAATCATCGTAATGCCGTAAAATAGATGCCTTGCATTAACCATAAAGGTAGTAAGCGCCGTGGTGATAAGTGAAGCACCTGCCGTCAACAGACCGACGGCAACGTATTGCATAGAGCCTGCGTAGATGAAAGCACTCATGGCAAGCGCCCACAGTACACCGTAGCCGTTGTTCTCCAATATTATTCCGAACCCGAAGCCAAGTACAAGATATCCTGCCATTACGGGAAGGGTTTTTATAAACGAAGATTTTATAAGCTTTTTCATAATACAGTTATTTTATCATATCTGTTTGATAAAATCAATATGCAATAAATAAAGTCGGGACTGCAGTAACAGTCCCGATAATTTTATTCGCATATACCCACGGTTTCTCCCTGATATTCCTCAAGGAAGGCTTCGGCAACCTTTTTCATTGAAAGGGTAGCCGTATTGCCCTTGAAGGAAATAACTGTGTAAAGGTTTCCGAAATATTCGTCGATAACGTAGGAGCGAATTCCGAGCTTATGCTCCTCTGTCCAGAGCGCAGCGCTCATTGAACGGTAGCCACGTCCAAGGGGAACGCCTATACGTTTTCCGGAATAGTGAGTTTCGGGCCACTCTGAAATCAGATATTCGCCCATATTGAAGGGGATTTCCTTCAAGCCTCTTGAGGTGTTAAGGTGGAGAACGCCACCGTTACCGTTAAAGGTGATATTGAAGGAGCTTATTCCCATAGGATTTTCGCACGTCTTGAATTCTACGCCGTTTATCCTATCAGCCATAGGAGAGGTCTTTTCTCCGAATATAGTCAAGGGCGCCTTGAAATTCTTGATTTTTTCGTCAAGCTCTGCCTTTGCCACGGGATTTTCGGGAAGTGAATCGGTCTTATCAAATTTTTTGACCTGCTTCATTACGTTGTAGTAGAAGGGGATAGACTGAGCGTATGCAGTGAAGGAGCCCTGAATATCTCCCGTACAGCAGAAAATAAGGTCGTAATCGGGGAAGGAGAGAGCGTACTGACCACCCATGCCGAGAAAGGCGTAGCCGTTTTTGAAAATTCTCCATACCTGATAACCGTAGCCGTAGCCGTGGGCAAAGTCTAAATTACCCGTCATATTGTTATCAATCTGCTTTGATTTAGCTTCGGTTACGTATTCCTTTGGAAGCAACTGCTTTCCGTTGGCAAAGCCGTCGTTGTATACCAGGAGTGCAAAGCGAGCAAGGTCACGGGTAGAGCAAAGCACGCCCGAGCCACACCAGGAGCCACCCTGAGGCATTTCAACGCATTTTGCTTCTTCAGAAAAGCCTATTTCACGAAGCGCGCGCTCCTTGAGGAATTCAAGAAGGGGCATACCGGTGAGCTTTTCAACGATAGCAGTTATAGCGTTGGTAGCGTTTGTATTGTAGTTGAAAATCGTTCCGGAGGGATGCTCTGCATCAACGTTGAACATATGGGAAACGAAGTTGGGGTCGGTCATCGCATAATGGTACTTAGTATTGGCAGTAGACATCATCAACGCGTCGCGAATGGTGGTTTCCTTTACCCATTGGGGCATATTTTCAGGACAGTATTCGGGGAAGTAGCCTGCAAGACTGTCGGAAAGCTTTACCTTTCCTTCGCCAACGAGAATACCCAGCGCCATAGAGGCAAAGGATTTACTTGTGGAGTACATTCTGTGCAATTCATTTACCTTGAAGGGAGGACAGTAGCATTCGGCGCATACCTTGCCGTGACGAATCACCATAAAGCTGTGTGTCATCAGACCACTTTCCTGTATGTCGTCAATAAAATCGGATATTGCAGACGAGGGAATACCCACTTCTTCAGGGGTAGCAAATTCAAGAATATCTTTCATAATTACCTCCGTGTTTTGTAATCGTTTTCATTATAGGTGCAACCACATTTTTTGTCAAGTGCTTTTGAAAATCTTTTACTCGGTAAAAATTGTAAGACTTACATAAACCGAGGGCAAAAAATGTAAGATTTACAGTTTTGCCGAAACTATTGACAAGGCAGTTTTTTGAGTTTATAATATTTACAGTAGAATTTGTAAACGCTTACAAAAACATTTACATTACGGAGGAAATATTATGAAAATTTATTACAGCGAAACAGCCGAGCAGCTCGGCGCAAAGGCGGCTCAGAAGGCTGCAGAGTATCTTAACGAGGCTATTGCAGAGAAGGGAAGCGCCCGTCTTATCCTTTCTACCGGTGCATCACAGTTCACCACCCTTTCAGCTCTGGTAAACCTTGACGTTGATTGGTCAAAGGTTGAAATGTTCCACCTTGACGAGTACATCGGCATTGACGAGTCGCACCCTGCAAGCTTTGTAAAGTATCTCAAGGAGCGCTTCGTTTCAAAGGTTAATCTTAAGTCGGCTCACTTCGTAGACCTGACCGACGGCGCTGAGAGCATTATAGCAAAGCTTACTGCAGAGCTTGCCGAAGCAGTCGTTGACGTTGGAATTATCGGTATCGGTGAAAACGGACACATCGCCTTCAACGACCCACCTGCAGACTTCGAAACTCAGGCTTCCTATAAGGTAGTTAACCTCGACGACAAGTGCCGTAATCAGCAGCTTGGCGAGGGCTGGTTCCCCACCTTTGACGACGTTCCCAAGCAGGCTATTTCTATGACCGTATCACAGATTCTCAAGTGCCGTCACATCGTATCAGCCGTTCCTTACAAGGTAAAGGCGCAGGCTATCCACGACACTCTTACGCAGGAAGTTAACAATATGGTTCCTGCTACTGCCTTCAAGACTCACGCAGACGTAAATCTCTTTATTGACAAGGAATCTGCATCCATGGTAGACCTTGACAAGTTTGACGTTATTAAGTAATTATGGAAAAGCTTCTTTTTAAAAACGCAAGGCTGGTCCTTCCCAATTCCGTTATGGAAAACGCAAGTCTTCTCGTGGCTGACGGGAAGATAGCCGATTTTGGCGCAAAGGATATTTCGGCAGAGGGTGCCAAAGTTATCGACCTTGACGGAGATTGGCTCACACCGGGACTCATTGAAACTCACGTTCACGGTGGTGGAGGCGCTGACTTTATGGACGGCACCGAGGAGGCATTTTTCACCGTTGCAAAGCATCACAGCGAGCACGGAGTTACCTCAATGCTTGCCACAACCCTTGCCGGAGAAACCTCGGAAACGGAAAACGCTCTTAAAATATTCTGTGACGTAAAGGACAGAGTAAAGAGCTGTAATATGCTTGGCGTACATCTGGAAGGCCCTTATTTTTCCATGGCGCAAAAGGGCGCGCAGGACCCCAAGTACATAAAGGACCCCGACAGGCAGGAGCTTGACCTGTTTTTGTCCTACGGGTGCGTTAAGCGTGTGAGCATTGCTCCCGAGCTTAATGGGGCAATGGAGACGGGAAGATACCTTTCCGATAAGGGGGTTATAGTTTCTGCAGCCCACACCGATGCAAGCTTCGACACCGTTGAAGAAGCGTCAAAGAACGGCTATACTCTTATGACTCATCTTTATTCGGCGATGTCTGGAGTGCATATTGCAGATTGCAAGCGTCACGCAGGGGCAATAGAGGCAGGTCTTTGCATAGACGACCTCTTTGTTGAAACTATTTGCGACGGCGTACATCTTCCCGACGGAATACTTCGCCTTATATATAAATGTAAGGGCAGAGATAAGATAATACTTACCTCCGACGCCTCCCGTGGCGCAGGTCTCCCCGAAAACACCGTAATAAAGCTTGGAAGTCTTACAAAGGGACAGGACGTTCTCATAAAGAACGGTGTTGCCAACAGAATGGATATGAAGGCCTTTGCAGGAAGCGTTGCAGCAGGTGACAGACTTCTGCGTACAGAGCTTAACGCCGTTGGAATACCCATGTGGGAGGTTATGGGAATGATGACTGCTAATCCCGCTAAATTATTGGGTATAGATGACCGAAAGGGAAAAATTGCAGTTGGATACGATGCCGACCTTGCAGTGTTCTCAAAGGACGTTTATTCAAAAATGACCGTTGTTAACGGCGAAATAGTATATGAGGTTAACAGATGAATATAGGAATTATTGGTCTGGGTGCAAGGTCTGTTGCGTATACAAAAAATCTCCAGACTTACTTCAAAGAACACAAAATAATTTCGGTATGCGATATAGACGAGGAAAGGCTTACTAATTACGTAGAGTTTTTCTTTAAGGACGAAAAGCCTGACGTCTATACGGATTATAAGGAATTGCTTAAGGATACCCGCCTTGATGCAGTTATTATAACCACGCCCGACTACGCACACCGTGAAATTGTACTCGATGCAATGGACAGAGACGTGCATATAATTCTTGAAAAGCCTATTGAAGCCTCTGCGGAGCGAGCTCTTGATATTTACAGAAGAGCAAAGGGCTATAAGAAGAATATTATGCTTGGCTTTGTGTTGAGGTATACTCCCATTGTGGAAAGGCTGAAAGCGATGATTGACAGTGGCGAGGTAGGAGAGATAGTATCCATATCCGCTTCGGAAAATCTTGCTCCTTCACATTCATCAAGCTATATGAGACGCTGGCACAGATACAATAGGTATTCGGGCGGTATGATGAATACGAAATGCTGTCACGATATCGACGTTATACGCTTTTTGGTAGGCAGTGACGTAAAAAAGGTTTCTGCCATAGGCAGACTTGGTATATACACACACCGAGACGGCGTTGCCGAGCATTGCTGTGACTGTCCAGAAAAGGATACCTGCCTTTACTCCTTTAACTACGCTGGATACAAGTCAAAAACCCGTTTTGACTGCATGGAGGATATTTGCGTCTATAATTCCGAAAAGGACGTTATTGACAGTGAGTCAATGCTGGTGGAGTTTGAAAACGGCGTAAATCTGGCTTACGAGCTTTCAATGGCGAGTGCAGAGGAAACCCGAAAGGGAACTATCAACTGTACCAAGGCAACTATAGAGTACCACGTTACTAACCGTACCATAAAGATAATTCCCCGTGGAGATGGCGAACCTATCTACATTACTCTTCCCGAGGCAGTATCGGGACACGGAGGAGGAGATTTGGGACTGCTCAAACGCTTTTTTGCGTGTTGCGAAGGTGGTGCTTTAGCTAACGATTCCTACGACGGACTCGTTGCAACTCTCACCTGTATGGCGGGTGAGATAAGCATAGCTGAAGGCAGGACTGTGGACTTTGGTGAGCTTATGAATTAACGTATGGACAAAGCGACGACACACGGTTTTTGCCGTCGCTTTGTCCATAATTCGTTTTATCCATAAATTAATTTAAAATCCTCTTGACATATTGTAAAAAATATACTATATTTAGAATATACTATACTTAATAAAGTATTAAAAACGTTAAGGAGAAGTATCATGAAAGAAAAAATAAAGGTAGGTTACATAGGTCTCGGAAGACGAGGCACGGGAATGCTTCGTTGCTTGTGTCAGATGAAGGACGTTGAGGTAAAGTACATATGTGACATCAACGAAAAAAAGGTTGAGTTTATGCTCAACGATATCAAGGAAAAGGGTTATAATCAGAAGCCCAAGGGCATGACCGATTATAAAGAGGTTATTGCCAAGAAGGATATCGACGCAGTATTCATTATGACAGGCTGGAATTCCAGAATTAAACTTGCCATTGAATCTATGAAGGCCGGAAAGTACACTGCCATTGAGGTTGGATGTGCTTTTGACATATCAGAGTGCTACGAGCTTGTAAAGACCTACGAGGAAACAAAGGTTCCCGTAATGATGCTGGAAAACTGTTGCTACGGACGTGACGAGATGATGGCTCTCCGTATGGTAAAGGAAGGTCTTTTCGGTGAAATAGTTCACTGTAACGGTGCTTATCACCATTACCTTAACCCCTGTGAATTCTTCAGAGACACAGGTAACGATCTTTTTGATAAGGGTCACTACCGTCTTGAAGAGTATCTCAACCGTAACCTTGAGAACTATCCTACCCACGAGCTTGGTCCTATCTCCAAAATCCTCAATATCAACAGAGGAAACCGTATGCTCACTCTTACCTCATTCTCAGGAAAGAGCAGAGGCATTGAAACCTATATGAAGGATCACGTTTCTCCCGATCATCCCCTTGCAGGCAAGAGCTTTAAGCAGGGCGATATCGTTACCACTATTATTACCTGTGCAGGTGGCGAGCAGATCCATCTTACCCTTGACACCACACTTCCCAGAGCCTTCTACAGCCGTGAGTTCACAGTAAGAGGAACAAAGGGTATGTGCGAGGAAAGTGGAAAGGATATGTGCACCTTCTTCCTCGACGGAATGAAGGAGAACGATCCCGAGGAATTCAACAACAGAACAAAGTTCTACGAAAAGTACGACCATCCCCTTCACGAGGAATATGCTCGTATGCAGGCAAAGGGTGGACACGGTGGTATTGACTGGCTTGTTCTTCGTGCCTTCGTTGAAAGCGTTAAGGATGGCGTTGAGCCTCCCATCGACGTATACGATACGGCTACGTGGCTTGCAATCGGTCCTCTTTCCGAAATGTCTATCGCAAACGGAAGCGTTGCAGTTAACGTTCCCGACTTTACAAACGGACGCTGGTTCAGACGTGACAACCCCAACACGGGCAAGTATTCTCTTGACGTTATCACCTCCGTTCCCGAAGTGCCGATTGACCCACAGTAATTTAGCTTGATTAGGATTTTAAATGACAGTAAAAGGCCGATATGGATTTAGTTCCATATCGGCTTTCTATATGTGTGAGTGTTTAGTGATATGCTGTCTTCCACAGCGTGATATTACTCGCTCTGCTCGTAGTGATATTGACAGTGGTATTATATTCGCCCGATAAACTCGCCGAAGGCGAATAGAGTTGGCGTTATGTCCTAAGGAAACAACGCCTTGCTTTGGGTGATTTTGTACAATAAAATATATTTTATTTTGTGTGTTCCGATGTATCTTTTACTATGTGGTTGACTTTTTGCCGAAAACAATATATAATTACAATGTATATTTATATTATTGAAGAGGTAAAAACTATGAGTAAAAAAATCAAGCTTTTGTCATTGTCCGTTGTACTCATTGCGATGATGTCAATGCTCACTACGCTCGTTGCCGTTGCCGACTATTCAGGCACGGATTCAGGCATCAATTGGACCTTTGACACGTCAGAGGGCACCTTGACCGTAAGTGGTAACGGAACCATGGCTGAGTACGAGCACGGAACGGCTCCCTGGTATGAGTATAAGTCAAATATCAAGAGCATCGTGGTATCCTCCGGCGTCACGGTAAGCAAGGGCGCTTTCTACGGCATGGAGGCTCTTGAAAGCATTACCGTTCCTTACGTGGGTGACGGAAGCTCAAATACGTATTTCGGATATATTTTCGGTGCGGATAATTATTATCTGAACGTTGACTTCGTTCCTGCAAGCCTTAAAACCGTTAAGGTTTCAGGCTCGACACAGATTGCCAGCTACGCCTTTAACAGCGTATCGGGCATAAAGAAGGTTATTCTTGCCGATACCGTTGCAACAATAAACTCATATGCATTCAAGGATTGTGGCTCTCTCGAAACCGTTGTTTTGGGAAGTGGTACCTCTTCTGTTGCAGCAAATGCATTTTACAGATGCACGGCGCTTGAAACCGTATTTTTCAACGGAACAACAACCGGTTGGTCTGCAGTTACCGTTGATTCTACAAACGCAATTACACCGATTTGTCTTGCCGATGCATCTCTTTCCGTAAAGGCACCCACCAAGACCTCTTACAGTCTCGGTGAAAAGCTTGACCTTACGGGTCTTAAGGTAACCTTCGGTTCAAACGACGTTACCTCAAAGGTTGAAATAGTAAAGCCCGATATGACCTCTATGGGAACCAAAACGGTTACCGTTATCTACGGTACCAAGACAAAGAGCTTTAACGTTACCGTTTCCACAACGGGTATTTCCAACGTTTCGGGTGGTCTTACCTGGTCCTTGAACACAAGCACGGGCGCTCTTACCATCAGTGGAAAGGGTATGATGGATAACTATACGTTAGAAACCCTTGCTCCCTGGTATATTTACCGTGATTCTATTAAGACCGTCACTGTAAATTCGGGCGTTACCTCGGTAGGCGCATATGCCTTCTACGGACTTGAAAAGGTAACCTCAATCACTCTTCCCTCAACCGTTGAAGCAGTTGACTACGCAGCGTTTGAGTTGTGCTCGGCACTTTCGTCCATTACTCTTGGAAATACCTCTGCAGTTGTTGACGGCACTGCCTTCAGAAGCTGTATCAGCCTTCCCACAACTACCGTTAACGGCGCGACCTACCTTACGGTTTCGGGAAATCAGTATTATGCTCTTATGAGCGTTGACCCCTCCGTTACTTCGTTTACCATTAACGCTAACACGGTGGTAATTGCAGAGGGTGCATTCGACGGCTCGGCTCTTACAAGCATTACAGTTCCTAACAAGGTTATTTCAATAGGTGACAATGCGTTTGCATCGTCCACCTCACTTGTGAGCGTGACTCTTGGAACGGGCGTTAAGCATATAGGCAATTACGCATTCCTTGACTGCTCGTCACTTGAGACTCTTACGCTTAACGCAGTACCCGATTACGTGGGCGCAGGCGCTTTCTCGGCAACTGCTCTTACAGGCACGGCTTCCAACGGCGCAGTATATCTTGGCGCAGCAGGTAACGATTATGCAATTCTCTGGAAGGCAGAAGGCGACGGAGTTACAAGCTGTACTTTGAACGCAAACACAAAGGTTATTGCTTCTCTTGCTTTTGCCGGCTGTAGCTCACTTGAAGCAGTTCAGCTTCCTGCAGGACTTCTTCACATAGGTGATTCGGCGTTCAATGCCTGCACCTCTCTTTACAGTGTTACACTTCCCGATTCACTTCTTACTATAGGTGACGCTGCATTTAAGGATACCTCGGCGCTTACCTCCGTAACCTTCGGAAAGTCTCTTGAGGTTATCGGAAACAGTGCGTTCAGAGGCGCTTCCTCACTCAAGCAGGTTATTATCGGCGACGGAGTTGAAAACGTTGGCTACAACGCATTCAGAGACTGTACGTCACTTGAAGCTCTCGCTTATAACGCAAAGGGAATTGGCTACAAGGCGTTTGCAAACTGTACTAACCTTACTTCAGTATACCTTGCAGATACAGTTCTTTCTCTCGGCGAATACGCCTTTGCAGGATGCTTTGAGCTTACTTCAATCGCTATTCCCGACACAACTGCATCCATAGGCTTTGGCGCACTCTACGATTGTGACGCAATAACTGACCTGTCACTTCCTTTTGCAGGCGCTTACGCTAACGATTCCGATAACGGAATTTCATACGTATTCGGCAACCTTGTGCCTGCATCATATAATATGCTCCTCATCGGCTCAAGCATTTATTCGGAAACCCTGAACGGCGTTTCTTCGGTTGAAACTCTTATCATTGATAAGACGGCACAGAGCGTTGATGCCTCTGCGTTCAACGGCATAACCGTTGGAACTGCATACTATATGGGCTCCGAAAGCGAATGGAATAGCACGGGAGCAGGTAGCTCACTTGCAAATATCAGCTTTGCAGACTCTACCTTCACACTTGTTTCAAATAACAACTATAGCGTTGGAGACCTTCTTGACCGTGCGAAGTTTACGGCGACAGTGGGCACGACCGACGTTACCTCAATTTTGAGATTTACTGCAAACCCCATCGTCAGTGAGGAGCTTTTGCTTCCTGCCAAGATTGGTTCGGTTGAGGTACTCTTTAAATCAAAGCTTATGACCGACGTTAAGTTTACCAACTATAGCCTCCTTCTTGAAGGAAGTATCGGCGTCAAGTTCTACGTTAAGCTTGGTGATTACGTAATCGAGAACATCGACAAGGTTAATGCTACGATAGACTATTTAGGCGAAGAGTATCCCGTTGAGCTTGTAAAGGCAACCAATACGGTTGACGGAGCAATTTATTGCGTTAAATTCTACGTAGCTCCCAAGGAAATGCACGAGCCTATAACCCTTACCTTGTCAACCGAGGATATGTCCGAAACTATTACAAGGTCTGTTAAGGACTACGTTGACTATGCAAACGAAAATAAAGAGGACTATCCCGAGTGCATTGACCTCATCAACGAAATGTACAACTACGGTGAGTATTCAAGACTTTACTTTGATGGCGCCGAAATTACTCCCAATCCCGATATGTCAAGCGTTAACGTAACTATCGGTGACAAATACGCCCATTCAGTAAGTGGAAGCATCAGTGGAATAAGACACAGAGGTACAAGCTTGTTGCTTGAAAGTAATACCACCTTGCGTCATTATTTCGCACTTTCGGGTGATTCCCAAATTACTGACTACACCTTCACCATTAACGGAATAACCATAGCTCCCGTTGAGAAGGACGGAGTATATTACGTTGAGGTTAAGAATATCGTTGCCAAGGATTTGGGCAAGCTTTATAAGGCAGTTGTTTCAAACGCTACCGAATCGTTGACGATAACCTATTCACCTCTCAGCTACGCGAAGCTTTCTATTGAAAAATATGCCGAAAGTGACCCTGAACTTGCACTTCTTTCAAAGGCACTTTACAGATATTACGAGGCGGCATATAAATACTTCGGCGACAGCAATCAGGATATTATCCCTGACGAAAACGAAACCGATATAACCATCTGGTAAATAAAAACCAAAGCCCCTGTGCTAAACACAGGGGCATTTTTTTGTAACAGAGAAAAATTTTTGGAACTTTTTCCCCAACTTTTCCGTCTAATAGGCAAACCTTGAAAGGAAGTCGGAAATTATGAAAAGAATTATTGCCCTTTTATTGCTTGTATCACTTGCTTTGTCTCTTGTATCCTGCTATAGCACCTACGGTCTAAAGGATATTGACACGAAAATTCCAAAGGCAGACGTGGTTGACATTGACGTTGAGCCGTCGGATTATACGGCAGAATCTGCCCAATACGCCGTTGCAGATATGGGCGCACAAATGATGAAAAGTCTGTATACGGGCGACCAAAACCTGCTGGTTTCTCCCGTCTCGGTTGCTCTTGCTCTTGGGCTTACGGCAGGAGGGGCAAAGGGGGAGACCCTTGCACAGTTTGAAAAGGTGCTTGGCAGAGGACTGACGTTGAACGAAATGAACACCTTTTTCAAAGCCCTCACACAAAAGCTTGAGGAAAGCGACAAGGTGGAAATAAACGTTGCAAACTCCGTCTGGTTAAGAGATAACGCCATAACCGTTAATAAAGATTTTCTTGATTTTGCCGAAGAAAACTTCGACGCAGACGTTTACAACGAGCCCTTTAACAACAAGACCGCCAAGAAAATAAACGATTGGGTTGACGATAACACCGACGGAATGATTAAGAAGATAATAGATGAAATATCCCCCGACACAGTAATGTATCTTATCAACGCACTGGCTTTTGACGCACAGTGGCAGAGGGAGTATACCGATACCTCGGATTTCTTTAAGTTTATAAATTGTGCAGGCGAATATGAAACCGTAACGGGAATGTTTTCAAAAGAAGCCAGATATATAGAGGATGAAAACACTACGGGCTTCATTAAAAATTACAAGGGTGGGGAATACGGCTTTGCAGTTTTCCTTCCCAACGAGGACGTTAGCATCAACGATTACGTTGCCGATATCACGGGTGAAAAGCTGATGAATATGCTTTCCTCTGCCCAAACGGTGTCCGTGGATGCTAAGCTTCCCAAGTTCACCTTTGAGTATTCTGCAAACCTCAACGATACTCTGAAGGCAATGGGACTTACCGACGCCTTTAATTCCTCAACAGCCGACCTTTCGGGGCTTGGTAGCTCGGAAAAAGGCAATCTGTATATAGGAAAAGTTTTGCACAAAACCTTTATCGAGGTTGCCGAAAAGGGCACCAAGGCTGCTGCTGTTACTGCAGTTCAGGTTGATGCAGAGTCAGCATATATGGAGCCCGAAAATATAAAACGCGTTACGGTAAACAGACCCTTCGTGTTTGCCATAATTGACACCGAAACTAACGTTCCTTTGTTTATGGGTACGGTTTTAAGCGTAAAATAAATGAAAAAAGGCTCTAAAAAGAGCCTTTTTCCATTTATTTTGATACTTTTGAACAAAAAGCAAAAAAACTATTGCATATTGTCGAAATGTATGTTATAATAACTCGTAAAATTTAATACCCGTTGATGCTTTCGGAACGCAAGGACCGTTGGCAGAGGGAACTCTGGAGAAGCTCATTTATTTGAGTGCCGAAGGTGCAAGGCGTAACGCCGAATCTCTCAGGCAAAAGGATAGAGTCAAAACACAAGCCCTATGGTATTGTGTATTTTTCCGGAGTTGCTGTTTTACAGTAACTTTATTTTTTTAGGAGGTCTTTCTGATGCAAGACACATTACTCAAAATCGTGGCGACAGCCAACGCCTATCTGTCGGATTATATTCTCATAATCCTTCTTGTAGCGACAGGTCTGATTTTCACGATAAGAACACGCTTCGTACAGGTTCGTTGCTTTGGCGAAGGTATGAAAAAGGTATTTGGTAACTTCAAGCTTTTAGGTGGTAAGCAGGCAGGGGGCTTAAGCTCCTTCCAGGCGCTTGCAACTGCAATCGCCGCACAGGTAGGTACCGGTAACATCGTCGGTGCCTCGGGCGCTATCCTTATCGGTGGTCCCGGTGCTATCTTCTGGATGTGGGTAATTGCTTTCCTTGGTATGGCTACAATTTACGCCGAGGCAGTTCTCGCCCAGGAAACACGTGAGATAGATGCCAACGGTGAAGTACACGGTGGACCCGTTTACTACATAAAGAAGGCTTTCACAGGTGGATTTGGCAAGTTCCTTTCGGTTTTCTTCTCAATCGCCGCAATACTTGCTCTCGGCTTTATGGGCTCAATGGTTCAGTCCAACTCAATTGCTGAATCCTGCAACACGGCTTTCGGTATCCCCGGTTGGATTATCGGTCTCATTCTCGCCGTAATTTCCGCAATTATTTTCATTGGTGGTATTCAGAGAATAGCATCCGTTACAGAAAAGCTCGTTCCCATTATGGCAGGTCTTTTCCTCGTAGGTGGACTTGTTGTTCTCATTATGAGAATTCAGTATATCCCTGCAACCTTCGGTGCTATCTTCAAGTATGCCTTTACCCCCGACGCTCTTATAGGTGGTGGTATCGGTTACGCTCTTAAGACTGCTATCAGCCAGGGTGCAAAGAGAGGTCTTTTCTCTAACGAGGCAGGTATGGGTTCAACACCCCACGCACACGCTCAGGCTAACGTTGACAAGCCTCACGACCAGGGTGTTGCAGCTATGGTCGGTGTGTTCATCGACACCTTCGTAGTTCTTACAATGACTGCTCTCGTGGTTATCTCAACTCTCTACGTTGGAGAGGGTGGACTTCTTGCAAGTGCTGATTACACTGCAGCAATAGCTGAGCAGGGAATTATGAAGACAAACGCAATGCAGCTTGCAGTAGGCTCGGTGTTCGGTAGCTCCTTCGGTAATATATTCGTTGCAATTTGTCTTTTGTTCTTCGCATTTTCAACAATTCTCAGCTGGAACTTCTTCGGTAAGATTAACGTTCAGTATCTCTTCAAGAATTCAAAGCTTTCAACCGTTATCTATTCCATTATCGCTATAGTG
Source organism: Clostridia bacterium (assembly GCA_017520825.1). Classification (GTDB taxonomy): domain Bacteria; phylum Bacillota; class Clostridia; order Oscillospirales; family SIG627; genus RGIG6353. The sequence goes on along the minus strand of JAFXEX010000027.1, from coordinate 5,909 downwards.
TTCATCTTCCTTGGAACACTTGCTTCAAACGATTTGGTTTGGGAGCTTACAGACTTCTTCAACTACCTTATGGTATTGCCCAACGTTATAGCTCTTGTAGCCCTTGCAAAAATCGTAGCTAACGCATCAAAAAAGAATAAATAACCACAAAACTCCCGTGCATTTGCACGGGAGTTTTAATTATAATGTTGACATAATAAGACAAATGTGTTAATATGTTTTTAACAAAATAGTCAGATTTTTGACTAAAAACAGGAGAAATATATGAAAAGAGACCGTTTAGGAAGCCGTCTTGGCTTTATTCTTCTCAGCGCAGGATGCGCTATCGGTTGTGGTAACGTATGGAAATTTCCTTGGATGGCAGGACAGTACGGAGGAGGCGCCTTCGTTCTGGTGTACCTTCTTTTCCTGGTTATTCTCGGAATACCCGTTATGCTCACCGAATTTGCCGTAGGACGCGCCAGTCAGCAAAGCCCCGTTAAGGCATATCAAAAGCTTGAAAAGCCCGGACAGAAATGGCATATTCACGGATATTTGTCCCTTGTGGCAAACTTCCTGCTTATGATGTTCTACACCTCCGTTACGGGCTGGATTCTTCATTACTTCGTGTCCTTCGTGAAGGGTGATATGACAGGCATTACCAACGAAGAGTCTGCTAACCTGTTCGGCAATATGCTTTCAAACCCTGCTATTATGGTGGGCTTTATGGCAATCGTTGTTGTTCTGGGATTTCTTATCCTTTCCTTCGGCGTGCAGAAGGGCCTTGAAAGAGTAACCAAGTATATGATGCTTGCGCTCCTTGCTCTCATTGTTATTCTTGCAGTTCACTCATTTACCCTTGACGGTGCAAAGGAAGGACTTACCTTCTATCTGAAGCCCGACCTTTCTAAAATCAACGGCAACGTAATAGTTGGCGCTATGAATCAGGCGTTCTTTACCCTCAGCCTCGGTATCGGCTCAATGGCAATATTCGGAAGCTATCTTGACAAGGACCGTTCACTTCTCGGCGAGTCGGTGAACATAATCGTTCTCGATACCTTCGTGGCAATATTTGCAGGACTTATAATATTCCCTGCGTGCTTCACCTTTGACGTTGAACCCGGTGCAGGTCCCAGCCTTCTCTTTGTGGCTATGGCTAAGGTGTTCAACAATATGGTAGCAGGCAGAATATGGGGCTCGTTGTTCTTTGCATTTATGTTCTTTGCTGCAATGTCAACCATTATCGCCGTGTTCGAGAACATTCTTGCCTGCGTGCTTGAGATAACGGGCTGGTCGAGAAAGAAGACCTGCGTTATCTGTGGTATAGCAGTACTTGTTCTTTCCATTCCCTGCGCATTGGGCTTCAATCTGTGGTCAGGATTCGTTCCCTTCGCATCGGGCTCGTCCTTCCTTGACCTTGAGGACTTCCTCGTTTCCAACTGTGCCCTTCCTCTCGGATCATTGTGTTACGTGCTTTTCGTAACCTCAAAGAAGGGCTGGGGCTTTGATAACTTTATGGAAGAGGTAAACGCCGGAAAGGGAGTTAAGCTTGGCAAGTGGATTCGTCCCTATATGACCTACGTTTTGCCCATTATAATTATTGCGCTTTTTGTTATCGGCATCGCAACCTTCCAATTCGCTGACAACTTCACAATATGGGGCTGGATAAAGAGTCTGTTTTAAACAAGAAAATTAAACGCAAAAAAGAGTGCTTCACAATGAAGCACTCTTTTTATACGTTTTTTTAATTTCTTTTCAATTCATCAAGTCCCAGACCTGAGCCCTTGTCGGTTTCAACGAAGTCCAGCATTTCATCAATGTTATTGAACACGGTGTAAAGGGTAAGCACGCCCTCCTTGATGAAGCCCTTGTCAACGGCAACTCTCATCATATGCTGAAGCTCGTTGAAGTATCCGTTGATGTTGAATACGGCAATGGGCTTGTTGTGCTGTAAGAGCTGTTTTGCAGTGAGAATTTCATAAAACTCCTCAAAGGTTCCGATACCGCCGGGCACCATTATAAAGGCGTCGGCAGAGTCCTCCATTTCCTGCTTTCTCTCGCGCATGGTCTCGGTGTATACCACCTCGTCACATTGCTTTGAAACTATCTCAACGTTAGAGTCGGTGAAAAAGGTGGGAATAACGCCCTTTACCCTTCCTCCACCTTTTGAAACGCCGTTTGCAACGGCGCCCATAAGTCCGTTTCCACCTGCTCCAAAGACGAGAGAATGTCCTCTTTTTGCCATTCTGAGTCCCAATTCCTCGGTTGCGTTGACGTAGGACTTGTCAATATTATCACTTGCTGCGCCGTATACACATATTACCATAAAATCACCTTATCCGTTCTGAATATTATTTTTATTTTTCATTATATGCAGTTTGATTTTTTGTGTTATATTTTCCCCAAAGTAATGAAATATATTCTGATAAAATTGTAGCATAAATCCATATTTTGTCAATAGATTTCAAATTTTTTACAATTGAGAAATATATGTAATTATACGATATTGAAAAAAAGTATAAAGTGTGATATAATGAGTTTAATCGTGAAACGATTAACTAAGCGATATAAATTCCTGAAGGAATTTGCGATATACCTGTCGGTGCGATATGTCCCTTTGGGACGAGAATACAGAAAGGAGTGTTCACAATGCCCTTATCGGCAAAGACAATGCGCAAGCAGCTTTCACTTTTAAAGCCCCTGCTCGACTCTTGCTCACTTGATATGGCACGTCGGGGACAGGATAAGATAGGCTCACTTATGCAGCTTGCTCAAAAGGGTAAAACCGTTATAAAGGAACACGCCTTTGATAAATTCAGAGCCTGCTGGGTAATCCCCCGTGACGAGCGCCGTCAGGGAGTGCTTCTCTATCTGCACGGAGGAGGCTATACCTCGGGTGATATGGAATACGCCAAGGGTGTTGGTACAACCCTTGCAGTTGAAAGTGGGACGAAGGTGTTTGCACCTGCCTACCGACTTGCGCCCGAGCATAGATTTCCTGCAGCCCTTGAGGACTCCCTCGAGGCATATTATTATCTTATATCCAAGGGCTATTCCCCCGACAAAATCACACTTGTAGGTGAGAGCGCAGGGGGAGGACTTTGCTACGCCCTTGCGTTACGTCTCCGTGAGCTTGGCAAGCAGCTTCCGTCGGGCATAATTGCTATATCTCCTTGGACTGATATGAAGGCGAGTGGTCAGTCCTATAAGGATAACGAAGCAGTTGACCCTTCAATATCCAGAAAGCTTCTTGAATTTTACGCCACCTCATATACCGATGACCGTGATAACCCTCTCGTGTCACCCCTTTACGCAGACCTTACGGGTATGCCTCCCTCACTGATATTCGTTGGGGGAGACGAAATAATGCTTGACGATGCAGTTCAGCTTCACAAAAGGCTGAAGGAGCAGGGCAACGAAACTCATCTCATTATAAAGCCACAGCGCTGGCACGCCTACCTTCTGTATGCGTTGAATGAGGACAGAGACGATTTCGGTAAAATGAACTCCTTCCTTAACAGAACTATGGAGAAGGAAAACAAAATCAGATGGATGAGGCTTGACAATGCAGCCAAGATTTATCCTGCTGCACGCCGTCAGAATTGGAGTAACGTTTTCAGACTGTCTGCCACTCTCAAGGAGGAGGTGGACACCGAGGTGCTTGCCTCTGCCCTTGACGTGACTATACGCAGATTTCCTTCCATTGCCACAAGGCTTCGCCGTGGAATGTTCTGGTATTATCTGGAGCAGGTGTCAAAGGCGCCCGAAATAATGGAGGAAAACAGTTACCCTCTTTCCAGAATGTCAAAAAAGGAAATGTCAACCTGCGCCTTCAGAGTAATAGTTTATAAAAAGAGAATAGCCGTTGAGCTTTTCCATTCTCTTACGGACGGCACGGGGGCGTTGATATTCTTGAAAACTCTTGTTGCCGAGTATCTGCAGGAAAAGTACGGCATCTCCATAACTGCCGAAAAGGGCGTTTTGCCAAGACTTGAGGAGCCCGACGAAAGAGAGCTTGAGGATAGCTTTCAGAAGTATTCGGGCAAGGTAAGTGCAAGCCGACGTGAGAGCAATGCGTGGCACCTTTCGGGAACTGCCGAAACGGCAGGCTTTCTCAATCTTACCTGCTTCAAGCTTTCTGTAAAGGAGGCAATAGAAAAGGCTCACGAGTACGGCGTAACCCTTACTGCCTTTATAACTGCCGTTATGATGAGCGCCCTTGCCGAGCTTCAAAAGGAGAAGGTAGCAAATCCACGCCGTCACAAGCCTATAAAGGTGCTTGTTCCCGTTAATTTAAGGAACGTATTCGAAAGCAGAACCATGCGTAACTTCGCATTTTACACCACTCCCGAAATTGACACGAGGCTTGGAGATTACAGCTTTAAGGAAATATGTATGGCAGTGCATCACCGAATGGGACTGGACGTAAATCCTCAGGTGATGTCCTCTAAGATTGCCACCAACGTCAACAGTGAAAAATCCTTCATCGTCAAAATAATGCCACTTTTTATAAAGAACGCAGTTATGAAGGCAGTATTTGACGTGGTAGGGGAGAAAAAGTCCTGCATTACACTTTCAAATTTAGGTAAGGTGTCCATTCCCGACGAAATGATTCCCTACGTTGATCGCTTTGACTTTATTCTCGGAGTGCAGGCTACTGCACCCAACAACTGCGCAGTAATTTCATACGGCGACACTCTTTACATTAACTTTATACGCAACACCTGCGAGCCCGAGGTTGAATACAGCTTCTACAAGACCTTGGAGAAGCTTGGGCTTCACGTGGAGGTTGAAAGTAATTCGAGAAAATAACGGTCAGCCAATAATCCGAAAAGGAGAAAATATGTATTGTATAAATTGTGGAGTTAAGCTCTCCGATACAGAAAAAAGCTGTCCCTTGTGTGGAACGGTTCCTTATCATCCCGATTTGGTACGCACCGAGGCAGACAGTCTTTATCCGAAAAATAAATATCCGAAAACCAAGAAGGTGAGCCGTATCGGTATAATGATAGCAGTGAGCCTTATAGCCGTTCTGCCCGTGATCATAACCCTTCTTTGCGACCTGCAGATAAACGGAAGGGTGAGCTGGTCGGCGTACGTAATCGGCGCAGTGCTGGCAGGCTATATTTCCTTCGTTCTGCCTTATTGGTTTAAAAAGCCAAACCCCGTTGTTTTCGTTTCTCTCTTTTTCGTGATGTCGGGGCTTTACCTGCTTTACGTCAATCTGATAACCAACGGCGATTGGTTTTTAAGCTTCGCTTTTCCCACCACGGGAGCGTTTGGGCTTATCGTCACAGCCGTTGTGACTCTTACCTACTATCTTAAGAGGGGAAGGCTCTTTATATTCGGTGGAGCGTTTATTCTGCTGGGAGGATATATGCCCCTGATGGAGCTGTTTTTGTCAATCACCTTCGGCACGAAATTCATATGGTGGTCGCTCTATCCAATGATACCCTTGACGGTTTTGGGACTCACCTTAATCTTCCTTGGAGCAACACCCTCGGCGAGAGAGAGTATGGAAAGAAAATTCTTTTTATGAAATAAAAATATTTTAAAAAAACAGTTGACAAACGCCAACTCTTATGCTATAATCTATCCGTTGTCTGAAAAGACGGCATACAAAAGCGCTGGTGTGGCTCAACGGTAGAGCAGCTGATTTGTAATCAGCAGGTTGGGGGTTCGATTCCCTTCACCAGCTCCATAAGATGGGAGCGTTCCCGAGTGGCCAAAGGGGGCAGACTGTAAATCTGTTGTCAGTGACTTCGGTGGTCCGAATCCACCCGCTCCCACCAGAAAACGACAGATTCCGACAGGAATCTGTCGTTTTTAACTAAATCCACCCTTGCGGGTGGGTGAAATCTTCTTCCACGATGAAATCCAACTTCGTTGGGTGAAATCCGCCTCGACGGCGGATGGGTGGATTTAATTTC
>JAFXEX010000004.1 GCA_017520825.1 Clostridia bacterium | reverse complement strand
TGAAAGGCGTTAGCCGTTGCCTTGTCGCAACAAGGCAGTTTTAATGATAAAATGTTCTCAAAGTTAAAGACACAAGTCTTTAATAGCAAAGCCTTGCTTTGCCGATGGCTTCCACGCCATCGCTTTGAGGTTATTATATCATAAAACATCATAATTAACGGAAATGTAATACGCTTTCCTATAATTTTACAAATTTAGAAATATCTTAATCTAATTTCAATTATATTTATTGTGCATTATACACAAAAGGTTTCAAAAAATTTAATCAAAGTGTCACAGTTGCTTTTTTGACGAAAAAAATGCTTGTTTTTTGAAACCACTTGTGATACAATGATAATGCCAAAAAATATATACTAGGCAAAATATATTAGGAGGTTTTCGATATTATGAAAACAAGCGTACGCTTTTTAAGCATGCTTCTTGCGATTGTTATGATTGCAGGTGCAGCTCTCACAGCTTCCGCAACTAATGCCGAACAGGCGTCTCACGAAGATGCTCTCCAGCTTCTCGTAGACCTTGGCGTTATCGGAGGGTATGAAGATGGCTCGCTCAGACCTGATAATCTGGTTGAGCGTGACGAAATGGCGAAAATTATTTATGTACTTTACACCACGTTTATTGACGCAGGTGAAGGCACCGTCAGCTTCAAGGACGTTCCCGCTGACAACTGGGCAAACGGATACATTTCATGGTGCTCTGCAAAGGGAATCGTTGGCGGTTATGGCAACGGTAACTTTGGACCCGACGACAACGTTACATACGACCAGGCGCTCAAAATGGTTTGTGGCGCACTGGGCTACACAGATTGGAACCCTGCATTCTGGCCCACAGACGTCAGAACCAAGGCTCTTCGTGAGCTTAAGCTCGGTGAAGGCATCGAGGGTGTAGCAGGCTCTGACAAGGTAACGAGAGGTCAGGTTGCTCAGATCGTTTATAACGCACTCTTTGCTGATATGAACGAAACAAAAACAGAATATCTTTACGATTCATTCGGATACGTTGACGAGAACAACAACCCCGTAAAGGTTAAGGTTCCCGTAGAGGTTGCAAAGACACTTGCATCTGACGTATGGAACTTCGGCGAGATCAACACTCTTATTCTTGCAGCCGGTAATATTAACAGCGCGTCCTTTGCAGAAGAAGAAAGCGAAGTTGGCGTTTTAGGTCTTGGCGAATTCACACTTGAAGAGCTTGGACTTGAAAGCTATAAGGATAATATTGACGATCTCCTTTTCGCTAAGGTAAGAATCTTCTATGATGCAAAGAAGGCTGATCCTTCTGCTCTCGAGCTTGAAGACGTAATTGCGCTTTCTGTTGAAACCACAGTTGAAGAGGACGTTGAAGTAACTCTTGATAAGACCGAGGAAAAGGTTTTGCTTAACGGCAAGGAGCTTTCAGAGAACGCGATGCTTGCAGTGGCAAATGGCGACTCCGTTACCCTTACCTCCGATGGTCTTCTTTCTTACGAAGAGCTTGTTGATGACGAAGAAATCCTTGATTTCATCAAGGTGTTCACGTACGATATCGACGGCGATGACAAGATTGATCACGTAACCTTTGGTACTAAGTCAGCAATTGAGATTTCTGCTGTAACAAAGAACCAAATCACCTACAACACCTTCGGCGTTAACACAGATATAAACATTGATCCTGAAAACGTTATTACCTCTCTCAAACTCGAGGAAGAGGACGTAGCAGTTGTATACGATTATTATAACAACCTTATCGTTGAACAGATAGTTGAGCCCGTAACTGCATCGGCTACCAAGTACAACGCTAACAAGCTTACTCTTGAAGGAGTTGGCGAGGTTGTTATCAACGAGCGCATATGGGCTAACGTTCCCGTTGCCGAGGTTGGCAGCTCAGTAATGCTCGTTGACGAGGAAGGCAACACACCTAAGTACGATTACTACATCTACAACGGTAAGGTATTCGGCTCAACGGCAACTGCAAGCGATTCAGACCGTTTGTTCGCAATCCTTTACTACATCAATCGGCCCTCCGAGGCAGTGTTTGATGAAGAAACCAAGTCATTCAATTCCACCTACACTGCACTTGTGTCCATCGACGGCAAGGAGCAGACGGTAAAGATTGACCCCGAGAATACAATCGCGGGCTTGTCAATGGTAAATGATTCGGTAGAAATCCTCAACACCTACGGTAAAAAGTTTACAGACTATAAATATGACCCGGAGACCGGTGAGTTGATACTTGACGATAAAATCGGTAAGTATGCTCATAACCGTTACATCCTTGTAGAATATACCGTTGACAAGGACGGCGTATACTCCTTCGATCTTCCCGAGGTTACTGTTGACCCCGAAAACAACGAAGAGGATTACGTAGTATACGGTGAAAACCTCACTCTTAAATATAACAAGGCAACAGGTCTTTACAACCTTCTTAATTCCGAGGATGCAGTAATTGCGTCAAGAGTTGTAATAGACAATAAGGGACTTCTCTATTACTCATATACAAAGGATACAACAGGTGAATACAAGCACCTTGACACCTATACCTTTGAGACTGTTCCCGAAAATATGGCTGAAATCACAGTTACAAGTAAGCTGGTGGCTTCAGTTGACGAAGAAACAGGCTTCACAAAGATTCTTGTTGCTATGATTGACAAGGATTCTATGGAAACCGAAAGAGAAGACGTTGCAGACTTCAGACATGATGCAAGAGTGCTTTACTACTGCTATCAGGATTCAAACGAAGTTCTTGCAAGCGACTTCAAAACTCTTAACTACACATACTTTATGAGACCCGTTTATAACGGAGCAAACCTTCCCGAAGCAGTTAACGAAGAGCTTTCTGCAACTGCAGGTGCAACACCGGCTTCCAAGAAGTACATCTACGCTTGGGATCCCGATGCTAAGAACTACGTTAAGATTACAAATTCCACAAAGGACTCTCTTGGAGTAGACTGTATCGGAATTTATACAATTTCAGAGGTTCTTAACAACTGTATCTTCACCAAGGAAGGTGAATACGAGGACGGTATCAGAATTGATGACAAGGCATCTATCTGGTGCGTAAATTACAGCTCATATTCCAGCTACACAACACTCACTGTTGCAGACATCGAAAGCTTCCTTGAGGTTGCAGAAGAATTGGAAAAGAGTGTACAGGTTATCATTGGTACTCATATCAATGAAGAAGGCGACAAGGTTGCTTCCGTTGTAATCGTACAGCTTATGAAGTACGCTCCCGACGGAGAATCAGAACGTACAAATACATCTCCCTTCTCAGGCTTCAGAGAATAAAAGAGTCATATAATAAATAAGAAACAAATAAAACACGGCATAAAGATTTTAGGAGGTTTTCGAAATGAAAACATGTATGCGCTATTTAGCGGTCATTTTTGCTGTGGCAATGATGATTTGTGCACTGTCATCCGTTTCAGCGGCATTTCCCGACGTTACAAACGACAATGCTCACGTTGAAGCCATAGAAACTATGACCAACCTCGGTATCGTAGGCGGATACGAGGACGGAAGTTTCAGACCCGACCAGCTCGTAAGACGTGACGAGATGGCAAAGCTTATATACGTTACCTACACTACCTACGTAGATGCAGGTGAAGGCGAATTAACCTTCCCCGACGTTTCAAAGAAAAGCTGGGCAAAGGGCTATATTTCATGGTGCGCAGGCAAGAAGATTGTCGGTGGCTATGAGGACGGCTCATTCAGACCTGCAGAAAATATCACTTACGACGAAGCGCTCAAGATGGTTTGCGCTATGCTGGGCTACACAGATTTCAAATCTGACCTTTGGCCCGTTGACGTAAGACAAAAGGGTCTTATCGACCTCAAGCTTGGCGAAAAGCTTGAAGAGGTTACAGGAGACACTGCTCTTACAAGAGCGCAGATAGTACAGCTTATCTATAATGCGTTTGATAAGCCCATGTATCAGACAAACGATACTACCAACACGGCTATCGGTGAAATTGTTAATTCCAAGAACGCTGCAACCATTAAGTCAGCTATCTGGGGAATAACAGAAATCGAAGCTCAGGTTATCGGTACTGAAAACTACGGTCTCGTTGATTACGAAAACGCAATCAACGGTACAAAGACCGATGCTGAGGACGTTATTGCCGTTCGTTTCAATTATGACAACGGAACTGCAGAAAACGTTCGAATCAAGCTTGAAGAGATTGGTCTTGAGTCCTACGCAGGAAACACAGACGCTCTTATCGCTCTCAACATTAACATTATCAGAAGAGACGCTACGGAAGAATACGTTTCAGCTTCTCTCAAGGGTATCCGTAAGGATAACATAACGAGTGGCTCTATGGCAACCGACGGTCTTGCAGCAGACGAACGCTTCAAGATTAACGGCGAGTGGCACGCTAAGTACGGCGTAATCCTTGACGGTATTACACACGCTAACGAGGAATTCCTTGCACTCAGAAGACTTACTTACTTTGAAGATAAGGTTCTCGTGACCAATCCCCACGTAGACGGAAACGGCAACTACGTTGGTGAAATGAGAAACATAATTTCAAAGGATACGAGCTACAACGGCAGCCACAGCAGATGGGGTGAAAACTCCTTCGCTCTTACACAGTCTGCATACAGCAAATACCTCTCAGGTATTGACGCTGACGCTGACGGCTACTACGATTATTTCATACTCGAATGGAACGAGCTTTTCAAGGTTAAGAGAGTAACCTCCAAGACGGTTGAGCTTGAATATCTCTATTCAAACAAGGCTCCCAATTGGGCTCCCGTTCCCGCTTACAACGTTCCAGATTCAACAGACGTTATCCCTGCAGCAGACCTTGTTTTCCCCATCGAAAACGTTAAGGTTCTCACTGCAATTGAAAAGGATATGATAGTAGAAGGCTATCAGCTTGGCGACACCTTCACAATTATGGCTGAAACAGTTAGCCAGACAGGCTTCTGCACAAAGTTTGACGCAGGCAGCACAAAGTTCACTCTTGACAGTGGCAAGGTGCTTGGAGGCGCTTACTCCTACAGACACAATTGGGAATCCAACAACTATTACTCAGCAGCTATCACCGAATTCCGTTCTGCAATGGCTCCCCTTATCGGTGTAAACCCCCGTACAGGCACATTCAACTACGGAAGATATTATACAATTGAAGATAAGATTGCATGGGTAGAAACAATCACTGCTGAAGAAGCAGGCGACACAGGCGCAGGACTTAACAAGGCAATACTCCTTTACGTTACCGAGCCTACCGATCCTCAGATAAATGAAGCGACAAAGGCTCACGAGGTATACTATCCCGCATACCTTATTATCAACGGAAGAACTCAGCTCGTTAACCTCAACCCCGAGGACGCTATCGACGGCGCTACGGGTGCTTACGTTTCACAGAACGGCTCACCCTACAGACCTTATGCTATCAGTGATAACGGCGTAAGCAGAGTTATGTACTGCAACCTTCTCGTTACCTACGATATCGACTCAGACGGTTATTACTCACTTAACCTTGAGGCTCAGGACGTTGAAAACGAAGAGGGCACAGTTGTTGAAAAGGTTATCCAGGCAGCAGCAGGTCACACAATTTCAGTTGACTCTGCAACAGGCATCGTTTCAATCAAGAAGGACGGCGTAAGCGTACAGTCCAGAGTAGTTCTCGGTGACTCAACCATTATGTACTATCCTTACACAAAGGTTGCAACCGGTGCTCACGAATATATCGACTACTACCTTGCTTCCGAGCTTCCCGAGGATTTTGAAGAAGCAAACGTAGCAGAAGATAGCAACATTTACCTCACATACGACGAAACAACAGGTCTCTGGGTTCTCGGAGCTCTTATGCTCGAGGGTGAGCTTGAAGGCGCTACCGACAGCACAGATTACACAACCGATGCACGTGCACATCTCTTTGCACACGTTGAATCCGAAGCAATTGTTGACGGCGAAGACGTATACGCAAGCTACTACTTCAAGAACCTTCACACCTACGAGGACGTAGAACACGTAAACAAGAAGCTTGCATACAATGTAGCTAAACAGACAGAGCTTGGCAAGATTTATGCTTGGGACGCTGATGACAAGGATTACAAGGAAATCAACGACCTGAATTGCCCTGACTCTATCAAGTCAGACGTTGTAAACAGCATCATTACAGATATGGGTGTTGTATTTACAAATCTCTGGTTTACAGACGGCGTTAAGATTGATGAAACTGTAAAGATTATTGCCGTTACAGACAAGGAAACTGCTGAAACAAAGGTTATCGATATCGAAGAGCTTGCACAGCAGCTCGCTCTCATCGAAGAGTATAACGAAGAAAAATCAGCAAGCGAGGTTCTTTCAGCTAAGCTTGGTATTTACGAGGACGATAACGGCGACAAGCAGCTGGCTTATATGCTTATCGACTGGATTGAATACGACGCAGAGCTTGAAGCATACACCTTCGCAGGAATAGAAAAGTAACGAGCAAGCGTAAACGAAAACCTCAAATTTGCCCACTCCTTCAAGGCGCCATGCCTTGAAGGCAGGGAAGGGCAAACGAGAGAATTCGCAAGACGTACAAAATCTATAAATTTCCACAAATTGTAATGGAGGAAACATTATGAAATTAAGAATTGCAAACCGTGCTATTGCTGTTGCGGTTATGGCAATCGTACTTGCAGCGGTCCTTACAGTTTCAGCGCTTGCTTACGGCGTTGATATTGCAGGAAACGTTACAGGACTTGATAGTAACGTAACCTACACCTATGCACAGTATGACTTCGCTACCGACAGCTACGGTACTTTTAATCCCCTTACCTCAACCACCACTCTCACAACGGGTGTTTGGGGAATCAAGGCAGGAGATGCAGCCCCCGAAGTGCTCTACATACAGGGCGCTGAGACAGGTAAGATAAACTACCTTGACGCTAAAGGCCTTGGCTATGCATCAGGTACTTATCAGGCCTATAATAATGAAAAAGTAGCAGCTATTTTGGATACAGGCGCTGACATTCAGGACTTGATTCCCGGTAAGTGGACCCTTTCCGGTATGGGAAATGGATCAGGTATATACCGTACAGGTACCAATGCATTCCCCAAGGTTTACCACAACGGTACAACCATGGCTTCAGTTTATTATCAGCTTGCAAAAGAGCGTATAGCAGATAAGGTAACAGAAGCAGGAGTTACCTATTGGAAGGCAAAGGCAAACTCCGACGATATTCTTCAGGCAACTTCAATTTACTACGGCTTCACAAACAGTCAGGTAGTTCCTGCAGCTTCCTATGAAGGCTTTACCTCGTTTGGTAACCTTAACATCAACGGAACTGTTAAGACAAATATGACTCCCAGAATTACCTACTACGTAAAGAATCCCGGTAGCAGCACTGCCAATGAGTATTACTATAACGTAAGTGGTTGGCAGTTAGGTACACCCATCACTCTTGGCGTACCTGCAAATATGCCCGAAACTGGATATATCGTAGGCTTCAGAATTCAGTGGTTCTACAACTTCACAGTTCAGAACTTCCTGGATATAGTTACAAATGCAACATCAGGAACAACCATAGCTGATGCAACTACTCAGAGCCACGACGGACATTTGTATCTTAAAAACGACAATACAAACGCTGTATCAGTAACAGCATCCGACGTTACTTATCCTGCTCCCGCAACCTTCACTATTGAAAACGGCGAGCTTAAGGGATTTGTTGCAGGCAAGTACTATCAGTACGCTAACGTTTCGGTTGGCAACGGCGTTGTATTTGAATACGGTACTCCCAAAGCACTTACCGAAGCGACAGAGCCCAAGGGACTTTTCGCTATTCGTGAAACCAATGCTACGGCAACGGTATATTCCGAGTGGACAGACCTTTTCTTCATCGACGGTGGAGATCACGTTGTATATAACCAGATTAACGGCACGGAAAAAGCAGGAACTGACGCTAACGGCGACGGCACTGCAGGTGGCAGCGCTAAGGTTGTTGAAATCCAAGCTCTTGCAGACAACGCAGACAACCGTGCTACCATTCAGTTTACTTCCGGTAAGTGGATGGGTATCGGCGTAACAAATTATAACATTTGTCTTAACTATCCTCAGTGGTACAACCAGTACAGAGTGGGAACCACCGGACAGTTCGCAAAGACAAAGGACGGCTTTAACGGATATTACTACACGTATAAGTTCGCTCCCGAGGAAGTAATTCCTATGGAAAGCTTCGGCTCATACAAGTTTAACCTTTATTTCAGACAGGGTGCTAATGCGTTTGACGGTTCAGTGGTAACAAAGGTTACCTTCGTAGTTATAAACGAAGAAGGCGTACTTGAACAGAGAACCGTAACCAAGAATATCACCTTGAATTCTAACGGCACTCTTCCCACCAACGTAGAGCACGTTGTTTCAGCAACCGACTTTGCAAAAACAGACGGATATATAGTTGGTATTATTATAAATCCCTACTATCTCACAGACGGAACTACTCTTACCTCAACAGGCTCAACCAATCCCAGCTGCTGTCTCGATATGTTCGCAGACTCTTGGGTAGTTAAGGGCCCTGCAGAGGCTCCTGAATTCTCAGTAGCACTCAACGACACACAGACTGCTATCGAGGTTACAGTTACAAACGCAAGCGCTGCAGCAAACTACAAGTGGAAGAAGGCAGACGCTACAGAGTGGAACGTGCTTGAAGCAGGCGTAAGAAGCTTTACAGTAACAGAGCTTGGCGACTACGTTGTAGAAGCTTACGGTGAAATGCTTATCGGTACTGCTCAGGCTACCTGCACAGTAGAAGCACTTACTCCTACAGCTCCCACAGCAAGCTCAACACCCAACTCTCCCGACACCTTCAAGGTATCCATTGACAATCCTTCAACACTTTACACCTACGAATATAACAACGGTGGAAACTGGACTGCTCTCGTTGATTACGCATTCACGGCAGCAGCAGGAACCTACGAGGTTCGTACAAGTGGTGAATTGTTTGACGGCTATGCAGTTGCAAATATCACAGTAGCTCCCATAGCAGCAACGGCACCCATGGCTTCCTCAACACCCGGAAGCAACGGAATATTCACAATCACAATCAAGAACTATTCAGACCTTTACTCCTACAAGTATCAGCTCGCAGGTGCAACCGAATGGACAAACATTCCTGCAGGCGAGGACACCTTCACAGTTAATGCTGAGGGTGAATACGTTTTAGCAGCAGGTGGTTCAGCGTATACAGCTGACGCTACCGTAACAGTTAAGGTAGTTGACGTTCCCGACGCAGTTAGAAACATCACAGTTACAGAAAAGACAGTTTCACTCGATGCTACTAAGTCATACGAGTACACAACCGTTACCATTGACGGTATCGGAACAGAATGGACTGCAATTCCCGCAGGTGAAAGCTACACCTTCACAGATGCAGGTCTCTACGCAATAAGACTTGCAGCATCAGGAACAGAGGAAGCATCTGCTTTCCAGGTATTCCTTATTGAAGGCGACAAGATTCACACCATTCTTCATACAGAAGACGTTGTTGGTACAGCCAGCACCTATAACGGCGTAACAATCAGCGTTCCCGTTATTAACAGTGCAGACTTCAACACCTACCGTGACGAAACCGTATTTACTGTAGGTAAGTGGACAGGCTATGGCATTTCCCACAATCTTCAGAAGGGTAACGGATGGGATCCTCTCACTATCGGTTCTACCGGTTCATACGGTCATACCGAGTTCGCAGCAGTTTATGCTCTCGGTGAGGAAGCGCAGACCAATCAGACCCCTGCGTTCAGGGCAGCAATAGCTGACCTTAAGACAGTGTTCGAGGATTACAAGTACACCTACGCTTACACAAACGACGAAATCATTCCCGTTGAGAAGTTTGAAAGCTTCAAGTTTGCTATAAGAAACCGTATCGACAACTTCGATGCAACAGGAACGGTTCAGACAAAACTCACCTTCGTTGTTATGAACGCATACGGCGAAATCGAGTACAGAGACGTTTATAAGGCTGCTGAAAACTTCAAGGGCTGCGACCAGACCTTCACAGCAGAGGATTACACCGATGCAGGTTACGGCACCGACGGTTATCTTATCGGTCTCGTTGTAATTCCTTACGTTGCAGCAGAAGATGCAAACGTTACTATTACCAACTTCGCCAAGACGAATAACCTTTATCAGGCGTCCATCATTCTCTATGAAGACGGCTACAAGGTAACACTTCCCAAGCTTGATAAGCCCGTGCTTAACTTCAACGAAGAAACCAAGCTTGTAGAAGGCTTCGACGAGCTTCTTGCTTACTACTACGCACCCCTTACGGTAGCAGGCTATGGCGACAAGAGCTATTTCGACAGCAAACTCACTCTTGAGCTTGAAGCAGGTCTTTGGGCAATCGGCGTTAGATCAGAAGATCCTGCATTTGCAGATTCAGACCCCTTCATCGTATTCGTTAAGGGCGACGAAGAAGCAAGAATGGAGCTGGGTACACGTCTTGACAGTGGAGCTAACGCAGGCTTCTATCAGATAGTAAGAGGCGACGTTTGGGAGCAGGGTAAATGGTCCGGCGTAGACCTTGCACACGCAGGCAGTGGCTGGGGCGCTACAGCAAGCAGAAACCTGCTTTCAGCAACAGGTGGACACGTAGCGGCAACAATCTACACCAAGCCTCTCAAGGACGCTATCGAAAACGCTGACGCAGTAGCAGAAGCAGCAGCAAGACAGGCAATTGCTGACAAGGCAGAAACAGTTCAGTTCAAGTACGCTTACGAAAACAATGAAGTTATCCCTGCAGACGAGATTGTAACCTTCTCCTTCAAGTCACAGAAGAGACTTGGTACAATCGACTTCGGCGCAGGTCTTACTGCAAAGGTAACCTTCTTCGTAGTTAACTCAGACGGTGAAATCGAAGAGTACGTATGGACAGAGGCAACCTCAGTTGCTACCACCAAGCATACCGTTGACTTTACCGTTGACGCAGGCTGGGAGAACGGCAGACCCACAGAGGGTTGGGTTGTAGCGCTTGAGATTAATCCCTGGACAAGCGTAGTACCCGAAAACATCTCTCTTAACACTGCAGACTTCGACAGATATCCTGACGGTCTTAACACAATCGCTCAGATTATTGTTGACGAATACACCATCAAGCTTGCAGCAGGCCTTCCCGACGTTGTGGGCATGGCAGCTCCTGCAAACGGATACGGTGAAATCACAGGCCTCAATCCTCTCATGGAATACGAGCTTGCAACCTACGACGAGGGAACAGGCACCTACAGTGAATTCGTAGCAATTCCCGCAGGTATCTCCTCGTTCCAGCTTGCAGAAGGTAAGTACCTCATAAGAGTTGCTGAGTCCAAGTACTTCACTTCATCCGATTCAGTACCCGTAGAAATTACCACTCTCGGTGAATTCGTATCTCTCGAAAACGAAGTTAAGAAGATTCACCTTCCCAACGACTTCGTTGAAGTAACTGCAGATTACGAAATCGACGTAACCAAGAATACGTGGGTTGCATCACTTGCACTTGACAATATGAAGACTGTAGCTCCCGAATCAACGGTAATTATCCTTGGTGACGGATACAAGTTCGTTCTTAAGGCAAGCGATTTCACAACCGATAAGCTTAACCACTACTACAACTTCGCAATTTCCTTCGACGGTGAGAGCCGTCACGACGGAAAGTACGAATCACTTAAGGAGCTCGCAGGAGAGCAGTATATCACTGAATTCTTCATCGAATCTCCCGTAGTACTTCCCTTCGAGAACGCACAGCTCTACATCGCAATTGATGAAGAGTACGAGGGACAGTCAGTTGAGCTTCGTTCCTACAACGAGCGTATCAACAAGCTTCGTGGCGAAGAAGAAACAATGGTAGAAGACGGCTGGGCAATATTCACAGTATTCGAAAATACCTACGTAATTCTCGGTCCTGAAGAATAATAAAACAAAAAAGAAACGGCGTAATGTCCCAAAGGGCATTACGCCTTTCCTTTTACTGCAAAATGCTTTGCATTATGCATATATTCCCTTCGGGAGTTAAGGTTGATTTGCTTTGCAAATCTTTAACGTTGACGAAGTCAATATATAACTTGCCGTAAGGCAAATATAACTTCCGAAGGAAAGATAACTCGCGTAAGCGAATATAACTGCATAACGAAGTTATGCCTTATTCCCTGCCGTCAATATAAACAAAAAAACTCACAGATTTTTTACGTCTTATAGTAAAAATATTTTCAAAAAGTAAAAATAACACTTGACTTTGTTTTAAATAGAGAGTATAATTACAATAGCTTAATGCAAAATGGCACAATAGTCTATTAGGACTAAGTGACAAGAAATTTTTAGGAGGATTTTTTATGTCATTCAAGAAACTCAGTCGCATTGCGACGGTTGCTTTCGTACTTGCAGTTCTCCTTGCAGTATCAGCACTTGCTTATGGCGTTGCTGTTACAGGTAAGGTTACCGGACTTGAAGACGGCGTAGATTATACCTACGCTCAGTACGATTTCGCAACAGACGCTTATGGCGAATTTACAGAACTTACTCCAGACACCATTCTTACTGAAGGTGTTTGGGGAATTAAAGCAGGAGACGCAGAGCCTGAGGCGGTTTTCGTACAGGGTCCCGAGACAGGATACATATACTTCTGGGACACTGAAAACAACAAGCCTCTCGACCTTTCAAAAGGTTACCGTGATTTAAATGTTACAGACACTTACGTACCCGGTAAATGGTCGGTTTCCTCTATCAATTCGGCTAAAACAAGTGGCGGTGCATACAATACAACTGTAAGCACTTATACGGATGGTTCTACCTACGCCTCTGTTTTGACCTCTCTTCAGAAGGACTATTTCCTTGTATTCACCAAGAGTGAAGAGCCCATTAGTGGAAATAAGTACAGATACACTTATTTTGCTTATAAGGGCGACACAAGTGAAACCGGTTATAAGTATGCAACCGAAGAGACCATGGCTAACTTCTGGCTTATCGGTGAAAGCAACAGACTTCAGGAATCCAAGGTTTACTACGGCTTCACAAACGAGCAGGTAGTTCCTACAAGCGCATTTAAGAGCTTCGGATTTGATGGAATGTCTAACGGTTCGGTTAAGCCTAACGAGAACTACGGAAAAGGTGATTATACACCTAAGCTTACTCTCTTTGTAAAGACTCCCGGCTCAACAGAGATCGCTGAGTATGACATCTCGGTTTCTGCCGATTTCGGTGTACCGGTTACCTTTGAGCCTTCAGAGGATATTCCCGAGGGATATATCGTAGGCTTTGCTCTTGCTCCCTACGACAACCTTCCCGACAACTATATGATTAGTAATACGAATACCACTGACACAACTAACCATAACATTTCAGAGCACATAAAGTTCCCCAGGGAAGAGCTTGCCTTTGAGGTAACAGATCCTTCTTATGCTGCTCCCACGGGTCTCTATCTTAACGACGACAACACGGTAGGTGGACTCGTTGACGGCAAGTACTATCAGTACGCTAACGTTTCTGTTGGCGCTGGCGTTGAGCTCGAATACGGTGAGCCCACAACTCTTACCTCAGAAACCGAGCCCGTTGGTCTTTTCGCAGTTCGTGAATCGAATGCAGAAGGCACCGTAGGATCTGCTTGGTCAACTCCTCTCTTCGTTGAGGGTGGCGAGTACGCTGTATATCATCAGATTGACGGTACAGAAGGCACAGATAAGGACTGTAACGGCGACGGTGTTACAGGTGGCAGTGCTAAGGTTATCGAAATCCAGTCGCTTGCAGATAACGCGACAAACCGTGCTACAATTGCATTTACACCCGAGAAATGGATGGGTATCGGTGTAACTAATTATAACATTTGTCTTAGCTATCCTCAGTGGTATAATCAGTACAGAGTTGGTACCACAGGCCAGTTTACAAAGTCAGTAGACGGCTTTAACGGATATTACTACACTTATGAATTCGGACCCGAGGAAGTGATTCCTATGAACACCTTCGGCTCCTTCAAGTTCAACCTTTATTACAGACAGGGTGCTGTTAAATTTATCGGTACAGTTAAATCAATTATTACCTTCGTTGTTGTTACAGATGACGGTGAGCTTGTTGAAAGAACGGTTGAGAAGCCCATTACGTTGAACGCCAATGGCACAATGCCTACCAACGTGGTTCACACCGTAGAATCCGGCGATTTTGCTGATAACGACGGCTATATAGTTGGTATTATAATTTATCCTTACTATATCGATGGAACAATTGAATCAACAGGTGCTGCAAACCCCAGTATTTGTATTGACTTCTTCGAGGACTCTTGGACAGTTGTTGAATACGTTGCAGAGCCCACAGGACTTGATATCGTTGACGGTAAGGTTCAGAACCTCGAAGCAGGCAGAACATATGAATACTGTCAGGTTATTGGTGGTGTAGACGGCGAAGCGCAGGAGCTTACTGCAGACACCGTTGTATACGGTACAATCAAGGTTCGCGTATATAGTGAAAAGGGCACGAACGCTGTATCTGCTTGGACATCAGCACTTGTTTCTGACAGAACGGCTCCCACAGGCATTTCATTCGTTGACGGTAAGCCCGTTGACCTTGAAGAAGGAATCCTCTATCAGTATAAAAACATAACAGTTGGCGCAGGCCTTGCAGTTGAAGAAAGTGCAGTGGCAGAACTTACTGCTTCCTCTACAGGCATTTACGGTCTTATCAAGGTTCGTGAGGTTAATGCTGCAGGCACGCTTTACACAGAATGGTCTGATATTATCTACTCAGCAGGTGAAGACGTTGACCTTATCAACCCTGTTGAAAAAGAAGTTACAAGAGCAGCAGGCGTAACAGACCCTTGGACCAGTAAAGTTTACGCTAAAGGAGATAAAGTTGAGGTTATTGACGTAGCTGATTCAGGAGTGGATCTGGGTATTACAATGAATATTGCTTATTACCCCTATCCGGTTGCCTTTGCAACAGAGAAATGGGTAGCTGTAGGTACTAACGGCAAATCATTTACTCACAATGGATTAGCTGCGCCTTACGCAATAGCTTTACCAAACGTTTGTATCCCCGTGAGCCAGTTAGTTGCCACCGAGTATAATGCTTGGCAGGCAGATGTTACAAACGCTGACCTTAAAGCAGCTTATGACACGGCTTGGCTTGAAAAGGGTCTCCCCGCAATACAGGATTTCTGGTATTCATACAGACTTGGCAACGACGAAATCATTCCTATGAGTGACTTCGGAAGCCATACTTTCCACGCATTCAGAAGACAGCTTGCAGGAACCTTAACGGCACCTACAGGTAAAGATAAAACCTTTATCCAGGCTAAGTACACTCTTATAGTTCTCACAGACGAAGGTATCGAGCAGAGAAGTGTATTCACAGAGGCCTTTGGTAACTACGCATTTGCTACTTCAAATTCTGACAGATACAGACGAACTGTAACAATTGATGACTTCAAGGCTGCAGGATATGATACAGACGGTTATATCGTTGGTATCGTTATCAATCCTTGGGGCAAGATTGACCCTGAATCTACCTATAAACCTACGATTAACGCTACTTATCCCAACGGTTATAGCTCCGACGTCGGTATTGAATTCTTCGCAGATGGCTGGGTAAAGGCTGCTCCTGCAGTAACACCCACAGTATCCTTCGAGAGACTTGATACAGATGAAATAGAAGTTACTGTTACAAATGCAATCGAAGGTCTTACCTACGCATACTCAACAGACAACCTTGCATGGACAACACTTGATGCAGGTGTTACAAGCTTCACAGTTGATGCTGACACCGTTAAGGTATACGTTAAGTCACTTGCTTCAGGCATCGTTCTTGAATCAGCAGTTGCTGAAGCAACAATTCCTGCTATCAAGGATACACCCGAGCTTGTGCTTGGCGCTGACAACAGTCTTACTGTTGAAGCAGGCGTTTACGAAATTGCTAAATACGCATTCGGCGCAGAAGCTCTCAACTATCAGGCACTTACTTCAGGAGTTCTTGAAGCTGGTATCTGGTACGTAAGAGAAATAGGCGACGCAACCGGTCTTGCTTCCGATCCTCAGCTCATCTACGTTGAGGGAGCAGAGGTTGGTACCGTTAACTTCGCAACAAAGGGCAGTACAGCAGATTACCTTGCAGGTATCTGGACGCATGAGAAGAGCATAACGCTGTACAAGTATACAACCGGTTCCTCATGGGCAAACCAGACAGAAATGTCGGTTAACTTCAACTCCGGATGGTACACATCACTGGCTGACAGACGTTCAAAGCCCGTAAGATATCAGTTCACAGATTCAGAAATTATTCCTCTTTCCGAGATGGCTAACCTTAAGATGCATGGCTTGACTAATTATCTCGGATACCCCAACGAGGGATACACTGTAGAAACATCAAAGACCGAGAACGGAACTCGTTCATATATTAAAAAGGGTCAGACCATGGCAAGAGTTTACGTTGTAGGTGCAGACGTTCCTTATTACGACGTTGTTACCGACGTGACCTATTCTAATGGATTTGACTTCAACATCGCTACTGCACTTGAGGGCAAAGACGGCTACGTTGTAGCAATCGACTTCTATCTCCTTTGGAGCGCTTACGGTGCAGATGGTGAAACCGACCTTGGAGACGACCTTGTATATGCGTACTTCAACAATAATGCTGGTCACTACTATGAATCTATGACTCTGAAGTTCCGTTTCGCAATCAACGATACTATGGCTCCTTCGACCTTGTTTATAGAGAATGATATCGCTGACTACGACGGTGACGGAGAGGTTGATGCGTTCCCCACCAAGTCAGATGCTGAAGTATCCGACTGGCTTACAGGTGGAACACAGTACACGTCAGGTATTGCTGGTATGTATCTTGACGGTACCACAAACCGCTATGCGTTGAACATAAAGAAGACGGTTGCTGAAACTCCCGTTCTTGAGCTCACAGCAAAGAACGCAGTTATCACAGTAACTAACTACAATGAAGCTTACGAATATGCATATTCAGACGACAACGGCGACACATGGGTTGAATTCGAAGGCAATAGCTTCAACGCAACTAAGGCTAACACCGATTACGTTGTTAAGGTTCTTGACAATGCTGCAGCACTTGAAAGTGCAGTATCAGCAGCAGTTACGTCTCCCATGGTAGTTTACATCGGTCAGTCTCTCGTGCTTGACGGTCAGATTGCTGTTAGATACTATATGGACATTGCCGATACTGAAAACTACACCGTAAATCTTAACCTTACAAAGTGTAACACCGACGATAGCAGCAGACTCTTCTACGGCAGTACCTTGACTTCTACCACTGACGACTCTATCGCTTCAAAGATTCAGTACAACGAAGAAAAGGACCTTTACTTCACAGAAATTTACGTGGCTGCTAAGGACGTTGACAACGTTACCTTCGAGACCTCTCTCGGTTACTGGCCTGTTGGAATGACAGAAAGTGGTAACAGAATTACCGTTGCTACCCCTGGCATAAACGTTGAAAACTACATTGCAGACGCATTGTTAAGAGCTGAAGAAGGCGAAGCAGAATTCGTAGCAGCAGAGCCTGTTGTAACAATGCTTCAGACTTATGCTAAGTATGCAGACAACTACTTCAGCACTGCTGACGCTCTTGACACTTACACATCAGACGCTTTTGCAGCAGCTACAATCGATGCTGGTAATTGCACCGATAACTTTGCAAACCTTGACTTTGTAGGAAGCTCACTTCTTCTTGAAGACAACGTGACAATCCGTCACTACTTCAAGGTAGTTGGCGACTACACCTACACAGAAGGCGATTACACTGCAGAAGGTGCTACAATCGGTACAAAGAACGACGGCTTCTACGTATACTTCGATATCGTAGACGTTCCCGCTCACATGATTGGCGAGGATTATACGTTGACTGTTGAAGGTGCAGCTGGTGAAGGTAAGGCTGACGCAGGCAAGGTAACAACTGTTACCTACAGCGTAGCTAACTATCTTGCAAACGCAGCAGAGACAGGTACAGCTAAGCTTGTAAACCTTGCTAACGTAATGTACGACTACTACGTTGCAGCAGATGCTTACTACGTTTTGACACATTCAGCTAACTAATAGCAAATAAAAAAAGAAATAGAACTCGCTGAAAGGCGAGTTCTATTTCTTTTGCAGTTATATTCGCTTACGCGAGTTATATTTCCTTTGGAAGTTATATTGCTTCGCAGTTATACTCTCTTACGAGAGTTAATGTTGACTTGCTTTGCAAATCTTCAATGATTGGGGATTGCGTTGTGCGAAATTGTCCAAAGCGTTGACAAATTCAACGTATCGCGCATAATGCAGTTATGCCCTATTGAAGCTCGGCTTCTCCGATTACGTGCTTTGTGAACAAAAAATTTGCAAATGCAAAGCAGGCAGCACGGATAATCTCAATCTCCTTTGAAAGCTTCTGAGACGTTTCGGGTGGAAATCTCACAGGGTCAAAGGTGGTTCTTATTGCCGACTCAAGCTCCTTGCAGAAAACCGTATAAAGCTCCTGCACGCTACCCGACTTCATCAAGTACTCAATTCCGTTACATATCTCGGATATAGTAAAAAAGCTCTTCAAAAAGCACACTACCGTAAAATAGGCAAGATGCACTCTGTCGTATTTCTTATTAACGGGTGGCTTTACTATCTTTTGCTTGACGTAGTTGTTTATCATATTCGAGGTAAAGGTCATTTCCACGTCGTCCTCGAAAAAGGAAACGTGTCTCTGTATTACCGTCAGTACCTGGTCGGCGTATAGCTCCACGTCGGGAAACTCCTCCCAACGGGGACAGTGATAGTTCAGATAATCTTCTCTCGTTTTCATAATTAATTCCTTTTTCATACTGTTTTTATCAGTATAGCATACTTTAAATTTTCAGTCAAGGCTTTATTTATCCCAAAAAACTTGACATTACACTGTTTTTGTGGTAACATAGTATTGAAAACAAGCAAAAGTAATTTACAAAATAAAACGATTGAAAAGGTGGTTAATATGGCACATAAAATTGTTTACAGAGAGCTTAACGATTTTTCTTCAATTAAAGAGCTTATGCAGGTGGCAGTTGCAAAGACGCCCGACAAGACTGCATTTTGCTACAAGAAGAACGGTGAGGTAGTTGAGGTAAGCTACAAGGATTTTTACCACACTACTCAGGCACTTGGTACGGCACTTTCACACAGAGGTCTTACCGACGGACACCTTGCCTGCATCGGTGAAAACAGCTATAATTGGATAGTTACTTATCTTACGGTGCTTCAGTCAAAGGGCGTTTTCATTCCCATTGACGCAGAGCTTCCTCAGAGCAACATAGAGCATATTCTCGAAGAGGGCGACGCTACTCTTTGCTTCTGCTCACAGAAGTATGAGACACGCTTTATGGAAAGCGAAAACAAGCTGGAAAACGTTAAATATTTTATCTGCTTTGACAGGGAAGAGGACGAGGGAAGATACCTTTCCTACAACAAGCTCATTGCAGAGGGCGAGAAGCTTCTTGCAGAGGGCTCAACACAGTATGCCGAGGAGACTCGCGACGAATACGCAATGAAGCTCCTCTCCTTCACCTCGGGCACCACAGGTCTTTCAAAGGGCGTTATGCTTTCTGAGCACAACATCGTTGCCTGCATTAAGTACGGCTTGCAGGTAGCATACGTTTACGATAAAACTCTTTCGGTGCTTCCTTATCACCACACCTACGAGGCTATTCCCGGTATCCTCGTTGAATTGAGAAGCAACGTTACGATTTGCATCAACGATTCACGTGCTGCAACTCTCAAAAATATGCTCCTCTACAAGCCTGAGCATATATATCTCGTTCCCGCCTTCGTTGACGTGTTCTACAAGAAGGTTTGGGAGAACATTGACAAGCAGGGCAAGACTGCTCTTATCAAGAGTGCTATAAAGGTTTCAAACGGACTCCGTAAGGTTGGTATTGACGTAAGACGTAAGCTCTTCAAGGCAATCCACGAGGCGTTTGGCGGAAATCTTAAAATGATAGTTTGCGGTGGCGCACCCCTTCGTGCAGAGGTAGCGGCCTTCTTCGACGCTATCGGTATCTACGTGCTGAACGGCTACGGAATTACCGAGTGCTCACCCCTTGTAAGTGTAAACCAGAGAGAGTTCAACGACCCTGCAACGGTTGGCGTTAAGCTTCCCTGCGTTGAAATTAAGTTTGCCGACGTAAACGAGGACGGCAACGGTGAAATCTGCGTTAAGGGTGACACCGTAATGCTTGGCTACTACAAGAACGAGGAAGAAACCAACAAGGTGCTTGAGCCCGACGGATGGTTCCACACCGGCGACTACGGCTCAATGAACGACAAGGGTCAGCTTCTCATCACCGGTAGAAAGAAGAACCTTATTGTTCTTAAAAACGGCAAGAACATTTATCCCGAAGAAATTGAGGATTACATAGCTGCAGTTCCCTACGTTAAGGAAATAATGGTTTACGCCATTGAAGAGGACGGCCAGGAGATAGGACTTTGCGCCGAGGTATTCCTTGACAAGAAGGCAGTTGAGGAGCTGGGTGTTGAGGATATTGCAGGCAAGCTCAAGGCTGACATCAAGGAGGCTTGTTCAGCGCTTCCCATCTACAAGCAGATTTCAAAGGTAGTTATAAGAAAGAACGAGTTCGTAAAAACCACTACCAACAAAATCAAGCGTCAGGCACCCGAGAACAAAACACTTGACAATTAAGTGTTTCTATGTTACAATGACCTGTAAACACTGTGAACGGGTCAGCTTTATCGGTTAAAAGGTCACAAGAGAGGGTAGACGGTGGAAATACCTGTCCTTTCGGTAAATGCATTTCGCTCGGGAGTGGGCTTGGTGAAAATTGCAGTAGCCTTGCACGGCAGTCGCCGTTATCCGACCGAGAGTTATAAATATGAGTGGTAACGCGGTAATCCGCCTCTGTTTCACAGGGGCGGATTTTTTGTTAATTAAGAATGATGAATTAAGGATAATTTCGCGTTGCGAAATTTTCTTTAATTGAAAATTATGTAAAGATTACTTTAAGAAAAGAGGAAATACAAATGAAAGAAAAGCTGATGCAGATATACGCTGATGCAGAGACGAGAGTTCTTGAAGCCAAAACTGAAGGTCAGCTTCAGGAGGTCAAGGCTTCCGTACTTGGCAAGCAGGGTGGTCTTACCGAGCTTCTAAAGGAGCTTCCCAAGCTTGACCCATCGCTTCGTCCCGAAATGGGCAAGGCAGTAAACGAGGTAAAGAACAAGCTTACCGAGCTTATTGAGACACGCCGTGAGGAAATTCGTCTCAAGGCGTCGGAGATTCCTGCCGACTTTGACTATACACTTCCGGGAACACAGCCCTTGTCAATGGGTGGTCTCCACCCCATTACCCAGATGCGCTACGACCTTGACGACGCATTTCGTTCAATGGGCTTTGAGATATTCCAGGAGGACGACATCACAACCGAATATTATGCTTTTGACAATCTTAATTTCCCTCCCAATCACCCTGCCCGTGAGAGCATGGACACCTATTGGATAGAGGGACACGACACGGGTAAGCCCGAGGACAAGCTTTGCCTTCGTCCCCACCTTACGGGTGGTTCGGTACGCTATATGCAGACTCACAAGCCCCCTTACCGTTTCGTTTACCCCGGACGAGTATACAGAAACGAAACCACCGACGCCCGTCACGAAAGAGCCTTCTTCCAGTATGAAGCGCTTATCGTTGACAAGGACTTCACCTTTACTGCCGGCAAGGTAATGATAAAGAGTATTCTTTCAAAGGTGTTTGGCAGAGACGTGCCAGTGCGTATGAGAGCAGGCTTCTTCCCATTCGTTGAGCCCGGCTTTGAAATTGATATGGGCTGTCTTGTGTGTGGAGGAAAGGGCTGCAGCGTTTGTAAGCACGTTGGCTGGATCGAGATTATGCCCGGTGGTACACCTCATCCCAACGTTCTCCGTGCAGCAGGGCTTGACCCCGACGAGTACACAGGCTTCTACGTAAATATCGGTCTTGACCGTCTTGTTATGATGCGCTACGGCGTTGACGACGTGCGTCTTTTCCACAGTACCGATTTGAGATTTTTGGAACAGTTCCATTAAGGAGGGAATAGCAAATGAAGTTATCTTTGAATTGGATAAAGGACTACGTAAAAATACCCGACGATATGGACCTGAAGCAGTTGGCGTTTGACCTTACTATGTCTACCGTTGAGGTAGAGGGCGCAGAGGAGCTTGCACGCCGTTTTGACGGCATTGTGGTTGGTGAAATCAAGGAGGTTTTACCTCATCCCAACGCTGATAAGCTTCGCGTTTGCAAGGTTGATATTGCCGACGGTGAAATTCACGATATCGTTTGCGGTGGCTCTAACCTTGAGGCAGGAATGAGCGTTGTGGTTGCCTGCCCAGGCGCTATGGTGCGTTGGCACGGAGAGGGCGAGCCCGTTGAAATCAAGAACACCAAGCTTCGTGGCGTTGCCAGCTTCGGTATGATATGCGCTTCGGTTGAAGTGGGACTTGCAGACCTTTTCCCGGTAAACGACGATCACGAAATTATGGACCTTACGTCCTTTGGAATACCTGCAGGTACTCCTCTTGCCAAGGCGCTTGACCTTGACGATATTATTCTTGAAATAGATAATAAATCCATGACCAACCGTCCCGACCTTTGGGGACATTACGGCATTGCCCGTGAAATTTCAGCGCTTTACGACCTGCCTCTTACCCAGCTTAAGCCCTTTGATGCAGGTAAGGTTGAGACACTTCCCTTGGAAATAGCTGACGTTGAACGCTGTCCCAGATATATGGGCGTCAAGATGGAGGGACTTTGCGTAAAGCCTGCTCCCTTCGAGATGCAGAGCCGTCTGTGGAGAGTAGGTCAGAGACCTATCAACGCTCTCGTTGACGTTACCAACTACGTAATGATGGCTCTCGGTCAGCCTACCCACGTTTTTGATGCAGACAATATTTCCGACCATATAACCGTAAGACGCGCCAACGAGGGTGAAAAGCTTTTGCTTCTCAACGATAAGGAGCTTTCACTTTCCAACGACGACCTTGTTATTGCCGACGGCGAGGGCGCAGTTGCTCTTGCAGGCGTTATGGGTGGCGCAAAGGATTCAATTCTTCCCAAGACCGAAAAGGTAATTCTTGAGGTTGCTAACTTTGAGTCCACCGGCGTGCGCAGAACGGCGCTTCGCTACGATAACAGAACCGAGGCTTCTTCAAGATATGAAAAGGCAGTTGACCCCGAAAGATGCGACCTTGCCCTTTCTATGACCATGGAGCTTTTTGCCGAGCTTTACCCCGAAATGAAGGTTATTGCCTTTAACGACGTATACCCCAACAAGCTTGTAAGAAAGGAAATCGACGTTGAGCTGAGCTGGCTTGATCGCCGTCTTGGCAAGCGTATTCCCAACGAAGAGGTTTCAAAGAAACTTGGACTTATGGGCTACGACGTGACCTTCACCGATACTAATATGCACATCGTCGTTCCCACCTGGCGTTCAACGGGTGACGTTTCCATCAAGGCTGACATTATGGAGGAGGTAGCCCGTATGTACGGCTACGAGAACTTCCAGCCCACCCCCATCGTAACAAGCTTTGAGGGCGCTATAAATCAGCTTGACGTTGACCTTGTGCGTAAGATTAAGGAGTACCTTGCCATCCGTTGTGGTATGCAGGAAATCTTCACTTACCCCTGGATGACCGATTCATTTGTTGAAGCAATTTTGCAGAACACCGACGGAATTCTCAAGCTTGCAACTCCCCCTGCACCCGACGAAAGCTATATCCGTTCGTCTCTTATTCCCAACCTTTGCAAAGCAGTAGTTAAGAACGAGCGCTTCTATAACGAGTTTGCAATTTTTGAAGAAGCTCAGATATTCAAGGATGAGAATTACACCTCTCCCTACGATGAGAGGGAAAAGCTCCCCTCACAGCGCAGAAACGTTGCAGGTGCTTTCGCAGCTCCTTCAGACACTGTTCCCACGCTTTTCCGTAAGGCAAAGGGCGTTGTGGAAAATATGTCACGCTTCACTCATATGGAGGGCTTTGAATTCACGAGAGACAACAAGCCCGTGTGGGCAGACGACGTGGTATGGCTCAATATCAAGCTTGGTGAGGAGCAGGTAGGTAACCTTGCACTTCTGTCAAAGAAGGCGTCCCTTGCCTGTGGTATCAAGAATCTCAGCGTAGTATTCTTCGAGCTTGATACCGATGCGCTTAAGCCCTTCACCTCAAGAACTAACACCTTTACTCATATTGCAGAGTATCCTACCATTGAGTACGACGTGTCCCTGCTCTTTGACGTGAATACCAAGTGGGATGAAATCAAGGCAACCGTTCTTAAAAAGAAGAACAGTGATAGCTTCCTTCGTGACGTTGACTTCGTTGACGAATACAAGGGCGCTCAGGTGCCCGACGGCAAGAAGTCGGTTACAATGAGACTTGTTCTCGGCTCTGACGAAAAGACGCTTACCTCAAACGAAATCGAGGCTTGCGCGAATACGGTTATCAAATTCCTTGTGAAAAATCTTGGCGCAGAAATGAGAACCAAATAAGCGATTTAAAAATAAACGGACTGTGAGAAATCACAGTCCGTTGTTTTAGGTTTTAGCAAATTTAACGACTAATGCGTGTGGCAATATTTTTGCAAGAAGTCTGTAGAACTTATAAAAAGCCGTGGGAGTATAAACTGCCTTTCCTCTGACAGCGCTTTTTATGGCGTTTTTCGCCACCCTTTCGGGATTGCAATAGGGGAGATAGTCAAAGGCAGTTGACTTGCCCTTTTCAATTTTTGCTACCGGCAGAAATTCCGTTTTCATAGGACCGGGGCAAACCACGGTAACGTTTATTCCACGAGGCTTCAATTCCTCTCTTAAGGCTCTTGAAAAGGAGGTTACGTAGGATTTGGTAGCGCCGTAAACTGCCATTCTTGAAGTGGGAGCAAAGGAGGCAATGGAGGACACGTTTATTACGGCAGAGCCCTTTTTCATATAGGGGAGCGTCAGCCTTGTTATCAGGGTAAGCGCATTGCAGTTCAACGCTATCGATTCACTTAAGGCGATACCGTCGGCAGTAACGAAGTCGGACAGAAGTCCCTTGCCTGCGTTGTTGATAAGAAGTCTGACCTCGGGCTTTTCTTCCTTCAGCTTGTTTTCAAGCTTTATAAGGTCATCCTTCGACGTTATATCCAAGGGTAGAGGAATTATGCTTTTGTTTGGGAAAGCAGAGGCAAGGCTGTCAAGCCTTTCGGCTCTTCTTGCTATTATCCATATGGAGTCAAGGTCACAGCTTGTCAGAGCCTTTAAGAAATCCTGCCCCAATCCACTTGACGCGCCTGTCAGAATTGCGATATTCAAAATAATCACCTCGAAAAATATGATACATTATTTTTGATAAAATAACAATACTAAATACAGAAAAATAAATATTTTTTAAAAAACACTTGACAATTTTCGCTTACTGTGATATTATATACAAGCACTCTTTGAGAGCGCCATATAAGGCGGAATAGCTCAGTTGGCTAGAGCATTCGGTTCATACCCGACAGGTCGTTGGTTCAAGTCCGACTTCCGCTACCATTTCCGCTGAACAATGTGGCCCGTTGGTCAAGCGGTTAAGACACGGCCCTTTCACGGCTGTAACATGGGTTCGATTCCCGTACGGGTCACCAGAAAAGACCGTCAATTTCGATAAGAAATTGACGGTCTTTTCAACTAAATCCGTCTTGCGACGGAATAAATCCACTATCGTGGATGAAATCACTGCGTGATGAAATCCGACTTCGTCGGGTTATTTGAGACGGATTTAATTTCATCCGAATGGAATGAGGATTTCATCCAAACTTGTTTGGATTTCATCGTGAGAGTAGCGAACGACTTCATTGTTGAAATATCAAAATTTCTATAAAATAACGCAGAGGTGTTGATTATGAAAGAAAACAAATTATCAGATTTGTCAATGGATTTTGCCGTTGATATATTGAAAATGTGTGACGATATAAAAGGACACTATTCTATTGTTAATCAATTAGAAAGAAGCGCTACAAGTATTGGCGCAAATATCAGAGAAGCCAAATATGCTCACAGTAAACCTGATTTTATATCGAAGTTGCAAATATCTTTAAAGGAATGTTATGAGACTGAATATTGGCTTGAACTTATGCAAAAAGCTGAAATTATTTCTGACACTTCCAACCTTATGCACAACTGTGGAGTAATCAGGAAAATGCTTATTGCTTCTATCAATACTGCAAAGGAAAATATGGACAAGTAATTCGCAGGGGCGCGAGGGCTTGTCCCGAGCGAAGAGCAATGCTAAGCATTGCGTCGATTCCCGTACGGGAGATTTATGGAAGTGAGATCTTTAGTAGATAAATCGAACTCGTGAGCGTGTGGCTTTATTATATTATTGATATATTTGAAATTTGTGATATAATGGAATTAGGATATTATAAACTATTTGAAAATTAACCGATTGCAGACTCATATAAAATAATTGAAAGAAGGTAGCCTATGAAGAGAGTATTTATCTTGTTGTTTTTAGTATGCTTAACGGTCAGCTTGTTAAGTGCCTGTAATACAAAAGATACGATTCAAAGCGATGTTCGTGAAGATATCGGAGAGTCTGTTGTATCAAAGCAGGAAGAGATTTTCGACGTTGGAGAGGTTACGGAGGAGCAGGAAGAAAGCGAAATAGACGGATATTCTGAAAGCTGGATGATTGATTTGCACAAAACCGATTATGAAGGCGATTTGTTGCAACCGATAGATTCATTTACTCTCAACTGGCAAAAAACATCTGACGGGTGGATATCCGACGGAGAAAATATTGATTATTTGGACTATATCAGGCTTTACTATGATTTGCAGGAAGGCGTCAGCTTTAGCTTTTCACTTTATCAGAGGACACTTCCTCAAACGGAAGCGTTGAACAACTATCTGAATCAAATGGTAACGATAAATTACGAGGGAGAGGTTCTTTTGGAAAATGCTGATAAGGCGAATGAGTGTATTAAAATCTATATCAATGACCAAGAACAAAAAATAGTTAAAGTATCTCAAGGCAAGGGCAATGGGCATATAGATTATAAATTCCATATTGATACCAAATCAGCCAAAGAGGATATAACGAAAATCAGCGTTATATGTAAATAAAATACGCTTTTTGCACAAATAAGCAGAATGCAAGACACGATTTCATTTTTTATTTTTTAATAATTTTGTTGAAACAATTCCCAGTAAGCAACCAATTGTTGAGGATAATATAACTGTCAAATAAAAAACGAACATAACTTCAACTTCGTCAACCGACATCTGTATATAATGGTTTTTGCTTTTTATCAAATATAATTTTATTAAATATATTGATAAGCACAGCAAAAATGAAAGTATTGATAACGAAATCGGTAAAGTTTTTATTAAAATATGTTTTGCTTTATTAAAAAACATTCTTTGTAAAACAAAGAAAGTAATGGCAAAAATTCCGTAAAAACAAGCTAATTCAATACCCATTTATATTCACCTAAAGTTTAGATTTTTTAAAGTTACCTAATGTAACGTTACGATGGATTAGTTATACGTAGTTTATTTCCTCTTTGCAAGTCTTGGAATAATGTCAAGCCTTATTACTCCTGCAACCAGTGAAATCAAGGTAAAGGCTTCACAGAGAATGCCTGCAATAGAGTTTACGTAGCAGTTGTAAATGAGCCAGCTTGTGCAGGTGATGAATAATACGGCTCTGACGAAGGTGGTATTTTTGTTTCCGTAGGCAACGGTTGACAGTACCTTTGCCACAATTATCAGCATACTTTTAAAGCCCTGCCAGGTAACGATACCGAAAACTACGAAAAGGAGAGAGAAGGTCGCTGTAGACAGTATAGTTTTCTTTCCCTTTGATATTTCCTTGGTGAAAATGGTATTTCTGATGCAACCTACGATATTCATTGCCATACCCGTATATGCGCCAAGAAGAAAATACTGTATTCCGAAAAACAGCTCGTTCATAGTTCTGAAAAACAGAATAGACTTATGCTTTTTGCATTGAAAGGATATTATACTCGCAATAATTCCGATTACGCCGACGAGTTGCGTAATTATTTCCATTATTTTTCACCTCGTTTTTAACGGCATAATTATAGCACTTAAATTAATTTAAATCAAGTGACTCTCACAAAAAACGGAAATTTAGTCAAAAAAATATTGATAAAAACCTTAAAATATGATACAATACATAAAAACATCAGGACAAGTAAAACTTGTCCTTTTTGGCGTTTCTCGGAGGAACAATGAACCTTATACTTGATTCACTTAAAAGAGATAATGAATATACTAAGCTTGTGCCGTCCCTGAAGGTCAAGGGCACCTATCTTGTTTCGGGAATGTGCGACGCTATGAATTCGGTAATGCTGGCATCTCTTTTTCATGACACCGGCAGAAAAGCCGTAGCGATATTCCCCGACGAAAAGGATGCAACTGCCGTTGTGTCGGAGCTTCAGAGCTTCGGCGTGAGAGGCCTTTTTCTGCCACCCCGTGATATGTTTTTGGGTAAGGTGGATGCAAGGGGACACGAGTTTGACTATCTCAGACTGTCGGTACTGTCACAGGTGGCAGGTGGTGATTGGGACATAGTTGCCACCACTGCAGAGGCTCTTTGCCAGACTGCCATACCTCACGGAATACTGACCTCGCCCAGCGTTGAGCTGTCACCGGGGAAAACGGTGAGCATTGAAGCCCTTTGTGCCGATTTTCTTGATATGGGCTATAAAAGGTGCGAGCTTGTAGAGGGAAAGGGACAGTTTTCCACAAGAGGAGGTATAGTTGACGTTTTTCCGTCTCAGCTTGACTTCCCCCTGAGAATAGAATTTTTCGGTGACGAAATAGATACGGTTTCGGCATTCGATATAATGACACAAAGACGAATTGACACCCTTCGCCGTGTGAGCATACTGCCTGCGCAGGAGATTTATGCCGACAGAAAGGCGAAGGAACGCCTTGCTTCAACCTTTGAAAAGCTTTCTGCCACAGAAAAAAGAGCCGAGGTCAAAGAGGCTCTGAGAGCGCAGAAGGAGAAGCTTGAAAACACCGGAATTATAGATTTTGAGCTTTATACCGATATAATTTACGAAAGGGCAGAAACCTTTGCCGATTATCTTACCGACGACTGTCTCCTTTGCCTTTTTGAAACGCCCAAACTTCGTGACAGATTGGACTCAAGCTGTAAGCTTGCCCAGGAGGCAGTTGAAGGGCTTTGCCAGTCACACCCTGAGCTTTGGGCAACCGGCTCTGCCGTTGGACAGAGAGATTACGGATATTTAAAGGATTTGGTTTCCGAAAAAACGGCGCTGGTTTTTAACGGCTTCGTTACGGGTGAGGATTTTAAATACAGAGATATTTTCAGAATCGAGAGCCGAAAGACAGTCTCTATGGCGCAGAACGCCGACCTGTTCTTTGACGACGTGGAAGCCTTTGTGAACAGAGGCTACCGTGTGGCGATTATAAGCGCCAACACCATTTCGGCGTCAAATCTTGTGGACTCTCTCAACTCACGCTCACTCCACGCCCACACATCAAAGCCCGACGGCGAGTGGACCGAGGGAAGTATTGCAGTTATGTCCGTAATGGATAAGGACAAAACCGTCATTGCCTTGAGGGACGGCTTCGAGCTTGTAAGAAGTGGATTCGTGCTTCTCACCGACCAGATAGGACGTGCCGAGGTGAGAGCCTCAAGACGCCACAAGGTTAAGTACAAAAGCAGCTCTAAGGAGCGCATAATGTCCTATAACGACCTTGAGGTAGGGGACTACGTTGTGCACGTAAATCACGGAATCGGAATTTACAACGGCATCAAGAGTATGATAGTTGACAACGTGCAAAAGGACTATCTTGTGATAAAGTACGCTGCAGACGACGTGCTTTATCTGCCCTGCAATAACCTTGACTCAATTTCAAAATATATAGGTGGTGGGGCAGAGGGAAGTGTCAAGCTCAACCGACTTGGCTCTGCCGAATGGAAGAAGGCAAAGAGCCGTGCAAGGGCAGCAGCAAGCGACGTTGCCAAGGAGCTTATAAAGCTTTATGCCCAGCGCCGTGCCGTAAAGGGACACGCCTTCTCGGAGGATACACCCTGGCAGGCTGAATTCGAGGGCGCATTTGAATATGACGAAACCGACGGACAGCTTCTGGCAGTTGAGGAAATAAAGCGTGATATGGAAAGCGAAGTGCCCATGGACAGACTCCTTTGCGGAGACGTTGGCTTTGGTAAAACCGAGGTGGCGTTGAGAGGGCTTTTCAAGTGTATAATGGACTCGATGCAGGCAGCGGTGCTTGCGCCCACCACGGTATTGGCTTGGCAACACTACAACACCATACTTTCACGCTTCAGAGGCTTTCCCGTAAAGGTAGCGCTTCTGTCACGCTTTTCCACAAGAGCAGAAATAAAGACGGCTCTTGAGGGGATAAAGGAAGGCACCGTTGATATAGTGGTTGGAACTCACCGTCTGCTTCAAAAGGACGTTGAATTCAAACGGCTTGGCTTTTTGGTGGTTGACGAGGAGCAACGCTTTGGAGTTACTCACAAGGAAAAGCTGAAGGAGATATCAAAGGGCGTTGACGTGCTGACTCTTACTGCAACTCCTATTCCCCGAACGCTCAATATGGCGCTCAGTGGAATTCGCGATATGTCACTTCTTGAGGAAGCGCCGGGTGACCGATTCCCCGTACAGACCTACGTTATGGAGTTTGACGAGGCGACAGTTTACGAGGCAATACGCCGTGAGGTAAGGCGTGGAGGACAGGTTTTCTACCTTATTAACAATACGGAATTGCTTGACGGCAGAGCAACGAGAATTATCAATAACGTTGACGGCGTTACCGTTGCCACTGCCCACGGTCATATGGACAAGGACGAGCTTTCTGAAATCTGGCGTGATATGTACGACGGCAAGATAGACGTGCTGGTTTGTACCACCATTATCGAAACCGGCGTTGACGTGCCTAACGCAAACACACTCATTATCGAGGATGCAGACCGATATGGACTCAGTCAGCTTCATCAGATAAGGGGACGAGTGGGAAGAAGTAGCCGTAAGGCTTGGGCGTACCTTACCTACCGAAAGAATAAGGTACTGACCGAAATTGCCGAAAAGCGTCTTTCTGCCATAAAGGAGTATACCGAGTTTGGCTCGGGCTTCAAGATAGCTATGCGTGACCTTGAAATAAGAGGCGCAGGAAATCTTCTGGGCTCGGAGCAGCACGGACATATGGATAGCGTGGGCTACGACCTTTATATCAGAATGCTTGACGAGGCAATGAAGCTTGAAAAGGGAGAGACCGTAGAGGTGACCACCGACAGCGTGGATACTCTTATTGACCTTTCTGTAGACGCATTTTTGCCACACAGCTATATCTCCTCTGAAAAAATCAGAATAGATATATATAAGAAGATAGCAGAGCTTGAAACCGAGGACGATATATTTGAACTGACCGACGAGCTTATAGATCGCTTTGGAGAGCCTTCGAGGGCAGTTATGAATCTCATTAATATTTCAAAGCTTCGCCGTGCTATGTCAAGGCTTAATATTACCAAGGTAGTACAGAACGGAGAATCGGTTTATATCTATACCGACGTGGCACACCTTAAGCCCTGCGAGGCAATGTGTGTGCTCTGGAAAAACAAGCTTACCTTCCGTTCCTCAGCAAAGCCCTTCTTCCTTATGAAGACCGATAAGAAAAACGTTATTTCCGACCTTGAGCTTTTCGTCACGGATTATGCCGAGGTGATTCTGCGCTTTGAGGAAAACTGTCAATAAAAAATCCGAAAAGTGTAGAAAATTTCATATTTATATAGTACAATCTAAAAAGACGTTACAACGAAAGGGAAAAATATGAAAAGAATAATTGCAACGGCGCTTTGCCTTATAATGATAGCGTCCCTTACGCTGACCTCGTGCTCGTCACCCAAGAGCGAGACTGTGTTTGCATACGGCGATGTGTCCGTAGATGAAAATATGTTCTATTACCTGCTTTCTTTAATGAAAACGGAAATGCTTGAACAGTATTCCGGCGCAACCACCGACGTTCCTGCTCTTTGGATGCAGTCATTGGGAAACGACGTGACCTTTGACGATTATGCCTACGCTCAGTGTCAGGTAAATATCTGTACGATGATTTTCTATGCAGATTATGCGCTTCAACACGGGGGAGAGCTTACTAAGGAGCAAAAGCAGGCTATTAAGAAGCAGGCAGACGGAATCGTTGAGAAGTTTGGCTCAAAGGCGGCGCTCAACAAATACCTTGAAACATATGCTATTAACTACGATATGCTATGCGACTATTATGAGTTAAAAACTCTTTGCGACATCGGACGCTCCATCGCTTACGGAGAGGGTGGAGAAATGGCAATTCCCTATGAGGATATGTGGACCTATTACCGAAATAATTTCGTTACAGTAAAGCATATAGCCATAGGTACCGAGTTTGCAGGAACGGATGAGGACGGAAATTATCTTTATTACACCGAGGAACAAAAAGAGGCGAAACAGCTTCTTATAGATACTATCCTTACTGCCCTTGAAAACGGAGAGGATTTTGACAAGTACGTTGAGTACAGTGAGGACGGCTTCAAAAACACCTATCCCAACGGCTACACTATTACCAAGGGCGTGCTTGATTCCTCTATGGAGGGCTACGAAAATCTTGCCTTCTCTCTTGCCGAGGGCGAGTGGGACACCTTCGAGCTTGAAGGAACAAGCGTTTTTATTGTCAAGAGAGTTCCTTTACTTGAAACAGATTTTCTAAACTGCGTTTCAACGATAGCAAACAAGCTCATTGAAGCTGATATGGCACAGACGATTGTTGAGAACATCAATTCATTTACAAAAAATCAGGACATATTAAACAGATATAGTATGTCAATTATGCCCGTAATTAATTAAGGAGAACAATATGAAAAGAATTATAGCAATTTTACTTGTTGCACTGTCTATGCTGACCCTTGAATCCTGCTCCAAGAATTCAAACGACGGCTACGCCATAATCGCAGGAGATACCAAGCTTGAAGCTGCAGTGGTATATTCCGAGCTTGTGAGCTACAAAAACGACTTCCTTTATAATTATCTTGGGCTTACCGAGGATAACCCTTCGATCTGGTCTCAGGATTCCCCCTCGGGAAACGGAGAGAGCGTAGGGGACACCATTACCAGAATGGCTGTTGAGGATATGACACAGTTTGCCTGGGTAATCGAATATGCAAGAGATAACGGCGCAGTGCTTGGTGAGGAGGATGTGGCAAAGCTGGATGAGGGCGTGAAGTCTCTCAAATCCAACTTTGAAACCGACGAGGAATATATTGAATACCTCACTGCTATGAAATTCACAGAGGAAACCATAAGGGATTATCTGGAATTGACCTTGCTTTACGATAAGGGCTTTACCATGCTTATCGGTGAAAACGGACTTTATCCCGTTACAGAGCAGGATTACGACGACTATTACGAGAATAATTTCTATACCGTAAAGCATATATTTATAAACGACGTATCCAAGATAGGTGAGGATGAGCAGGCAGTGGCTCTCACCGAAGAGGAAAAGAAGGCGCAGACCGAGAAGGCAGAGAGCATATACGCAGACCTTCAGAACGGAGCGTCATTTGATACCCTCTATCTGCTCAGCGAGGATTCAATGGCAGAAACCTATCCCGAGGGACTTACCTTTACACAGGGTATGATAGACAGTGCCTACGAGGAGGCTGTAAAGAATCTCAAGGTAGGCGAATACACCATGGTCAACGGCGAGTACGGTGGTATCTATATAGTGCTTCGCATTGAATTGTCAGAAGCTGACCGAGAGGGCTACGACAGCTACGTAAAAAGCGCAGTACACGGAGACCTGCAAACCGAAATATATAACGACTGCAAGGATCAGGTTACTGTAAACAACGACGTTATCAATTCCTTTAAGATTGAAGAAATGCCGATTTTGATGTAATACGAAAAATTTACAAGGGCAGGGGAAAACCCCTGCCTTTTTTACGTTTTTCAAATTTTTGGAATATTTTCAAAAAAACTCTTGACAACGGCTTGAATAAGTGATAAACTTATATA
The DNA here is from genome assembly GCA_017520825.1 of Clostridia bacterium. Taxonomy (GTDB): domain Bacteria; phylum Bacillota; class Clostridia; order Oscillospirales; family SIG627; genus RGIG6353. The sequence continues at coordinate 11,454 of JAFXEX010000004.1, read as the reverse complement.
CTGCATTATAATTGCTAAATCTGCCCTTTTTGCAGGAAAAGGCTATTGTAACTTTTTTGTAAACATTCATAAGACGATTTGAAAATTTTGCAAAAAACGGCGATTTTGCAGTATAAAAAGTACCATTTTGCGACGGGTGTCGCCGGAATATAAAGAAATGGAGTGTGATTTGTTTTAATGGCTGTAGAACTCAATGAAAGAGAACTTAAAGCAGCGGGCTTGAAAAAGAAACAGCTCGGAAGAAACATCAGAATGAGCTTCTCTAAAATCGACGAAGCCATCGATATGCCCAATCTTATCGAGGTGCAGAAGAATTCTTATGAGTGGTTTCTCAAGGAAGGACTTATGGAGGTGCTTCGTGACGTATCTCCCATCGTCGACTATTCGGGAACACTGTACATTGATTTTGTTGATTTCACTATTGACAACAATCCCAAATATCCCGTTGAGGAGTGCAAGGAGCGTGACGTAAACTACGCCTGCCCCCTTAAAGTAAACGTTCGACTGACCAATAAAGCAACAGGCGAGATAAAGGAATCGGTCGTTTATATGGGTGATTTCCCCGTAATGACCGACAACGGTACCTTCGTTATCAACGGTGCAGAGCGTGTTATCGTTTCACAGATAGTACGTTCACCCGGTATTTACTACAATATCGAAGTTGATAAGATGGACAAAAAGCTCTATTCGGCGACCGTTATCCCCTACAGAGGTGCGTGGCTCGAATACGAGACCGATATGAACGACATATTCTACGTAAGAATAGATAAGAACCGTAAGCTTCCCGTAACCGTTCTTATCCGTGCTCTTGCGCCCGAATACAGTGAAACTGCAGACGTGCTCAACCTTTTCGGCAACGACAAGGTTATTAAGGACACTCTTGCTAAGGACCTTATCGACGAGACTGTAAACCGTCTCAAGAGCGAGGGCAAGAATACCTCTGCTTACGACGAGGCTCTCAAGGAAATTTATCGCAAGCTCCGTCCCGGTGATCCTCCTCTCGTGGAGAGTGCTGAAAATCTTCTTCATTCTCTCTTCTTTGATTCGAAGAAGTATGACATTTCAGCAGTAGGACGCTACAAGTTTAACAAGAAGCTTGCCATTTCACGCCGTATCGCAGGAAGAGTTCTTTCCCGCGATGCAGTTAACCCCTTCACAGGCGAAATCATCTTTGAAAAGGGTGAGAGGCTTGATCGTGCAAAGGGTGAAAAGCTTGAATGGGCAGGCGTTACAGAGGTATGGGTAGAGAGCGAAGCCGAGGGAGAAGAAATAAAGGTATTCTCCAACGGAGCAGTACACCTTGACAGCATACTTCCCACCGTTGCAAAGAAGCTTGGCATTGCCGAAATGGTAGATGGCAAGACCCTTCTTGAAATTATGGAGGATGCAGAGGGCGAGGACGCTATTTGCGAGGCTATTACACGCCGTCGTGACGAGCTTATTCCCAAGCACGTTACCCGTTCCGACATACTTGCATCCATCAACTACCTCGTATGCCTTTACCATGATATAGGCACCAAGGACGATATAGACCATCTTGGAAACAGAAGACTCCGTTCAGTAGGCGAGCTTCTTCAGAACCAGATGAGAATCGGCTTTATGAGAATGGATAAGATCGTCAAGGAGAGAATGACCATTCAGGACATTGACTCGGTTACTCCTCAGGCGCTTATCAACATCAGACCCGTTGTTTCAGCTATTAAGGATTTCTTCGGATCATCTCCTCTTTCACAGTTTATGGACCAGGGTAACCCTCTGGGTGAGCTGACTCATAAGAGACGTCTTTCGGCGCTGGGTCCCGGCGGTCTTTCCCGTGACAGAGCATCCTTCGACGTTCGAGACGTACACTATACACAGTACGGAAGAATGTGTCCCATCGAGACACCCGAAGGTCCCAACATCGGTCTTATCTCATATCTTTCAACCTTCGCACGCATCAGTCCCTTCGGCTTTATCGAAGCGCCTTATCGCAGAGTAGATAAGGAGACTGGTGTCGTTACCAAGGAGGTAAGATACCTTACTGCCGACGAAGAGGACGAATTTATAGTAGCTCAGGCAAACGAGCCTCTTGACGCCGACGGAAGATTCGTAAACAAAAAGGTTACGGCACGTCAGCGTGAGGAAATCGTCGTAGTAGACGCAGAGGACGTAGACTACATGGACGTTTCACCCAAGATGGTGGTATCCGTTGCCACAGCCTTCATTCCTTTCCTTGAAAACGACGACAACTCCAGAGCGCTCATGGGCTCCAACATGCAGAAGCAGGCTGTTCCCCTTATGATCAACGACTCTCCCATCGTCGGAACCGGTATGGAATACAAGGCGGCTGTTGACTCAGGCGTTACCGTTCTTGCTAAGAAGGCAGGTATCGTAGATAAGGTTTCGGCAGACGAAATCGTTATCCTCAACGACGAGGGAGTCAAGGACGTTTACCAGCTTATCAAGTTCAAGCGTACCAACCAGGGTACCTGTAACAACCAGCGTCCCATCGTATCTAAGGGCGAGAGAATAGAGGCAGGCGAGGTTATCGCCGACGGTCTTGCCACCAAAAACGGTGAGGTCGCTCTCGGTAAGAACGCTCTTATCGGCTTCGTTACCTGGGAAGGCTACAACTACGAGGACGCCGTTCTTATTAACGAGCGCCTTGTAAGAGACGACGTTTACACTTCAATTCATATAGAGGAGTATTCTCACGAGGCAAGAGACACCAAGCTCGGTCCCGAAGAGATTACCCGTGAAATTCCTTCCGTTGGTCCCGAAGCACTTAAGGACCTTGACGCTGACGGTATCATCCGTATAGGTGCCGAGGTACATTCGGGCGATATCCTTGTAGGTAAGGTAACACCCAAGGGTGAAACCGAGCTTACTGCAGAGGAAAGACTTCTCCGTGCTATTTTCGGTGAAAAGGCAAGAGAAGTAAGAGACACCTCTCTCAAGCTTCCTCACGGCGAAAGTGGTATCATTATCGACGTTAAGGTTTACACCCGTGCAAATCAGGATGAGCTTGCCCCCGGTGTAAATAAGGTAGTTAAGGTTTACGTTGCTCAGAAGAGAAAAATCTCCGTGGGCGACAAAATGGCAGGACGCCACGGTAACAAGGGTGTCGTATCAAGAATTCTTCCCTCAGAGGATATGCCCTTCCTTCCCGACGGAACACCTCTTGATATCGTGCTTAACCCTCTGGGCGTTCCTTCCCGAATGAACATCGGTCAGGTGCTTGAGGTACACCTTGGTATCGCAGCCAAGAAGCTTGGCTTCAAGATAATGACCCCCGTATTCGACGGCGCAAAGGAAGAAAACATTGCAGAGCTTCAGCGTCTTGCAGGTCTTGACCGTGACGTAGTTCCCGGTGAAAACGTAGACGGTAAGAACGTTTACGAGGCTATGGAGGAGGACGGACAGAAGATACTTCGTCGTCTCACTCCCGAGGAAAGAGCAGACGAAGAATACCTTGCAGCGCTTTCTGCAAAGGGTAACTATAAGGTAATTGACGGTAAGACTGTGCTTTACGACGGAAGAACGGGTATGCCCTTCGACAACCCCGTTACCGTAGGTATTATGTACTTCCTTAAGCTTCACCACCTTGTAGACGATAAGATTCACGCCCGTTCAACAGGTCCTTACTCGTTGGTTACACAGCAGCCTCTCGGTGGTAAGGCACAGTTCGGTGGACAGCGTTTCGGTGAAATGGAAGTATGGGCGCTTGAAGCATACGGCGCAGCCTATACCCTTCAGGAAATACTCACCGTTAAGTCTGACGATATCGTTGGACGTGTTAACGCCTTTGAAGCTATCGTTAAGGGACAGAACATTCCTACCCCCGGTATTCCCGAATCCTTCAAGGTGCTTGTTAAGGAGCTTCAGAGCTTGGGTCTTAACATTCAGGCTCTCGACCACGACGGCAACGAAATAGAGCTTCACGAAAACACCGAGGAAGAAACGGCTAAGATTCGTGCAGCAGAGGATAACATCGATCCCGAAATGCTGGGTGAGACCCTGAACGATATGGACGACCCTCTTTTCGACGATGAATATCAGGACGTTTACGACACTTCAGACAGCTTAGACGACGACTTTTCAGATGATGAAATATAACAGAGGAGGAGAATAGATAATGGATAATAAAGAATTTGCCAAAATTAAAATCGGTCTCGCTTCTCCCGAAATGATTCGCTCGTGGTCACACGGCGAGGTCACAAAGCCCGAAACCATCAATTACAGAACTCTCAAGCCTGAACGTGACGGTCTTTTCTGCGAAAAGATTTTCGGTCCAACGAAGGATTGGGAATGTTACTGTGGTAAGTACAAAAAGGTAAGATATCTTGGTAAGGTCTGCGAAAAGTGTGGAGTTGAAATAACCACCAAGAAGGTAAGACGTGAGCGTATGGGTCACATAGAGCTCGCTGCTCCCGTTTCTCACATTTGGTATTTCAGAGCAATACCTTCAAGAATGGGACTTCTTCTTGACATTTCACCCAAGCAGCTTGAAAAGGTGCTTTACTTCGCTCAGTATATCGTAACCGACCCCAAGGCTACCTCCCTCCAGAAAATGCAGGTACTCGAAGAGAAGGAGTACCGTGAGGCAATGGAAAAATTCGAGGGTAATTTTGAGGCAGGAATGGGCGCAGAGGCTATCCAGAAGCTTCTTGCCGATATGGACCTTGAAAAGATTGCTGAGGACCTCAAGATAGAGCTTGCCACTGCTTCGGGACAGAAGAAAGCAAGAATAGTAAAGAGACTTGAGGTAGTTGAAGCCTTCAGACTTTCGGGCAACCGTCCCGAGTGGATGATACTCAACGTGCTTCCCGTAATCCCCCCCGAAATCAGACCTATGGTACAGCTTGACGGTGGAAGATTTGCTACCTCCGACCTCAATGACCTGTACAGACGAGTTATCAACCGTAACAACCGTCTCAAGAAGCTTCTCGAAATGAAGGCTCCCGAGATTATTATCAAGAACGAAAAGCGTATGCTTCAGGAAGCCGTTGACGCACTTATCGACAACGGCAGACGCGGAAGACCCGTAACAGGTCCCAACAACCGTGCCCTCAAGTCTCTTTCCGAGATGCTCAGAGGTAAGCAGGGACGCTTCCGTCAGAACCTTCTCGGTAAGCGTGTTGACTATTCAGGACGTTCGGTTATCGTCGTAGGTCCCGAGCTTAAAATCTATCAGTGTGGCTTGCCCAAGGAAATGGCTCTTGAGCTCTTCAAGCCCTTCGTTATGAAGAAGCTTGTAGAAACAGGCAAGTCCACCAATATAAAGGACGCAAAGAAAAAGGTTGAGCATCAGATGACAGAGGTCTGGGATGCCCTTGAAGTAGTTATTCGCGAGCACCCCGTACTCCTCAACCGTGCGCCTACACTTCACAGACTTTCCATTCAGGCGTTCGAGCCCGTATTGGTTGAAGGACGTGCAATCAAGCTTCATCCCCTGGTATGTTCAGCCTTCAACGCTGACTTCGACGGAGACCAGATGCCCGTTCACGTTCCTCTTTCCAGCGAGGCGCAGGCAGAAGCAAGATTCCTTATGCTTTCTGCCAATAACCTTCTCAAGCCTGCTAACGGCCGTGCCGTTGCAGTTCCTACTCAGGATATGGTGCTTGGCTCATACTACCTGACCTATGAAAAGGCAGGGGAGAAGGGCGAAGGAAACGTTTACCGTGACTTCAACGAAGCTAATATGGCTTACGAGAACGGCTACCTCGGACTTCACGCAAGAATCAAAATTCGTGCAGAGCGTGAGTTCAACGGCGAAAAGGTTACAGGTCTTGTAGACTGTACCCTCGGTAGATTTATCTTCAATAGCGTAATCCCCCAGAATCTTCACTTCGTTGAGAGAAATACCCTTGAGGATGCGTTTGTTCTTGAAATCAACCACGTTGTTAAGAAGGACGACCTTGGAAATATCATCGACGCTTCTATTAAGTATTGTGGTATTTCAAGAACCTCAAAGCTTCTTGACGATATCAAGGCAATGGGCTTTAAGTACTCTACAAAGGGTGCTATAACAATTTCCGTATCGGATATGACTATCCCCCCTGCAAAGAAGGATATTCTTGCAAAGGCTGACGAAAAGGTTGACAGCATCACACAGATGTACCGTAAGGGTCTTGCAACCGACGAGGAAAGAAGAAGCGCCGTTATCAAGACCTGGGAGGTTGCAACAAACGACGTTGCCAAGGCTCTTCAGGATAACCTTGATAAGTTCAACCCCATATTTATGATGGCTGACTCCGGTGCGAGAGGTTCAATCAAGCAGATCAGACAGCTTGCAGGTATGCGTGGTCTTATGGCTACTGCCTCAGGTCGTACTCTTGAAATTCCCATCAAGGCTAACTTCCGTGAAGGCTTGACGATATTGGAATACTTCTCGGCTGCCCGTGGTGCCCGTAAGGGTCTTGCCGATACGGCTCTCCGTACTGCTGACTCAGGTTACCTTACCAGACGTCTCGTTGACGTTGCTCAGCAGGTTATCATCAGACAGGTTGACTGTGGTGACACAAGAGGTGCTTATATCACTGAAATCAGAGAGGGTAACGAGCTTATCGAGCCCTTGAGAGTAAGAATAGTCGGCAGATACATCATCGGTGACTTTGCCGACGGAAACGGAAATATAATCGCTCGTGACGGCGACCTCATTTCAGAGGAGCAGTCAATAGCAATCGAAAAGGCAGTAAACGCTATGAGCGACGAGGAGAAGCAGAGCTTCCCCGGAGTTCATATCCGTTCAATTCTCAACTGCCGTTCAAAGCACGGTATCTGTGCTCATTGCTACGGTGCAGACATGGCATCAGGCAAGCAGGTTAATATAGGTGAAGCAGTTGGTATTCTTGCTGCCCAGTCCATCGGTGAACCCGGTACTCAGCTTACAATGAGAACCTTCCACACAGGTGGTATCGCAGGTGGAGATATTACTCAGGGTCTTCCCAGAGTTGAAGAGCTCTTCGAAGCTCGCCGTCCCAAGAAAACTGCTATCATTGCCGAAATTGACGGTAAGATAATTATTGACAATACCAAGAAGAACAGACTTATCATCAGAAACGACGTAACAGGCGAGGAGAAGTCCTACCCCGTTGCCATGAGTGCGAGAATTCTCGCCGAGGACGGAGATTACGTAGTTCACGGTCAGAGATTGACCGAGGGTACTCTGTTCCCCACAGACGTAGCAAGAATTCAGGGTATGGACGCTGTTTACAGCTACATTATCCGTGAGGTTCAGAAGGTTTACTGTCTGCAGAGCGTTGACATCAGCGATAAGCACATTGAGGTTATCGCCCGTCAGATGACGAGAAAGGCGCGAGTTGACGACTCGGGAGATACTAATCTCATTGCAGGCTCACTTACCGACGTTTCCGAAATCATCACTGCCAACGAGGAGATAGAGGCAAGAATTGCTGCAGGAGAGTCGATGCTTCGCATGGCTTCGTACACACCCGTTCTTCAGGGTATTACCAAGGCTTCTCTTTCAACAGAGTCCTTCCTGTCGGCGGCTTCCTTCCAGGAAACCACCAAGGTACTCACCGAGGCAGCTATTCAGGGTAAAATCGATCCTCTTCTCGGCTTGAAGGAAAACGTAATTATCGGTAAGCTTATTCCTGCAGGAACAGGTCTTAATATCTACCGTGATATTGAGGTACAGCCCACCGAGACTGTCGGTGCAACAGTAGGCTCTGAACAGTTTTAATCACAAAAACACAAAAAACACGAGGTTTTTTGTGCAAAGTGCCGAATTTAAAATAAATTTTATATTATGATTGACTTTAAAAACGCAATAATGTAAAATATATTAGTAATTCTGCGCAATTATGCTTAAATACGTTTTAGAATACCCGATTACTTGCAGAGAGAAACCTCTGCAAGTATCGGTGTGTCTAAATAAATATTCTGGAACAAGGAGGAAAAAGAATGCCGACATTTAACCAGCTTGTTAGACACGGTCGCGAACAGGTTACCTACAAGTCAAAGTCACCTGCACTTCAAACGGGTGTAAATACACTTAAAAAGGTAGCTACAAACGTTCCTTCCCCTCAAAAGAGAGGCGTGTGCACCAAGGTTACGACAAAGACACCTAAGAAGCCTAACTCAGCTCTTCGTAAGATTGCCAGAGTAAGACTTACAAACGGACAGGAAGTTACAGCTTACATCCCCGGTATCGGTCATAACATTCAGGAGCACTCAGTCGTTATGATCAGAGGCGGAAGAGTTAAGGACCTTCCCGGTGTACGTTATCACATTATCCGTGGTACACTTGATACACAGGGTGTTGCTAACAGAAATCAGTCACGCTCTAAGTACGGAGCAAAGAAGGCAAAGGCTGCTAAGAAGTAAGTCTTTACCAATGACCTGACACAGACAACTATACAGCTTGTGCTTGAAATGCAAACGGCATGCTTTTTCATATATATCATGAAGTTTGATCAAGCACTTACGGGGCAGTAGGACTGCACCGAGTACCGCTGATATCATTTTATGAAGGAGGGAAGTTCAGTGCCAAGAAGAGGTCAAATTTCAAAAAGAGACGTTCTGCCGGATCCCGTGTACGGTTCCAAGCTTGTTACAAAGCTTGTAAACAACATCATGCTGGACGGCAAGAAGGGTATTGCACAGGGTATCGTTTACGATGCTTTTGAAATCGTGCAAGCCAAGACAGGAGAGAATCCTCTCGAATCATTCCAGAAGGCTCTTGAAAACATTATGCCTACTCTCGAGGTTAAGGCTCGCAGAGTCGGTGGTTCAACCTATCAGGTGCCCATGGAAGTAAGACCTGAAAGAAAGCAGACACTCGGTCTCAGATGGCTCATCACTTATTCAAGAGCCAGAGGCGAGAGAACAATGGCTGAAAGACTTGCAGGTGAAATTATGGACGCTATCAACAATACAGGTAGCGCCGTAAAGAAGAAGGAAGACACACACAAGATGGCAGAAGCCAACAAGGCTTTCTCTCATTTCAAGTGGTAATTTCCGTTTTTCCGTTAATAATAATTACAAAATTCGGAAATTATTAAAAATATTGAAAGGAGAAATAAAATGCCAAGAGATTGTTCACTTGAAAAAACAAGAAATATCGGTATCATGGCTCATATCGACGCCGGAAAGACTACCACAACAGAGCGTATTCTTTTCTATACCGGTAAAACTCATAAAATCGGTGAAACTCACGAAGGTTCTGCAACAATGGACTGGATGGAGCAGGAGCAGGAGCGTGGTATTACCATTACGTCTGCTGCAACCACTTGTTATTGGGCTCATTCAGATTTCCACACAGACCAAAAGAGCGTTGAGGCCAACAAACACCGTATAAACATTATCGACACCCCCGGCCACGTTGACTTCACAGTTGAAGTTGAGCGTTCACTCAGAGTACTTGACGGCTCAGTTACAGTATTCTGCGCAAAGGGAGGCGTTGAGCCCCAGTCTGAAACCGTTTGGCGTCAGGCTGACAAATATCAGGTTCCCCGTATGGCATACGTAAATAAGATGGATATTATGGGTGCTAACTTCTACCGTGTTGTAGGAATGATGCACGACCGTCTTAAGACCAATGCCGTTCCGATTCAGCTTCCTATCGGCGCTGAGTCAGAGTTCAAGGGTATCATCGACCTGTTCGGTATGAAGGCTTATATTTATACCAACGACCTTGGTACAGATATTCTTGAAGAGGAAATTCCTGCAGATATGAAGGATAAGGCTGAGGAATATCACGCAGACCTTATCGAAAAGATAGCTGAAACAGACGACGAGCTTATGATGAAGTACCTTGAGGGTGAGGAGATTACTATCCCCGAGCTCAAGGCTGCACTCAGAAAAGCTACCATTGCAAACAAGATAGTTCCCGTTTGCTGTGGTACGTCTTATAAGAACAAGGGCGTTCAGAAGCTCCTTGACGCAGTTATCGACTATATGCCTTCACCTCTCGACATCCCTCACATCAAGGGTATCGACCAGAATACAGGCGAGGAAGACGAAAGACCTACCGACGACAACGCGCCCTTTGCAGCTCTTGCGTTCAAGATTGCAACCGACCCCTTCGTAGGTAAGCTTTGCTTCATCCGTGTATATTCAGGTAGAATTACAGCAGGTGAGACAGTTTACAATGCTACAAAGCAGTCTCGCGAGCGTCTCGGACGTATCGTGCAGATGCACTCAAACAACAGAATTGATATCAACGAGCTTTATGCAGGTGATATCGCTGCTGTTGTAGGCGTTAAGAATACTACCACAGGTGATACTCTTTGCGCTGAAAACGCTCCTATCATACTCGAGTCAATGGAGTTCCCCGAACCCGTTATCCGAGTTGCTATCGAGCCCAAGACAAAGGCAGGACAGGAAAAGATGGGTATCGCTCTTCAGAAGCTTGCTGAAGAAGACCCCACGTTCCGTTGCTATACAGATGAGGAAACAGGTCAGACAATTATCGCCGGAATGGGCGAGCTGCACCTTGAAATCATCGTAGACAGACTTCTTCGTGAGTTCCACGTAGAAGCAGACGTAGGTAAGCCCCAGGTTGCATACAAGGAAACCATCCGTAAGTCTGCGGACGTTGACCACAAGTATGCGCGTCAGTCCGGTGGTAAGGGTCAATACGGTCACGTTAAGATGATCATTGAGCCTAATGAATCGGGCAAGGGTTACGAGTTCATCAACAAGGTTGTTGGTGGTAACATTCCTAAGGAATACATTCCCGCGGTTGACGCAGGTGTACAGGGTGCTATGACATCCGGTGTTATCGCAGGCTACAACGTAGTTGACGTTAAGGTAACACTTTACGACGGTTCTTACCACGAAGTAGACTCTTCTGAAATGGCGTTCAAGATTGCCGCTTCAATGGCATTCAAGGAAGGTATGAGAAAGGCTGACCCCGTTCTCACCGAGCCTATCATGAAGGTAGTCGTAGTAGTACCCGACGATTACATGGGAGACGTTATCGGCGATATCAACTCCCGTCGTGGTCAGATTCAGGGTATGGAGCAGGTAGGTCAGGGCGTTCAGGAAATCAACGCGTTCGTACCTCTTGCATGTATGTTTGGATACGCAACAGACCTTCGTTCAAAGACACAGGGACGTGGTCAGTACACAATGGAACCCAGCCACTATCAGGAGGTTCCCAAGAGTATCCAAGAAGAAATTGTTGCCGGTAAGGCAAAAGCATAAAATCAAAATCAAAAAAACTTATAAAATTGGAGGAAAATCACAATGGCAAAGGCAAAATTCGAAAGAACAAAACCCCACGTTAACATTGGTACAATCGGTCACGTTGACCACGGTAAGACAACTCTTACAGCAGCTATCACAAAGTATCTCTCTCTCGGTAACGATAAGAACGAGGCTATGGCTTACGATCAGATCGACAACGCTCCCGAAGAAAGAGCACGTGGTATCACGATTAACACAAGACACGTTGAGTACGAGACAGCTAACAGACACTATGCACACGTTGACTGCCCCGGCCACGCT
>JAFXEX010000026.1 GCA_017520825.1 Clostridia bacterium | reverse complement strand
TCGGCATAGTTGAGCTTAACTACTGTGTTCGGAATGGGAACAGGTGTACCCTCAACAACAAAGTCACTGACTATCTCACCTATCGGTGATGTGTGCCTCTCTCAAGGCTTGATTATTATAGCACAGGTTTTTGGAAAATGCAATAGTTTTTTTGAAAAAAATAAAAAATTTTTTAAAAATATTTAAAAGTGCTATAATACAGTGCTTTTTCGCATATTTTTTGTGTGTTTTTTAAGAAAAAGAATCCCTTGAAACGAAGATTTGGTCAAAGCCCTCTCCCAAAACCTGCTTTGCGTTTGACACTGTAACGAAGGCTCTGCCGTCACATTCGCCCACGATTTTGCGAAGCGTGGCAACCTCTCTTGAGGAAACCACGGCAAAAAGCATCTTCCTTTTTTTACCCGTATACATTCCCACGGCGTCAATGCCCGTAACGCCTCGCTCCAGCTCGGTGGATATACGCTGGGCTATCTCCTCGCATTCGTCCGAAATAATAAAGACGGTTTTTGCCACGCCCAGCCCCGAAAGAGTCAGGTCGATAACCTTTGCCGAAATAAAAAGGGCTACTATTGAATAGAGGCTCAATCTCACGCCGAATACAAAGGTACCCAGCAGAATTATTACTGCGTCTATAATTGCAATAAGAGCAGAAATGGGAGTTGACGGCTTTTTTCGTTTTATAATGGCGGCAAGCATATCGGTGCCACCCGAGGTTGCGCCCACCCGAAGAACAAGTCCCAAGCCAACACCCGAAAGTATGCCGTAGGACAGGGTGGACATAACCAGGTCCCCTTCGAAATCAATTGGAGGTGGCATATTCTCAAAAACCGAAAGGGCAACGGTAAGGGTCAGAAAGGCAACCAAGGACTTTGCTATAAATCTGACACCACGCTGAACTGTACAGATAATAAAAAGAGGAATATTCAGCACGAGGCTTGTGACGAAGATGGGCAACTTTCCACCCGTCAGCTCCTTGAGCACGATGCCCACACCCGAAACTCCACCCGTCACAAGTCCCACGGGAGAGGCAAGGCAGGCAACGGCAAAGGCAAAGATAACTCCACCCACTATGGCGATAAACGTTTCAAACAAGCTATTTCTCATAGCTCTATTATATGCAGAAATTGAAAAAATAAACAAAAAGTGCGAGGAAATCCTCGCACAATTTTTAATACGTTCCGTAAAAAGCGTCAAACGCAGTATCGGCTGTAACTGTATAAGTACGCGCATCCTCATATTCAATGGAAACACGATTGGTTTCTCTGGGAATGGGCTGTCTTTCGGTCACTTCAACCTTACACTTAACCGGCTTTGAAAGCTTATAAAGCTTCATTTCGGACAGTCTTGCTATTGCGTTGTGGATTGCCTGACGAAGCACCTCGTCCGACTTGTGAGGTGGGAGAAGCGCAGTGGTGGCAAGTCCCATGCTTTCCTTTACGCAGGCGCATTCTATCCAGGGCAAAAGCTTCTTTGCTTCAAGACAAACCTTGTCGTCACCCGAAACCATAATAACAGGAATATCCATATCACCGAGAATAGCCGCGTCAATAGCTACCTCACCTGCTTTTTCGCCGTTGAGCCAAATATTCTGGTAACGGACTGATGACATCGTATGCTCAAGGAGTGCGTCGGGAGTGCCTGCCATTGCGTGATAGCCAAGCAGAATAACGCCGTCGGCGTCCTTTATGCCCTTTTCAAAATATCTGTTCTTTATACTGCCCGTAATACACAGGTCAACGTCGGGAGACAGTCTGTCCCATATTACGTTAAGCCCGGAGCCGTGTCCGTCCTGAAAAATCACCTCGTCAACTCCCTCTTCCTTGAGGATGCGGGCAACAATTTATTTCTCTTGTAAGAAGGGCTCTTCCTTCGGCATATTTGGGTCTGTCTACCACCAGTTGCTCGGCAGAGTTTACACCGCTGATTCCTTCTAAATCGGTCATTACGTAAATTTTCACGAAATCTACCCCCTTTTTTCCGTATTATAGCATAAACTTTTGGCTTTTTCAACCCTATTTGTTATTTTTCCCTTGCAAAAAAGCTGTTTTATTGTTATAATATTTTATCATAATAGGAGTAGTATATATGTCAATAATTCTGATAGGTCTGCCCTCCTCGGGAAAAAGCACTCTCGGGGTGCTTCTTGCAAAATCTATGGGCTATAAATTTATTGATGCAGACATTGTGATACAGGAGCGTCAGGGACGGCTTCTTCACGAAATAATAGACGAGCTTGGCCCTGAGGGCTTCATTGAGATTGAAAACGAAATAAATCAGAGCATCACCGATACAAAGGCAGTTATAGCCACGGGCGGAAGCGCCGTGTACGGTGAAAAAGCAATGGAGCATTTCAAGACGCTTGGCAAGGTGGTATACATAAAAATACCCTTTGAAACCATGGAGCAACGACTTGGTGACTATGCTCATCGGGGAGTGGCAATAAAAGCGGGTATGACTCTCCGTGATATGTATGAGGAAAGAATCCCACTTTATGAAAAATACGCCGATATTACGATAGAAGGGCTTAATACTATGCACCAAACCGTAACGTCATTAGTTGAAGGGTTAAAGTTATGACAGGATACCTTTGTCCCATATGCCGTAAGGGGTTAGAGAAAAACGGAAACAGCTACGTCTGTGAAAGCCGTCACACCTTTGACCTTGCAAAATCGGGCTACGTCAATCTTTTACCCGCCTCAAAAATGAACTCGAAGACCCCCGGTGACAGTAAGGAAATGGTGCTTGCAAGGCGTGATTTTCTCGACAAGGGCTACTATGAAGGGCTGAGAGACGCCCTTGCGCAAAAAGCAGGCGAGCTGTCGCCCGAGTCACCCGTGTATTTTGATGCGGGCTGTGGTACGGGGTATTACACCTCGGCAGTTATAAGCGCACTCAAGGACCCTGTCTGTCTTGGAGTTGATATTTCCAAATTCGCAACCGACGTGACTGCAAAGCGTGAGAAGAGAGGCCTTTTTGCAGTGGCAAGCGTTTACGACCTGCCTCTCGAGGACGACTCGGTGGATATTATTACCAACGTTTTCTCCCCCATGGCTGAAGACGAATACCGACGGATATTGAAAAAGGGTGGATACCTGCTATACGTGGTGCCAGGTCCGAGACACCTTTACTCTCTCAAGGAGCTTTTATACGACACGCCCTATGAAAATGAGGTTTCCTATCCTTATTACCAGGGCTTTGAGGAAATTGAAAGAACGGAATGCGTCTTTGACGTAAGGCTTGAAAATGCAGTAGACACCGAACGGCTATTTGCCATGACGCCTTATTTCTGGAGAACGCCTGCAGGAGCTCTTGAAAAAATCCGTGCTCTTGACGGTCTTGACACGGTTGCTCAATTCTATATTTGCGTACTCAGGAGAATTTAATGAAAAGAATAATTTACGTCTGTGTGGCAATTCTGCTGATAACCTTTGGCGTAATATGGACAAAGGGTGACGGCAGACTGATTGCCCAAAGCGAACGGACTGTTGAGCGTTACGGCGGACTGTATATTGACGGTGACGGAAGCATTATCTCTCTTTACGCTTATCACGGCAAGGAGTCCTTTCTCAAAAACCTTTCTGCAGTTACGGAGCTTGGGCAAAAGGCAGATATTCCCGTATATCTTGCCATTCCACCGAGAAAAATGGACGTAGCGTTACTTCCTGCCGACATAAATACAAAGCCTGCGAAAAGCTTATTTTCTCTTGCCGAAAGGGAATGTGACGAAAACGGAGTTGAATATATTGACCTGCTTTCCGTAATGGGTGGAGAGGGGCTGTACTTTGCAACCGACCACCATTGGACCTCCCACGGCGCATACCTTGCTTACCGTGAAATAATCAACGCCATGGGCTTGCTTCCCGTTGAGGAATCTGCGTTTGAAATTGTAAGCGCTAACACAAACTACAGGGGAAGCGACTATAACAAAACCGATAAATCTACTGAATATACGGTTTACGACACCATAGAATTATACTATTCGGAAAGCTACGGGGAATACCTTACCACAATCGTGAGCTACCCCTATGACAGTGACGAAAACAACGAAAGCATAGAGGGGATGTACTATCTGCCACAACTGAGCTCGTGGGACCCTTACACAGTATATTTCAAGGGGAATACTCCCTATATTACGGTAAGAAAAGAGGGAGACAGAGACACCCTTCTCCTTATCCGTGATAGCTTTGCCTCGGCTCTTGCGCCCTTTCTTGCAGAGCATTTCGACCTTGTAATGATAGACCCCCGATTTTACCCTGAAAGGCTTTCGTCAGTAGTTGAAAGAGAAGGCATCAAGGCAATTCTTGTCCTGGAAAATATGGGCTCTTTTACCGAAAATACTATAAAATTTTCTTATTGAGGAAGAATTATGCTTGACAGATTATTGAATAAGCCGATTTTCTATAAGGTCTATATAGCCCTTCTTCTCTTGTTATCTATTGTAATAATTATAACGGGGCAGGAGGTATACGGCGCAGTGCTTTTCGGCTGTATAGCAATGGTTGCACTGGTGCTTTTTTCGGACCTTACGGTTTTTCTCGCACCCGTTATGCTACTGTCGGTGTTCGTAACCTCCTGCTACGACTCATATTCCACCTTTATAAAATTTCTTCCCTTAGCACTGCCACTTGCCCTGTGCATACTTTTCAACGTAATAAAATACAGGGCGAAAATACTCCTTGGCAAATCCTTTATCGGACTTGTGGGGGTTGCTCTGGCAGTGACTCTGGGTGGCGTTGGAACGCTTCCCGTCAAGGACTATTTTTCTTCATCCTCCCTTTTCTACGTTTTTGCGCTTGGTGGGGGAATGGTGCTTATATACCTTTGGTTTTCCCCACGGATAAACTCAAAAACGGGAATGAATATTGCAAGGCTCATGTATGCCGTGGGGGTGCTTGCCTCCTTTTCGGTACTGTTTTATTGCTACAACAATTACGATATACTTTTTACAAGAAAATTTACCGATATCTACCAGCCGTCAAATAATCTTTGCACCTTTCTTATGCTTGCAATGCCCTTTCCTCTTTACTTTGCAAAAAAGAGATTTGTGGACGTGCTTGCTACCCTGGTTATGTACGGAAGCATCCTTTTGACAGGCTCGAGAGGTGGTCTTGTAATGGGCTCGGTTGAGCTTGTTATACTTCTTGTTTGCTACACTCTCTTCTTTGAAAAAAAGCCTTTGATAAAGGCTTTATATATACTTATTACGGCAGTTTGCGTTGCCACCTTTGTCAACTGCTTGCCCACCATTGCCGTCAGACTTGCCTTTTACAAGCATCAGACCCCTCCCGAAAGCCCAACCCTTTGGGAAAGCATTATGCTTTTGAAGGAGCATATAGTTTCTCCCAACGAATCGAGGGTACGGCTACTTCTTCGCGCCGTTGACGACCTGCGCTCCAATCTGCTTTTCGGCGTTGGCTTGGGATATAAGGGTAATGCAGATATTTACTCTCCCGTGTCGGGAGCTATGAATTGGTATCATATGTGGACGGCGCAGATTTTCGGTGGACTTGGACTGCTTGGCGTTGTGGCGTACGGCTATCAGCTTGTAACACGGTGGATTATTTATTTTAAAAACCGTTCCCCACTTAATATGACTCTGTTTTTATCGTATATAGGACTTTGGCTTATGTCACAGGTAAATCCGGGCGAATTCTGCCCGATTCCCTATGCGTTAACGGCAGTAATATATTTCATAATTATAGAAAGGGCAAAATATGGAGATTCAGAAGCTGACCCCTACCTATAAGGATTACGTATGGGGTGGAAGAAGACTGTATGAAGCGTACGGAAAGGGCACGCCTGACGGAATAACGGCTGAAAGCTGGGAGGTGAGCTGTCACCCTGACGGCGAGAGCCTCTTGTCAGACGGAAGGACACTGACCCAATATATTGCAGAAAATCCCGAGGTTCTCGGAAGTGACAGACTGTCGGATGAATTCCCCGTGCTGATTAAATTTATTGATGCGAAGCAACCGTTAAGCCTGCAGGTGCATCCCGACGACGAAATGGCAAGAGCGCTTGAAAACGACGTGGGCAAAACTGAGATGTGGTACGTCGTGAAGGCAGAGAGTAACGCAAAAATATATTGTGGCGTTAAAAACGGCGTTACCAAGGAAGACATAAAGGATGCCATTGAAAAAAACACTCTGGAAAAAAAGCTTAAAGTGCATGAGTCCCGTCAAGGCGACGTTTTCTTCGTAGAGGCCGGCACGGTACACGCTATCGGTAGTGGCAATCTCATATTGGAAATACAACAGAATTCAAATATTACTTACAGGCTTTACGATTGGGGCAGAAGGGACAAAAACGGCAATCCCCGTGAGTTGCACGTGGAAAAGGGTCTGCTTTCCACCAAGATAAAGCCATATATCAAAAGAAGCACCCCCACCGTTGACGGCATGAGAGTGCTTGGAATATCAAAGTATTTTAAGGTCTCGGAGCTCCTTTTATCGGGAGAAGCCAGCTTTATAAGAAATAATAAAAGTTATACGTCACTAACACTTGTATCGGGTAGCGCAGAGCTTAATTCCATGCATCTGAAGGCAGGAGAAAGCGTTTTTATCCCTGCAGGCTACGGCAAGTGGAGCTTGAAAGGAGAAGCAACAGTTATTATGACAGAAAATTCACCACGTTATTTCGTAGGTATTGACCTTGGAGGCACGAATATTGCTACGGCAGTAGTTGACGAAAACGGAAAAATCTACGGCAGAGCAAAAAAGAAGACCAACACTCCCCGTCCCAACGAGGAAATATTCGATGACATTATAGAATGCGCATACGAGTGTGTGAAGAATTCGGGCTTGGATTTTTCACAGATTGAGTCGGTTGGATTAGGCGCGCCCGGCACCATAGACAAAGAAAAGGGCACTATTGAATATGCCAACAACCTCAAAATCTATCACGCTCCCGTAGTTGCCTACCTTGAAGAAAGGCTTAACAAAAAGGTTTATATTGACAACGACGCAAACGCTGCAGCGTGGGGCGAATACGTTGCAGGCACAGGTAAGAACACTAAAAGTATGGTTATGATAACCCTCGGCACAGGTGTTGGTGGCGGTATCATAGAAAACGGCAGGCTGGTTACGGGTGCCTGGGGTGGTGGCGCAGAAATCGGTCACCTTCTCCTCTCTATGGGTGGCGAGCCTTGTACCTGTGGAAGACGTGGTTGCTTTGAAACCTACGCCTCGGCTACTGCCCTTATCAATCAGACGAAAAAAGCAATGCAGGAGCATCCTGAATCGAAGCTCTGGCAGGTGGTTAACGGTGACATCAACGCAGTTAACGGAAAAACTCCCTTCCTTGCAGAAGACGACGAGGTAGCGAAAAACGTTATAAGCACCTATCTGTACTATCTTGCAGAAGGTATTACGGACATTAAGAATCTTCTTCAGCCCGAGGTAGTTGCAATCGGTGGTGGTATAAGCCACGAGGGTGAGGGAATTCTCGAGCCTATAATCAAACAGGTATACAGAGATTCGTATACCAGATATTCGGAAAATCAGACCAAGATAGTTATTGCATCACTTAAAAACGATGCAGGTATTATCGGCGCGGCACTTTTGGGAGTGTAAATAAAAAGACAAGAGGCTTTGAAGCCTCTTGTCTTTTTATTTACTTTCAATATATTTAACTGCTGCAAGCGCTGCAATAGCGCCGTCTGACGCTGCTGTGGAAATCTGACGGATTGATTTGGTTCTGCAATCACCTGCAACGAAGACTCCCTCGGTATCGGTGGTACAGCTCTCATCGGCTACTATATATCCCCATTTGTCAAGGGCAGTAACACCTGCAAACTGCGAGGTTGCAGGGGAAAGTCCGATTGCCACGAACATTCCGTCCAGCTTCAGCTCTCTTTCGCCATTCTCTCCCTTGATAACGATGCCCTCAAATTCGGTGTCTCCAAGTACTCTTTCAACTGTGTGGGACAGAATAACCTCTATGTTTTCCTTTTTCTCAACAAGGTCGGCAAGTCTTTGCTCTCCCGTTAAGAAACCGAGATTTTGAACAACGGTTACCTTTTTACATATTTCGGACAGAGACAAAGCCTCCTGAAGAGCGCTGTTGCCACCACCTATAACGGCAACCTCTTTGCCGGCGTAAAATGCGCCGTCACAAACTGCGCAGAAGGAAATACCCTCGCCAATAAACCTTTCCTCGCCCTCAACACCCAGTCTGCGATGCTGAGCGCCCGTGGCGATTATAACGGTCTTTGCAGTATGCTCTCCCATATCGGTAACCACGGTCTTAAAGCCGTCGCCGTTCCTTATTTCATATACCTCTTCAACCTCAACGTCGGCGCCCTGGAAAAGCGCCTGCTCAACCATTTTGTCGGCAAGCTCATTGCCCGATACCTGAGTCATTCCGGGGTAGTTTTCTATTTTGGGGCTGAAGGTCACCTGACCTCCGAAGGCGCCCTTTTCAAGTATAAGAACGCTCTTTCCTGCACGCAAGCCGTACACTGCAGCCGTAAGTCCTGCAGGACCAGCTCCTATAACTATTATATCGTACATATTTTACTTCCTTTCCGAAACAAAGAGGACACGAGGTCCTCTTTGTTTTTCACGTTTAGTTGTTTGAGTTGATAAATGCCTTGATTTCCTGTACGCCTGCGTACTTCTCGTAGCTCTCACCGTCGGTAACGATAAGAGTGGGCGCCATTTTAAGATCAAAGGACTTTGCAAGCTCAAGGTTGTCGTCAACGATAAGCTTTTCAACTGCAATTCCCGCCTTTTCAAGAAGGGACATTGCTATCTTACAGTTAGGACAGGTTCTCGTAGCAAAGAGCATTATCTGCTTCTGCGCAACGGCAACGGTTGTCTTTGCTTCGGGCTGAAGGTCAAGGAGAGTTCCGTCGGGTGAGCCGTTTCTCTTGCAAACGGAAGTTGCAAGCACGTATTCCTTTCTGTCCTTGTATTCCTGGCTCTTACCTGTGTTCCAGTTCTGAACGGGACGGTAGTAGCCTGTAATACGGCTGTAAACCTCTGTCTTTTCTCCACACTTTTCACATTCGAAATGCTCGCCTGCGATATATCCGTGATTCTTACATACAGAGTAGGTGGGAGAAAGTGTGTAGTAAGGAAGTCTGTAGTTTTCTGCTATCTTGCGTACGATGCTTGCAGCAGCCTTCCAATCGGGAAGCTTTTCACCAAGGAAGGTGTGGAAAACAGTACCCGAGGTATAGAGTGTCTGAAGCTCGTCCTGAATTTCAAGTGCTTCAAATACGTCGTCGGTAAAGCTTACGGGAAGGTGAGAGGAGTTGGTGTAATAAGGTGTATTCTCGTTCTCGCTTGCCGTGATGATGTCGGGGTAGCGTGCAAGGTCGTGCTTTGCAAGACGGTATGAGGTGGACTCTGCAGGAGTTGCCTCAAGGTTGTAAAGGTCGCCGTACATTTCCTGATAATCGGAAAGTCTTTCTCTCATGTGGTTAAGCACGTCCTTTGTGAAGCTCTGTGCCTCTGCGTGAGTAAGGTCCTTACCAATCCAGCGTGCGTTGAGACAAGCCTCGTTCATACCAACAAGACCGATTGTTGAGAAGTGGTTGTTGAAGGTGCCGAGATATCTCTTCGTATAGGGATAAAGTCCCTCTTCAAGAAGCTTGGTGATAACTCCACGCTTAACCTTAAGTGAGCGTGCCGAGATATCCATCATCCTGTCAAGTCTCTTGTAGAACTCTTCCTCGTTTTCAGCAAGGTATGCTATTCTGGGCATATTGATGGTAACAACGCCGATTGAACCCGTGGATTCACCACTACCGAAGTAACCACCTGATTTCTTACGAAGCTCTCTCAGGTCAAGACGGAGACGGCAGCACATTGAACGAACGTCGCTGGGCTCCATATCACTGTTAACGTAGTTTGAGAAGTAGGGCGTTCCGTACTTTGAGGTCATCTCAAAGAGGAGTCTATTGTTTTCTGTTTCCGACCAGTCGAAGTCGCGTGTGATAGAATAGGTAGGAATGGGATACTGGAATCCTCGTCCGTTAGCGTCGCCCTCAATCATAATTTCGATAAACGCCTTGTTTACCATATCCATTTCAGCCTTACAGTCGCCGTAGGTGAAGTCCATTTCCTTGCCACCTACTATTGCCTTCTGGTCCTTAAGGTCTGCAGGAACTACCCAGTCAAGAGTGATGTTTGAGAAGGGAGCCTGAGTACCCCAACGGCTGGGAGTGTTAACGCCGTAAATGAAGGATTCAATACACTTCTTTGCCGCGTCGTAGGAAAGGTTATCAACCTTGATAAAGGGAGCAAGGTAGGTGTCGAAGGACGAGAACGCCTGTGCGCCTGCCCACTCGTTCTGCATAATACCGAGGAAGTTTACCATCTGGTTACAAAGGGTAGCAAGGTGACTTGCAGGAGCTGAAGTAATCTTGCCCGATACGCCACCGAGACCTTCCTTGATAAGCTGTCTGAGTGACCAGCCTGCGCAGTAGCCTGTAAGCATTGACAGGTCGTGAAGGTGGATGTCGGCATTTCTGTGAGCGTCTGCAATCTCATCGTCGTATATTTCCGAGAGCCAATAGTTTGCAGTAATGGCGCCACTGTTTGAAAGGATAAGACCACCTACGGAATAGGTAACGGTGGAGTTTTCCTTAACTCGCCAGTCAATTTCCTTTACGTATGAATCAACAACGTCCTTGTAGTCAAGGATGGTGCTCTTCATATTACGCATTTTTTCGTGCTGACGGCGATAGAGAATGTATGCCTTTGCAACCTCGGAATAGCCTGCCTGAACGAGAACGTTTTCAACACTGTCCTGAATATCCTCAACGGCAATAAGGTCGTCAACTATCTTGGACTGGAAGTCTGCAGTAACCTTTAACGAGAGGAAGTCTATTACGTCTCTGTTGTACTGTATGTCCTTCGCATCAAAGGCGTGCTCAATAGCGTTTGAAATTTTCGCAATATTAAATTCGGTAATTTTTCCGTTTCTTTTTTTAACCTGATACATTTTTTCAATCCTTTCTGAATTTCAATTTATTGTCTGTATGTAATTGTGGATTCATTCCACAGTATTTGTGATGCGTTAGTATAATACCATACATAGTGTGTCTTGTCAAGAGGTTTTTTCAATATCTTGCGATTTTTTTGAAAAAAATGGAGTTTGCACCACAAGATATAGTATTTGTTTTCTTGCCTCTTCGACAACAGTAATAAAAAAATCCGACTTTTTTAGGCAACTTTCACAGTTTTGTGCAGACGGCGCGGTCTTTTAGGTTGACATCTGAAATTTTGTGTGCTAAAATACATACGATATTGAACATTATATAGAGAGGAAGATTTTATGACAGTACTTGTAACAGGTGGCACTGGCTACATCGGCTCACACACCACCGTCGAGCTTATTCAGAAGGGCTACGAGGTTATCATCGTTGACAACCTCTGCAATTCGTCGGAATCCGTTCTTGACAAAATTGCCGAGATAACGGGTATAAGACCTAAATTCTATCTCGTTGACCTTACGGAAAAAGAGCCTACGAGAAAAATATTTGAAGAAAACAAAATAGATGCAGTAATTCATTTTGCAGGACTTAAGGCAGTAGGAGAATCCTGCGTGAAGCCTCTTGAATACTACTACAACAATATAGCAAGCTCTGTTGTGCTTGCCGAGGTAATGGCAGAGTTCGGCTGTAAAAAGCTTATCTTCTCATCCTCTGCAACCGTTTACGGTGAGCCTGAAAGAGTGCCGATAACAGAGGATTTCCCCCTGTCTACCACAAACCCCTACGGCACCACCAAGCTTATGATAGAAAAGATTTACACCGACCTTGCCAAGGCAGATGCTGAATGGAATATAACGCTTCTCCGTTATTTCAATCCCATCGGCGCTCACGAAAGTGGTCTTATCGGTGAAAACCCCAACGGAATTCCCAACAACCTTATGCCTTATATAGTAAAGGTTGCTGCCGGTGAGCTTTATCAGCTCAGCGTATTCGGTAACGACTATCCCACCCACGACGGCACGGGCGTGCGTGACTACATCCACGTAACCGACCTTGCTCTCGGTCACATTGCTGCAATAGAAAAACTGAACGAGGCAGGCGTACACATCTATAATCTTGGTACGGGTAACGGCTACAGCGTTCTTGATATCGTAAAGGCGTTTGAAAAGTCAAACAACATAAAGGTTCCCTACGTTATAACTGCGCGCCGTCCCGGTGATATTCCCGAATGTCTTGCAGATCCCTCTAAGGCAGAGCGTGAGCTGGGCTGGAAAACCAAGCTGGGTCTTGAGGATATGTGCCGTTCTGCGTGGAATTTTGCCCAGAAATCCCTGAAAAAATAAGTGGTGAGCCACCACGGGCAAATTCCTACTATTCCCCTATCAAAGTTATCCATTCAAATAAAACGTTAAGGTCGGATTTGCACAAATTCCCATAAAAAATAAAAATATTCAAAAAACACTTGACAAAACCGTATTGTGGTGTTAGAATAATATGCCGCATATTGTGGGTATATAATGCTTTACGGCAACCCACCGTAGCGAGACGTAAATAGAAAGCGAGGTGCTTTTCGTGTTTGCAGTGATCAAAACAGGCGGAAAGCAGTACAAGGTTCAGGAAGGCGACATCATCTTCATTGAAAAGCTTGATGTTGAAGCAGGCAGCGAAGTTACATTCGACGAAGTTCTTGCACTTTCCGATGGTGACTCTTTTGTTGCCGGAACTCCCAATGTTGCAGGATGCACAGTTACCGCTACCGTTGTTAAGAACGGTAAGGGCAAGAAGGTTCAGATCTTGAAGTACAAGGCCAAGAAGGACTCCAAGAAGAAAATCGGCCACAGACAGCCCTACACAAAGGTACAGATTCAGAAGATTGCAAAGTAATGATTAAAGCTGAATTTTATAAAGCCGACAACGTTTATACCGGTTTTTCACTTTCGGGACACGCTATGTTCTCTCTTGACGGACCCGACGTTTTATGCGCTGCCGTCAGTGGAATGACAAACCTTGTTATAAACACTATAACAGAGGTGTTCAAGGCAGATTTTGCCGTTGTGATAGACGGTGATAACGCAGTGATTGACACCAACGTTGAAAAGGTCTCCATGTCTGCAGAGCTTGCAGTTTCGGGCGTTATTGAAGGCTTTATGTTACAGCTTACCGATTTACAAGAGCAGTATCCCGACAATCTGGAAGTTGTGGTACAACAAAAAAATATCACGAAAGGAAATTAAAGTCATGTTAAGATTAAGCTTACAGTTTTTTGCACATAAAAAAGGTGTCGGTTCAACAAAGAACGGCCGTGATTCCGAGTCCAAAAGACTTGGCGTTAAAAAAGCTGACGGTCAGGCATGCGTAGCAGGAAATATCCTTGTTCGTCAGAGAGGAACTCACATTCATCCCGGCGAAAACGTTGGACGTGGTTCAGATGATACGCTTTTCGCACTTACCGACGGTGTCGTTAAGTTCGAGCCTATGGCAGGCGGAAGAAAGAAAGTCAGCGTTAGATAAGTATTTGAAAGGAGTTGCCTGTGGCAACTCCTTTTTGATAATGCAGAATGCAAAATGCAGGGCATTTTGCAGTGATATGTTGCCTTTCGGCAACTCGATATGTTCCTTACGGAACTCGATATGTGCTTCGCACGCGATATGTTGACTTCGTCAACGCTAACGAAAGGAATGTTATATATGTTTATAGATAAGGTTGAGATCTACGTCAAAGCCGGAAACGGTGGCGACGGCGCCGTAGCGTTTCACCGTGAGAAATACGTAGCCGAGGGTGGTCCCAGTGGTGGCGACGGTGGAAACGGCGGAAGTATTATTTTTGAAGTAGACAAGGGAGAAACTACTCTCCTTCCTTTCCGTTACCACAGAAAGTTCGTTGCTAAAAACGGCGAAAACGGCAAGGGTGAAAAGTTCCACGGAAAAACTGCCGAGGACCTTATTCTCAAGGTTCCTCAGGGCACTCTCATCAAGGATGCCGAAAGTGGAAAAATTATGTACGATATGGGCGAGGACGGACGCTTCGTTGCAGCAAAGGGTGGCAGAGGTGGTTGGGGAAATACCCATTTTGCTACTCCCACAAGACAAATTCCCCGTTTCGCAAAGGGTGGTATTCAGGGAGAGGAGAGAACTCTCATTCTCGAATTGAAAATGCTTGCAGACGTCGGATTGGTGGGATTTCCAAACGTAGGTAAATCCACTCTGTTATCAATGGTTTCTGCAGCAAAGCCCAAGATTGCAAACTACCATTTCACAACCCTCTCACCCATGCTTGGAGTTGTGAGCGTTGATACCCATAACTTCGTTATGGCAGATATCCCCGGACTTATTGAAGGAGCCTCAGACGGCGCAGGACTTGGACACGAGTTTTTGAGACACGTTGACAGATGCCGTCTGCTTTTACACGTGGTAGACGCAGCATCAACGGAGGGGCGCGACCCCATAGACGATATTGAAAAAATAAACACAGAGCTTGAGCGCTATAATCCCGAAATGGCAGAGCGTCCTCAAATTCTCGTTGCAAACAAGAGTGACGTAGGCGTAGAGGAGGAAACGAGGGCAAGGCTTGAAGAATATGCAAAAGAAAACAATATGCCCATCTTCTTTATTTCTGCAGCAACACGACAGGGAGTTAACGAGCTTTTGCACGAGGTGTCAAGGCTTCTTCTCACTCTGCCTGCACAGGTACGCTACGAGGCAGAATACGTTGAAGATCTCGTGGAAGAAAACGACGACAGAAGCTTTGAGGCTCATCTCGAAGACGGAGTATGGATCGTTGAAGCCGAATGGATTGAGCGTCTGGTTGCCAACGTCAACTTTGAGGACAGAGAATCCCTTGCCTATTTCCACAAGGTGTTGAAAAAGGCAAAGGTGTTTGAAAAGCTTGAGGAGCTTGGCGTTCAGGACGGCGACGAGGTGTCAATATACGGCTTTGATTTCGATTACGTTAAATAAAGGTCAAGGAGAAAAAGACGATGACTGTACAGATGAAAATGGTATCCTCTCTGGAGAAATGCTTTTATGACGATTTGCTGGAGTCTAAAAAAGAAAAGAACAAGTTCGTTATGTTTAAAAACGAGCGACTGTCCTTTCAGGTAATATATCGCACTGACGACCCAGCGCCCAATATGAAGCGCTGGAATCCCATAAAGCTTGGTGGCGCTCTTAAAAAATACGCAACGGTACGACTTGTGTCAAACGTTTTGAATATGTATCCCACCACGGGTGAAGGTGGCGACGGCGTGTTTGAAAGAAAGGAGCCGGGAGCGTATCCCGACCTGCTTCGTCCCCTTATATATCCCGACGCAGTATCTATCCCCCACGCGCAAACCCTTTCTCTGTGGGTGGATATTGAGCTTCCCGAGGATTTTAAGGCTGGCACCTACGACGTTTCTCTTACGATGATTTCACAAATGGATAACAGTGAGCTTGCATCGGTTTCGGGCGAGGTAACGGTTATTGACGCACTGCTACCACCTCAGAAGCTTATTCATACCGAGTGGTTTTACACCGACAGTATCGCAAATTACTATCATACCAGAGCCTTTTCCGAAAAGCACTGGAAATATATAGAAAGCTTTTTGCGCACTGCCACGAAAAACGGCGTGAATATGATACTTACCCCTCTGGTTACCCCCGAGCTTGACACCTATGTAGGTGGCGAGCGTATGACCACACAGCTGGTTGATATTGAGCTGGTGGGCAAGGACAAGTATAAATTCGGCTTTGACAAATTGCGCAGATGGATAGACCTTTGTCTTGACTGTGGAGTTGAATATTTTGAAATTCCTCATATGTTCTCACAGTGGGGAGCCACTGCCACGCCTAAAATAATAGTTAAGGTAAATGGCAGAAGCAAGAAGTATTTCGGATGGCATACCGACTCTATGAGCCGTGAATACGAAGCCTTTCTTTCCCAGTTTTATCCTGCAGTTATAGACGTTTTCAAGGAATATAAGCTTGATAAAAAGCTGTTCTTCCACGTATCCGACGAGCCTCACGCTGAGCATCTGGAGCATTATAAGCGCTGTAAGGAGCTTATAGAAAAATACGTAGGAGACCGTCCCATAATAGACGCGCTTTCAAGCTTTGATTTCTATTCCAAGGGCGTACTTAAAAAGCCCGTTCCCAAAACTCAATTTGCCTCCGACTTTATCGAAGCAGGCGTTGAAAATTTGTGGGTATATTATTGTGGAAACGGAGCAGGTGGCGTTTCGGGACGTAATATGTCAATGCCCCTGTCACGCACGCGAGTACTTGGCGTTCAGCTATATAAATACAACATCGAGGGCTTTTTGCATTGGGGCTACAATTTCTATAATTCAGCCCATTCCCGTTCAATTCTCGATCCCTACGGATATGCAGACGGAAGCTATTTCACCACCTCGGGCGATTGCTTTCTGGTATATCCCTCTCCCGACGGAAAGCCGTACGAGTCCCTTCGTCTCAACGCTCTGCGTGAGGCAATGGACGATATGCGCGCCCTTTCTCTTTACGAGGAAAGGTTCGGCAGAGAAGCAACCCTTGAGCTTATAGGAGATATAGACTTTATAAGCTATCCCACCGACCCCGACTATCTGTTGAATATAAGAGAAGTAATTGCAAAAGCATTTATGTAAAACACAAAAAGAGCCGTTTGGCTCTTTTTTTGTTTTAGAAATCATAATTAATATGAAAAAAACTCTTTATTCCTTGATTTTTATATTAATATATGATACAATTAAATAGAGTGTACCCAAAATTCCAAGTATATATGGAAACGCACGCTCTTAATATCAAAAAACAAAGCAAATAAAACGCTTTGTTGTACGAAAGAAGATGCAAATATTATATGGCAATCACTTACGAGAGAAAAAGACAAAGGCAAAATAATGTTTTGTATACCGTTATCACTGCAATTCTGATATGTGCAGTCTTTTTGGCTATGGTAACGTCTTTTTATATCAAGGCAGAGGAGGATGCCTACGAAATGCTTCATATCCAGACGAGGCAGATCAAGGACGACCTTACTCTGCAGTTAAAATCTGACAGAGAAAATCTGGTTACTATGGCAAACTTTGCTGCAAAGCTTTATGCAGACGGCGAGGACTACAACCTGATGTTTGAGTCCTTTAAGCCTATCGGTTTGCTTTCCAATATAGGCATATTGAACCCCGATAACACCTTCGTTACGAAAATGGGCTCCATTGATCTGAGTGGCAAGATTTCCTTTGAAGATGAGGTTGCCCGTGGGGAATACGTAAGTGGAAGAATTCCCGACCTTACGGGTGACACAAAGGAGCTTATAAGAAGTGCCGTGCACATTAAGGTGAACGGTGAAACGGTGGGCATTTTATACGGCGTAATTCCTCTTGACGTCATTGGTGAAAAGTACGACAATATGGCAAGAGAGCTTGATGCTCAGCTTTTCGTTTACGATAAGGAGACGGGAAAGTTCGTTATAGACACGCTGGGCAGAGCTCCGGGTCAGTTGTCGGATTTCAAGGACAGAGAGTTCAACAAGGGCTACTCCTACGAGGAGCTTGCTAACGGCGAAAAGGGATATTCCTCCTTCAAGTCTATCCTTACGGGAGAGGATTTGTATATTCATTATTCCACCCTTGAGGATTTCGACTGGGGTATTATGCTTGCCCGATATGAAAATCAGGTGTTTGCAGAAACCCATAAAATATCCCGAAATCTGCTTCTCTTTTTCGGCGTAATGATTCTGATTATAGTGGCTTACCTTGAGCTGATATTAAGGACCGAAAAGGATAGAGCTAAATTAAGCTCGGAGTCCTCGGCTATCAGACATCTTCTTCTGGAAATTAATCAGCAGCACGAAAATATAAATTCGGCACTGAAAAGAATAAAAGAGTTTTCAAGCTCACGCTCTGCCTTTTTTGCAGACGCTGACGGAGAGGATTATAGCTATATCAAGCCCTCTCTGAAGGATAAGCTTTTGGTGGGAGAGGACAGAAAGTATTTCGTTGGAGAGCTTTTCAGATACGCTGCAAATATACATACCAGCGACTCGTCTACCGAGTTTATGCAGATTGTTCCTAACAATCATCTTTTGAAAACAAATCCCGAATTATATCATTTTTCAATAAACCACGGAATTAAGGACGTATCCTTTGCGATTATCTCTGACAAGAACAACCACGTAAGCATTCTGGGTACAATTAACCCCAAGAAGAGCTCTGCTGTCAGAAAGCTCCTCGGAGACATTGTGGTTTGCTTCTCCATTGCTATCTACAACAAGAAGCACCTTAACAGAACCGAGCTTGCAGCGACAACGGATTCTCTTACGGGCGCCTTGAACAGAGTTGCGTACAAAAAAGATATTCTCGTATTCGACGAGGAAAAGCCCGACGATTTTTCTTGCATTTACATTGACGTAAACGAGTTGCACGTAAGAAACAACAAGTATGGACACGCCGCGGGAGATGAAATGCTTATCTATATTGCAAACTCCTTGAAGGAGGTGTTCTTCGGTCAGTACGTTTACCGAATGGGTGGCGACGAGTTCCTTGTGTTTGCAAAGAGGCTCTCTCAGGAAAGCGTCAAGCAGAACATAGAAACCTTTATCGAGCAGTTGAAGCAGGTTGGCTACAACGTGGCTATCGGTACGTCATACAGAAGCCGTAACACAAACTGCGAGGAAATGGTGCGTGAAGCCGAAATAAGAATGTACGAGGCAAAGGCTCAATACTATCAGAACAAGGAGCAGGTGAGCGTTGCCGAGAATACCGACAAGGATTACAGTCAGATAAAAACGGGTATCAGAGAAATTGATACTATGATTTCGGTCCTCAAGGAGCACTATAACGGCATATACAGAGTGTCCCTTGAAACGGACAACGCTCACAGAATTCTTATGCCCTCCTATCTGGGATATAAGGAGGACGAGGAAAGCTTTTCAAGGCTACTGAAAAAGTATATCACCGATATCGTGCATCCCGATTTTCAGAGAGCAGTTATGAGCTTTTTGAACTACGACGCTATAAAGCGTCATCTGTTGGAGGGTAAAACGCCTTCTATTACCTACAAAAAGGCAAACGGCGAGGAGGTAATTCTCAGCGTTTACCGTTTGGAAGGGGCTAAAGATGACGCAAAAGAAACTCTTTGGGTATTTGCCAAAGAGTAACGGAGGATAACAAGTGATTCTTCAGCTGGTGAAGTTTGGAATAGTGGGGGTTATTGCAGCCCTGGTGGACGTGGGTGTTCTGGTGGCTTTAAAGGAGCTTCTGCACACGGACGTTCTCGTTGCCTCAACCGTATCCTTTTGCGTTTCGGTAACGGTAAACTATCTTTTGAGTATGTCCCTTGTTTTCAAAAGTAAAAATCAAAGCAAGCTCCGTGAATTTATTCTTTTCGTACTGCTGAGTATCGGTGGACTTGGCTTAAATCAATTGATTTTGTGGATTGGCGTAAGATTTACCTCGGTGTATTATCTGATAGTGAAATTTATCGCCATGATAATCGTTCCCGTTTATAATTTTATAACGAGAAAAATATTTCTTGAGTCAAAGGAAAAATAAGTGCAAAAGCTATGAACAACGTTTTTAAGAAAGACCTTTACCGTTATTACGGCGAAGGTGGGGAGCCCTTTTTAAAAAGAGTGTTCCGTCCCCTTGAGATAAAACACCTTGCCCTGTTCAGAAAGGCAAATGCCTGCAAATTTCTGCCCCTCAGACTTTTCTACGAGCTAAGGCTTATGCAAATGTCAAAAAGGACGAAAATTCAGATTCCTGCAAGGACGAGCATTGGCGAGGGCTTATATATCGGGCATCTTGGCAGGGTCATTATTCACCCTGATGCCAAGCTCGGTAAGAACGTCAATATCGGTACGGGCGTTACCATTGGTATAGAAAACCGAGGAGAGAGAAAGGGCGCGCCCGAAATCTCGGACAACTGCTGGATCGGTACCAATTCAGTTGTTGTGGGAAGGGTGAAAATCGGCAGTGACGTTCTTATTGCGCCACTTACCTACGTTAATTTTGACGTTCCGTCCCATAGCGTCGTAATAGGTAATCCCGGAAAAATAATCCCTAAGGAAAACGCTACGGCAGACTATATTTGCAACTGTGTATGACGACTGTTTAATATAATTTTTAGAGTGGAGGTGACGTATTGGCTAACAAGGATTCAAGAATAAAGAACAACCTGATATCCTCGCTTATATACCAGGTTGTCCTTATATCACTCAGCTTCCTTTTGCCGAGATTATATCTTGAAAATTTCGGCTCAGAGGTCAACGGCGTCCTTTCCACCATAAAGCAGATTTTTACCTATATGTGTCTTTTGGAGGCAGGGGTTGGTCTTGCAACCACTCAGGCGCTCTATAAAAGGATAGGAGAAAAAGACTATCACGGCGCAAGCGCAGTGCTTTCTGCCACCAACGCCTATTATATCAAGACGGGTGTGATATACTCTGCTATCGTTCTTGTGATTGCAGTGGTATACGCCTATCTGATACCCACGTCTATAAACAGTCACGTTCTGTTCGTTATCGTAATCTTAAATGCAATTCCCTCTCTGTTCAGCTATTTCGTTCAAGCAAAATACAGAATTCTCATGGAGGTTGACGGAAGAAAGTACGTAATAAACAACTCCGAAACTCTCCTTCAGCTTGCATCAAATGTAGGTAAAATACTTGTTCTGCTTTTAACCGACAGCCTCGTTCTTATTCAGCTGGTATATTGCGTAATTGCTCTTGTTCAGCTTACCTATCTGTATTTTTACGCCAAGAGCAGATACAAATGGCTTGACCTGAAGGCAAAGCCCGATTTTGAGTCTATATCCCAGAAAAGCTCGGTGCTGGTGCATCAGCTTTCGGGAATGGTGTTCAATAATACCGACGTAATACTTATTTCCTTTCTCTGCGATTTCAAGGCAGTAAGTATTTACGCTATATATAATATCTTTTTCTCTCAGGTGCAGAATTTTATAACCAGTGTAGTTTCCTCCTTTACCTTTGCGTTGGGACAAACCTTTCACGCCGACAGAGAAAAATTTGACAGAACCTTCAACGCATACGAAACTCTTTACGTAATGGCGACGTTTATCATTTATACCCTGATGGCAGTATTTTTGCTCCCCCTCATACAGATATACACAAAGGGAATCGACGACGCCGAATACACCAACACGCTCCTCGTATTGCTCTTCGTTATAATGAATTTGATTGCCAACAGCAAGCTCCCCGTCAACGGCGTTATTGAGTATTCGGGAGATTTTCAGAAAACTCGCTCCTACGCCATATGGGAAATGGTTATCAATATCACAGTTTCGGTAGTGGCAATTCTTTATATGGGAATATGTGGAGCAATTCTGGGCACAGTAGCAGCGCTGTTGTACCGTGGAATCGTAACTATTTATTATTCAAACAAAAAGGTGCTTAAGAGAAGTCAGATGAGCACCTATAAAATAATCATTACAAACGGCGCAGTCTTTGCTCTCATTATGGCGATATTCTACGTGGATACCTTCAGCAACCTTTCCTTTTTCAGACTGTTGCTTTACGGAATCATACATTCAATATGGATTGTGGCGTTATACGTATTTGTGAACTTCGCGTTCAACAGATCTGCTTTTAAAACTATTTTTGAATTATGCAGGGAGAAGAAAAAGCAATGAGTATTCCAAAAATAATTCACTATTGCTGGTTTGGCAAGGGAAAAATGCCTCCCCTTGCAGAAAAATGTATAAAAAGCTGGAAAAGGTACTGTCCCGAATATAAAATAGTTTGCCACAATGAAGAAAACTTCGATATAACCGAAAACAGATACGCCAGAGAAGCGTATGAAGCAGGTAAATGGGCTTTCGTCAGCGATTACGTAAGACTTAAGGTGTTGTATGACGAGGGTGGAATTTATTTTGACACCGACGTTGAGCTTATAAAACCAATCGACAAGCTACTTGAAGAAGGTGGTTATATGGGCTTTGACGATAACGGACTCGTTTCAACGGGTCTGGGATTTGCCTGCGAAAAGGGAAATGAATTGGTATGCCGTCTGCTTGCAGACTATGACGATATACCATTCGTTCTTCCCGACGGTAGCTACGATATGACGCCCTGTCCCGACAGAAACACAAAAACCATGGAAAAGCTGGGTGTGGACATAAGCAATAAAAACCAAGTATTTATGGGAATAAGAATGTTACCCGAGGATTATCTCTGTCCAATCAAGTATTACACGGGAAAGAAAATAATAACCGAGAACACTCTTTCAATTCATCATTTTAGTGCGTCCTGGACGTCCAAACGAGCCAAACGCACCCTATTTGTAAAGCGCATCGTGGGCGTAAAGCTGTACGATAAATTATACGGAAAATTCTTACATAAATTTAAATGGCTGGAGTGGTAATTGTGCCTGAAAAGACGTTGAAAAAACTTAATACGTATATTTTGCCTCAATGGAAGATTTGCTTTTTTACGGCGCTGATCGTGGGCTTGCTTGCGCATTTATATAAAATAACCAGCTGGCTTCCCAATTGGGACTCCCTGGTGTTCAGATACGATTCGCAAAATATGCTTGCCCTTGGGAGATGGTTTTTGCCCGTTGTATGCTCCTTCTCCTCATTTTACGACCTGCCCCTTTTAAACGGCGTTGTGACAATTCTGTTTCACGGGCTGGGGGCTGTGTGTATTTGCAGAATACTTGACGTAAAGAAAAAAATCACGGCAGGTATGATAGGGGCATTTATAGCGTCCTTTCCCACCGTTACCTCGGTTATGATGTATAACTACGTAGCAGACGGTTACGGAATAGCGTTTTTCCTCTCCACCCTTGCAGCGTGGTATATGACCAAGGAAAAGCCCAATTATATTATCTCATCCTTGCTCATCGCACTGTCAACGGGAATATATCAGGCGTACCTGACCGTTACCATTATGCTGGTTTTACTTCATCTTGCAGACCGACTGATTTTTAACAGCGTTCCCGTCACGGCGATTTTGAAAAAGGCGATTTATATGCTTTTGTCGGGGGCTTTTGGTGTGGCGTTATACGGCGTTGTACTTAAAATACTCCTTGGCGCCTTCTCTGTTGAATTACTTGACTATCAGGGGGCAAGCGCAACGGCGTCACTGTCAACCCTTGATTTACACGCATCCCTTTACGCAGTTAAAGAAACCTTTATGAGCTTCTTCTTCGATTTGTCGGGGGGACTCAACGTATACGTGGTGCTGAACGGCTTCATTTTGATTTTTACACTTGGGTATTACGTAAAATCAATAGTTGATAACAAGCTTTATAAAAAGCCTGCAAGCCTGCTTTTGGCTGTCCTTATAGGCGTTCTCCTTATATTCGGAGCAGGCGCACTTGCGTTTATAAATCCCCAGGTTGACTATCACAATCTGATGCTTATGGGATACGCCGTTTTTTATCTGTTCTTCCTGATAATTTATGAAAGAGGAATGGAGAAAACTCAAAGCCGTACTGCCGTAAAGTGCTGGATTGTATTACTGACGGCTATGGTGCTGGTAATAAATCAAGTGGTTATAGCAAACGTAAGCTACCATAAGGCGCAGATGGCTTATGAGAAATCCTACGGCACTCTGGTGCGTATAGCAGACCGTATTGAGCAGACGCCCGAGGCAGAGGACTGCAGTAAGCTGGTCGTGATTGGCTCGCTTGAGGGCAGTGAACCCTACAGTGTCAATCTTCCTCCCAATATTACGGGTATAACGGACGGATATATACTCCGTGCAGACGACGAAACCGTAGGACAAAGCGTGCTTTGCTCTGCCCTTAACGATTATTGTGGTAAGAGCTACGAGTTTTTAAGTGGTGACCAAAAGAGGACCATCACTCAAAGAGGAGACATAAAGGCTATGGGAACGTGGCCCTCTGCCGATTGCGTGGCAGTTGTGGACGATATCATAGTTATTAAGCTTGGTACAGAAGGTGAAAAATAAGTGATATATTTTTGTGCTGACGACTACGGGCTATGCCACAGCGCCTCGGCGCACATATTGGAGTGCGTGGACAAGGGGGCGCTTAACAAGGTCAGCGTATTCCCTAATTTTGACAGAGTTGATTTGCAAAAGCTTTCGGAAAACAAAAGCCTTCGGCTTTCCCTTCACCTTAATCTTGTTGAAGGCAAGTGTATGGCAAGGGCTGACGAAATAAGCCTGATAGCAGACAAAGACGGAAATCTGAAGCACACCTTCGGGGGACTGTTCACGCTGGGTCTGCTTCAACCCAAAAGGCTTGAGGCTCAGGTTTACAAGGAAATCAAAGCCCAGGTTTCGTTTTGGAAGAGCATTTTGCCAAAGGACGTGCCCTTTTGCATCGACAGTCATCAGCATACCCATATGATTCCCGTGGTTTTCAATGCCTTGCTCAAGGTATTGAGAGACGAGAATATTCCCTTGACCTATATGAGAATTCCCACCGAGCCAATATTACCTTACATACAAACGCCCTCTCTTTATTTCACCTATAAGCCTGTAAATCTCGTTAAGCAATGGCTTCTTAACCTTTTATGGCTGATTAACAAGAGAGAGGAAAGGGAAAACCAAATACCCACCTCGTACTTCCTCGGGATTCTTTTTTCGGGGGAAATGGACGAAAAAAGGGTAAATAAGCTTTTGCCCAAGTACAAAAAGCTTGCCGAGAGGGACGGAAAAGATATAGAGGTTTTGTTCCACCCCGGTTATACGAACGGTACGGCGTCCGATTTTACCGACAAAAACGTAGTTTTCAATAAATTCTATTTATCTCCCAACAGAAAAGCAGAGTTTGATTCCGTAATAAAAATAACAGAAAGAAGTGTGCTGTAATGCCTTATATTGATCAGGAAAAGGTTGACGAAAAAACAAGAGAAAAATTGGAAGCGATAATTGAAAAGTCATACGCTACCTTCTGGAAGGGAAAGCGACTTTTCGACATATTTTTCGCTACCTTGATTTTATTGTTTTTCCTTCCGTTGATGATTGTAATTGCAATCGTCATCGTAATTGATGACCCAAGCGCAGGCCCCTTCTACAAGCAGATAAGAGTAGGCCGTCACGGAAAAGAGTTTTATATGTACAAGTTCAGGACTATGCGAGCAAACGCAGACCAAATGATTGAACAGCTTGCAAAGCAGAACGAAATGGACGGTCCCGTCTTTAAAATGAAGCACGACCCACGTATAACAAGGGTTGGCAAATATCTGAGAAAGCTTTCTCTCGACGAGCTTATGCAGTTCTTTAACGTGCTAAAGGGAGATATGACGCTGGTAGGTCCCAGACCACCACTTCCCCGAGAGGTTAAGTATTACACCGATTATCAAAGGCTCAGGCTTCTGGTTACCCCAGGTCTTACCTGCACCTGGCAGATTTCAAAAAACAGAAACGATATACCCTTTGAGCAATGGGTTGAAATGGATATCGAATACATACAGACGAGAACCTATCGCAACGATTTGAAAATTATGCTTAAAACTCCCATAGTTATGCTTACGGCTACGGGGCGCTGAAATTGGAGTGAAGAAAATGAAAGTTGCTATGATCGGACACAAGGTTGTCCCTTCAAGACGTGGTGGAATAGAAAACGTTCTTACCACGCTTTGTCCCATGCTGGTTGAAATGGGGCTTCAGGTTACCTGCTACAACCGTTCTTCAGACAAGGTGGAAAACGAATACGTAGGAACTGTGGAAAACAACGTCTACAAGGGCGTAAAGATTAAAAAGGCGTGGACTCTTAACCTTCGTGGAGTTGCTGCAATGATAGCATCCTTTACGGCGGCAATATCAGCATCCTTCTGCGATTATGACGTTATCCATTTTCACGCAGAGGGTCCCTGCGCTGCCCTTTGGATTCCAAAGCTTTTCGGAAAAAAATGCGTTGCCACCGTTCACGGACTTGATTGGCAGAGAGAAAAATGGGGCAAAGGCTTTGCCTCAAAATATATTAAATTCGGCGAGAAGGTCCTTGCGAAATACGCAGACGAGGTTATCGTGCTGAGTCAGGCTGCTCACGATTACTTCAAGGAAACCTATAACCGAGAAACCACCATTATTTACAACGGAATAAGCCGTCCCCAAAAAAAGGACGCTTGTATTATTACGGAAAAGTACGGACTGAAAAAGAACGAATACATATCTATCGTTTCAAGACTGACTGCCGAAAAGGGCATTCACTACCTTATTGATGCTTACAATAAAATTGAAACGGATAAAAAGCTTGTTATTGCAGGTGATACCAGCGATACCGACGATTACGTCAGTATGCTGAAGGAAAAGGCGAAGGGAAATCCCAATATTATATTTACGGGCTTCGTATCGGGTGACACCTTGAGCGAAATTTATTCCAACGCCTACCTGAACGTATTGCCCTCCGACCTTGAGGGAATGTCGCTCTGCCTTCTGGAATCCCTTGCCTACGGCAACGCGCTTCTTTGCTCGGATATCCCCGAAAACACCTCGGTTGCCGAGGATAGAGTGGTGTACTTCAAAAAGAGTGACGTGGAGGATTTGGCAGATAAGCTTAAATTGTTATGCGACGACGGCGCACTCGTGGAAAGGCTCCGTGACGGCGCAGACGAGTTTATTTTAAACAAATACAGCTGGCAGGACGTTGCAAAGGCGACCTGGGAGCTTTATCAAAAATAAAGGTAAAGGTTTATTTTTATGGATAAGGTAAAATCAGAAAAATATCAGGAAGAAATAAAAGAGCTTTTCAAGGAAATGGTGACTGACGAGCTTCACGATAAGTGGGCAGACACCTTTGAAATTGAATTCGAGAGTGAAAAGCAGATTAACGTCGCATATCACGGCGCAGAAAACGTAAAGACCTTCAGGAAAGAGTGCAAGGAAACGCTTTTCTCTTGTATCAGCTCGGTATTGGGTGAAGGAAAGAAAATCAGGATAACCAAAAAAAGTGGCTACAACTCCCTCAGCCCCAAGGCTAAAAAGAATATCCGAGCCTTCAAATTCTTTGTTCTCGGTATGCTTTTCGTGTGCATTGCCACTGCCGTTATCGTGGTTCTTTTCAACTATATCGGCAACAGAGATTTCAGAGAAACCTTCTACAGCACCAGCAGTATCAAGGTTGACAGCCGTGTGCGTGTCATTCAACTGTCGGATTTACATAACGCCTGCTACGGCAAGGACAACGAGAAGCTTCTGGAGAGAATTGAGGCTCTTGAGCCCGATATTATAATCTGTACGGGCGATATAGTTAATTCTGCCGTGGACGACGTGGATTATGCAGTGACCTTAGCCCAAGGGCTTTCGGAAATCGCTCCCTCCTACTACGTGTACGGAAACAACGAGGTGGAAACAATCTACGGTTTCCCACTTAACGAAAAGGAGCTTGACAAAAATCTGGGCTTTGACAAGAGCAACCGTGACGAAACGGCTCTGCTTCAGCTTGAGGACTCCTTCGAGGAAAAGCTGGAGGGCGCAGGAATAAAGGTGCTGAAGAACGAAAAGGACACCGTAAAGGTAAAAACCATGACGGTGGACGTATACGGCGTTCTTACCTCTAATCCTTCTTCCTTCTGGTCTTATTCGGAAAAGGCGTTTACAGACTATATATGGGAAAACCCCGACAACCTTAAAATCACGGCAGTTCACGAGCCCTTTATTTTCGAGGAATTTGCCCCTGATTTCTGGGGAGATCTGATGCTTGCAGGACATACCCACGGTGGTGTTATGCGAGTTCCCGTGCTTGGACCTCTGTACACCCGTGAGGGAGGCTTGTTCCCCGAAAGGAACGGCTACTTCGTTTACGGAAGATACGATACGGCAGGTAAGCCGTTAATCGTAAGCTCGGGTCTTGAAAATTCAAACGTATTCCGTATTAATAATCAGCCTGAGCTGGTTGTTATCGATATCAATAAGTTTTAAGTTGGGAGGGAGATAAAATATGCTTACTGCTCTGCTTCAAAAGCTGATTATTTTAATCGTGGGCGTGCTGTTCGTGTCGTCGGTGGCAATAATATTTTTCCGTTTGAAAAACGTAAATCGCACGGAGCGCACGCAGATTTTTAAAAATGCAGAATATTTTAACGCGTGTATAATCCTTATATGCTTTATTATCACTCTCGTTTACGGAATTTTTAATCATTTTGAAATGAAAAAGTCCGTTCACGCAATCGTTTCTCTCAATTATTCCGAAGCCTCTCAGGCGCTCAACTCCAACGGAACAAGATATAATATGGCAGAGATTATCAGCGACGAGGTTGTGGAAAGAGCGATTAAAAAGGGTGCTCTTGAGGACGTAACCGTAAAGCAGTTAAAAAGCTGTCTCGTGGTTTATCCCTGCGTACAGGGTGGTGTTGGTGACGAATCTCAATACCACATTTCAACCGAGTTTGCAGTTGAATATCACGCCTCGAAGGACACGGCGCACCTTGACTCTGAAAACGTTATCAAGCTTATAACCTCGGCTTACAAGGAATATTACATAGAGAAATATACCGACAATTTCAGCCTTGATGCCGAAAAGCCCGATTTCAGCGAAATGGAATATATGGACGTGGTTTCCTATCTCGATAAGGAGGCGCAAGCCGTTCTCAATTACCTCTACGGTATGGCAGGAAAAAATCCAAGCTTCGTAACCGAAAACGGAAGCACCTTTAATTCCATTGCAGGAAAGGTGTATCAGTTCAAGGAAACCCAGATAAATCAAAATCTTCGGTCATTGGTTCTGCAAAACGGCGTCGTAAGAAACAAGAGCAACTACCTTGACAGACTCTCGTACCAGAACAAAAACATTGATTTTGACCGTCAGAAAAACTACGCATCCTACAGACTTTGCAACGAAGCAATTGATATGTACAGTGAGGAAATGACCCGTATAGTTCTCGTTCCCACCTGGGACCAGTCGGGTAAATACTATATGGGCAGAACAAAGGTAGGTATTGACGAGCTGTCGGTTATGGCTACCAACTTCAGTAATTACGTAGCGTCAAACGAAAAGGAAATTATGGACAACAACCTGATAATAGACAAGATTGCGTCAAGCAGTCAGGACTCGCAGATTTCCTCTTCGGCAGATTCTCTCGTAGAGTCTATATACTCAAGCATCAAAGACTTTGAAAAAGAAGCGATAACTGCCGGCAGAGAGTATTCCAGACACAAAATGAATCAGTGCATTGCAGTAAGCATCTACGGCATCTCCCTTATGGGCGAGCTTAAGGCTCTTATAATGTTCGCTGCATTTGCTTATCTGTCGCTGGTGCTTTATCTGATTTCCAAGAAGTTTCCCAAAAAGGCATAAAGGAGGATGACGATGAAAAATTTTCAAATTTTAAGATATCTGAAAAAGCTTTTGCCCGTCATTGTCGTTTTTTGTCTTTTGGCGACCTACGCAGTTTATTTTAAGCTTTCATCCTCAAACACTTATATAGCCTCAGAGGTTATTCACTACAACGACGAGCAGGCCGAAAAGGGTCTTGCTCCTACGGGTGACAAGCTGGACGTTAATGAAATCAAATCCTCTGCCGTTATGTCAAGAGTGGTTGACAAAATGGGGCTTACGGGTATTTATTCGGTTGACAGCCTTATATCAAGAATTGACATAACTCCCATTGAGGACGCCGACAAGGTAGCGCAGAAGGATGCAAAGCTTGAGGAGGGCGAGGAGTATATATACAAGCCCAGCACCTTTATAGTTTCCTTTGCTGCAACCAGTGGTGAGGGTCCCGATTTTGCAAGAACAGTCCTTGACGAAATTCTTGACGTGTATTTCGAGCAGTTCAGTCAGAAGTACGTAAACGTTGCTCCTGCAAACAATACCATCGAAAATCTCAATAAAAACGATTACGATTATATTGAGATGCTGGAGCTGATTGATACCAGCATTGATAACACCCTTAATACTCTGTACCAGAGAATCAGTCAGAACAATTATTACAGATCAACCGAGACGGGCGTTTCATTTGCCGAGCTTGCAGACGACTTCAACTATTTGAGACAGGTTAACGTTTCATCTCTTTTCTCCACGGTTTATAAATATCAGATTACCAAGGACAAGGAGGTCCTCGTTTCCGACTACACCACGAGAATAGACAACAACAACATCTCCAATCAGAAGGACGAAAGCATCGTGGAGGACGTGGTGGAGGTAATCGACGCTTACGTGAAAAAAATGAGAGACTCGGGAAACACCAATATCACCTATGAGTATATTCTTGACAATCTTCACGAAAGAAACGTTCAGGATTATTTCGGAGACCAGACAGTAACCTACGACGAGCTGATTTACAGCTGGAGAGACCGTAACGAAAGCAAGGAACACGGAATTATTGATTCTGCGTACTGCAGATATATCCTTGACACCTTCACCCATTGCACGGGTGATTGCGACGAGGGTGCCTGCAAAGCCTCAAATCTGACCTGCACGGAGCTTTCTAACCCACAATATTCTGCAATAAGAGCAGAGGTAGAGAAGGAAATTGATACCCTTATCAAC
This sequence comes from Clostridia bacterium, assembly GCA_017520825.1. Lineage (GTDB taxonomy): Bacteria > Bacillota > Clostridia > Oscillospirales > SIG627 > RGIG6353. The sequence goes on along the minus strand of JAFXEX010000026.1, from coordinate 113,044 downwards.
GACCTGACCGACCTTTACGATACTACTATGAAAACCAATAACGAGTACAACAAGTATCTTGGCGCAAGCTATATTTCGGTGTTGTCCTCAGCGTCTGTAAGAGAAAGCGTCAACGTGACTCTTTATACTGCAATTGCCTTCTTCTTCCTTATGATTCTCTGCTGTGGTGGAGCAATCGTTTTAGGAAGAACGGGAGATATAATAAATTACATCTTCTACACAGACCACCTTACAGGTCTTAACAACAGAGCGTACCTTGATAAATACTTAAAAGCCAAGGATAAAAAGCTTCTTGACGACGGCGTGGTTTACTGCATTGCCGAAATATCCAATCTGGTAAACATCAACACCAATTATTCAAGAGATGCAGGCGACGAAATAATCAAGATGTTTACAAGCTACATAAAGGAATCCTTTGGTAAATCCAAAACCGAGTATATTTACAACGGAAACGGTAGCTTCGTTATGCTCACCGAGGACGCTGATTACATTACCGTTGAGGATATAATGAGACTGTTCAGACTCAGACTTGACGAGAGAGAAGAGCATAAGAACGTTGTAATTGAGTATAAAATCGGTATTTCCGAAACCTTTAAGGAAAACAAGACGGCAAGAAAATTGCTTTCGGAGGCAATCAAGAATAAAAAGAGCTATACCTCGGATGTGAGAGGGTAAAAGCGTCTGATATAAGAGAAAGGAGGGCGTGGTGTGGAAAATAAAATACTTGAAAAAGCAAAAGCGTTTTATTTTATGGTTGTAGCCGTAATGATGTATTACTTCTTAAACGAATACATCGACGTAGGCTTGCACGTTACTTACCGTCACGCCTTTGCCCTGGTTCTCTTCGGTAGCGCAACTCTTGTATTTCTCTATAAGCCCAATATTGCAAGGGGCTTCGTCGCCTTTCGTGATGCGTGCGTTTACAGTATTCCTCTTCTTGTTACAACGGTAGCTTCACTGTTCATATGGTTTATGGAAACTGTTGACGTGGGCGTTATTTCAAGAGGTCTTTCAAGCTCCTTTATATACGCCAATATGCTTTCCTTTGCTTTGGGAGCAGGCGCGCTTCTCTACGTTTTCGGCAGAAAGGGCGTATGGTACAACCTTATAGCCATTTTAATCGCAAATCTTTTGATGATACTTACGGTTATTGCGCAGAACGGACTTGGAAGCTATCTTTCGGAATTCGTAACTCTTGTGACCACCTTTGCAGGTGTAACGGGAGATATTATCGTTCAGGCAGAAATTCACGAGCTTGCCTTCTGTCTGGGTGCGTATCTGATTTATATGCTATACAAGCCAAAGAAAAGCATCGTATATTTTATATTGCTTTTGCTCAGTCTTTTCTGCTTTTTGTCAGCCTTTAAGAGAATTGCCATAATTGCTATTGCCTTATCCCTTGCCTTTGGCTATCTTTTGAAATTTATTGCACGATACAACGCAAAAACGGCAAGCAGGCTCGTTACCTTCTTTACCTGCGTTGTAATTGCGCTTCTTATCGGTTATATCGCGCTTATTAAGATGGACGCCTTTGAATTGCTTGAAAAAGCAGGAATAAACACAAGTGGACGCGTTGAGATTTACAACGCAGTAGACGAATTTTATGACTTCGACCCAAGCTTTCTCGGTAACGGCATCGGCTTTTTAACCTATCAGCTCAATACCTTTATGAACGTGGGCGTTGCCTCGGTTCATAACGACTTTCTCCAGCACTTCATTGATTTGGGCTTTTGGGGATACATAATATGGCTCGTGTCAATGACACTTATCAGAGTGTGGTACTTTGGAAGGAAGGGCAACACGGATAACGCTATCGTTTCCTTCATACTCACCCTTTACCTGATAATCGTATCAACCACAGACAATACTATGAACTATCCCTTGCTCACAGGCGTTCTCGCAATGCTGATGATGGGTAATTCCTTTGAGGAAAACGTGTGTCGGTGTGAAAGCAAGATGTTTGGGTGCGTTTCCAAGGCTAATCAAATAGAGGAAAGTGAACGACTGCTATGAAAATTTTGATGGTAAATAAATTTCTCTACCCCCGTGGAGGCAGTGAGAGCTATATGCTCTATCTTGCAGAGCATCTTAAAAGGATGGGACACGAGGTTGAGTTTTTCGGTATGTACGACAAAGGTAATACCGTAGGAAATTCAATTGGCTTATACACGCAGAATATGGATTTTCACTCCAAGGGACTTGCAAGGCTTTTATATCCCTTTAAGATTATCTATTCCTTTGAGGCAAAGAAAAAGATTATGCAGGTTATAGATGATTTTAAGCCCGACGTAGTTCATATGAACAACATAAATTTCCAGCTCACTCCGTCCATAATCGACGGTATTAAGAAAAAGGGCGTTCCCGTAGTTCAGACGGTGCACGACTATCAGATGATTTGTCCCAATCATCTTCTTTATAACTTTGACAAAAACGTGCCTTGTGAAAGGTGCATCAACGGAGCCCATATCCATTGTATAAAAAACAAGTGTATTCACGGCTCCTTTGTAAAGAGTGTTTTGGGTGTGGTTGAAGCAAAGCTTTATTCCTTGCTTAAAACCTATAAAAAGGTAGATTTGTTCGTATGTCCAAGTAATTTTCTTGAAAACAAGCTTTTGTCCTCAAGGGAGTATTACAAGGGCAAGACGGTAACCATACATAATTTTATAAACAAAGAAAAATTTGCAGGCACCCACAGAAAAGAGGATTCCTACGTGGTATTCGTAGGAAGGCTTTCCAAGGAAAAGGGCATTGCAAATATTGCAGGGACTGCAAAGCTTCTCCCCGAATATACCTTCATAATTGCAGGAAGTGGTCCCGACGAGGATATGCTGAAGGATATCCCCAATATCAAGCTTGCAGGATTTCTTACGGGGGACAAGCTCACAGAGCTTATGGGAAACGCAAAGGTTTTGCTGTTGCCCTCGGTATGCTACGAAAACTGTCCTCTCTCCATACTTGAAGCTCATTGTATGGGCGTGCCGGTTGTCACCATGAACAGTGGTGGAATGGCAGAGCTTGTAAAGGACGGCGTTACGGGTACTCTTGTAAACGAGCCTACACCCGAAGGAATTGCTGAAAAATTGAGAGAAACTCTGGAAAATGAGGACTACTATAACATCCTGAGAGAAAACTGTAAGAACGAAAAGGACAACGTTTTGAGCGTAGAGAGCTACGCCGATATTCTCATTAAGGAATATGAAAAACTAGTTGCGAGGTAAATGCCGTGCCACAGCCTGAAGTAAGTATTATCGTCCCCGTATACAATGCAGAAAAACATCTCCACAGATGCATAAGCTCCTTGAGAAAGCAGACTCTTGAGAATATTGAGATAATACTCGTTGACGATTCCTCAACCGATTCCTCCCTTGCCATCTGCAACGAAATGGCAAAAGAGGACTCGCGAATAAAGGTTATCCACAAGGTAAACGAGGGCGCAGGATACGCACGCAACACGGCGCTTGAGGTTGCCACCGGGGAATATATCGGCTTTGTGGATTCGGACGATTTCGTAGACCTCAATATGTTTAAAGCTCTTTATGACAAGGCAGTACTGTATAATTCCGACCTGGTAATGTCGGGCGTTCTGTTCGTGGACGGAAATATGTTCGGCAAGGAGGGCGAGGTAAAGCCAAAGGCATATTTTGACAGCGATACTCATTTTGATACCGAGGAAAGCCTGAAAAAGCTTCGTATGGGTATCGTTGGAGCTACTCCCGAGGACAGTGACGACAGTAAATACGGAATGAGTATCTGGAAAAACCTCTTTAAAGCCGATATAATAAGGAAAAATAATATTACCTTTAAGTCGGAGAGGGAGATGCTCTCTGAGGATGCTCTGTTTATGATAGATTATATCTCCTGCATAAATAAGGCAACGGGAATAAACGAAGCCTTTTACAGCTATTGCAGAAACGGAGAGTCAATATCCAAATCCTATAAAAAGGACAGATTTGAGAAAAGCCTGGTTTTTGTAGAGCAGGTTGAAAAGAGATTTAAAAAGGATATCAAGCAGGAAGAATATCAGATTTACGTGTACAGATTCTGGCAGGCAATGTGCAGAGTAATCTGCTCTCAGGAAATAATGCACGCCAAGGACGAGGGCATCAGCTACGCCCACCTGAAAAAAAGATTGAGGACGGTGTGCACGCACGATTTAACCGTAAAAGCCCTCAAAGCATACCCTCTCGGAACACTTCCCTTGGGACAGAGAGTGTTTGCCTACGGCGTGAAATACAGAATGTACCTTCTTTTAAAAATACTTGTAGAATTAAGAAATAAATAGGTGAGAATATGTTCTTTTCCGTAATAGTGCCTGTATATAAGGTGGAAAAATATTTATCGGGCTGTATCGAGAGCGTTTTAAATCAGACCTTTTCCGATTTTGAGCTTATTCTGGTGGACGATGGCTCTCCCGACAGATGCCCTGAAATCTGTGACGGCTACAAAGAAAAGGATGGGCGTATAAGGGTAGTCCATAAGACCAACGGAGGACTTGCAAGCGCCCGTCGGGCAGGAATAAAGGAAGCCCTTGGCGACTACGTGTTCAATCTGGATTCGGACGACCTTATTGAAAGGGACACGCTGGAATGCGCCCATAAAATAATAACCGAAACCTCTTGCGATATGGTATCCTTCTCATACAGATGGGTTAAAAACGGAAAGACCGTCAATATCACAAACGACGGACTTGACGAGGGGCTTTATACCGAAAAGGACGTAGAAAAATACGTTTTCCCAAGACTTTTAATGGACAAGGATATGAATCATATGTCCTATTATCTGTCGGGAAAAGCAGTTAAAAGAGAGCTTCTTACCCCCAATCAGCTGAACGTCAGTGAAAAAATCTCGTTGGGTGAGGATTTGTGTTGCGTTGTTCCATGTTACCTTCAGGCCAAGAGTGTGTTTATAAGCAAAAAGGAAGCCTATTTATACACCGTAAGAGACGACTCCTTGTCCAAGGAATTCAATACAAAGCAGATTTATCTGGTGGAAAACGTCATAAACGAGGTAAGTAAAAACAATCTCGGAAGAGTTACGGATTTTGATAAACAGCTTTGCCGTTACTCCTGCTTTATGTGCTTTGCAATATTAGCGTCGGCAGCAGAGGGCAATCACTTTAAAAGCATAAAGGCAATAAAGGAAAATATCGCAAATTCAATACATAGGGAAAAAATCCCCCTTGCCGAATTTGACAATATATCCCTTAAAAGCAAAATAGCTATATTTCTTATGAAGAAAAATTGCTACAGAGTTGCGTTTTATTTTCTTAATCTATGTAAAAGCATCAAAAAACTCCTGAAGAAAGGGTAAAACTATGACACCTGATATATCTGTAATAATGAGCGTATATAACGGCGAGGCATACCTTGCAGAAGCCATAGAGAGCGTCAGAAGTCAGACCTTCAAAAACTGGGAGCTGATCGTTATAAACGACTGCTCTACGGACTCCACGGCTGAAATACTTGAAGAGTTTGCTCTCAAGGACGACAGAATAAAGGTTTATGACAACGAGGTTAATTTAAGACTTCCCAAGTCGCTGAACAGGGCTATCGCTCTTTCCTGGGGCAAATACGTAGCGAGAATGGATGCAGACGATATATGCCTTCCCGACAGACTTGAAAAGCAATATAAATTTATGGAAGAGCATAGCGACGTAGCCTTGTCCTCCTGCAGATTTATGACCGTTAAAAACGGCGTATATATGTCGGGTGGCGCAGGTGGAAGATGTGATAACGAGGCGTTGAAGGCAATGCTTCTCGTGTCAAATCCCATACTTCACCCCGGTGTTATTGCCAGAGCCGAGGTTATGAAAAGGTTTAATTACGATACCACCCTTACGTGTACCGAGGACCTTGAGCTGTGGACGAGAATGGTAAGAGAAAATCAGAAAATAGAAATTCTTCCCGAATGTCTTTTGATTTACCGACTTCACGATAAGCAAATTACAAGCACCACCCTTGAAAGACAGCACACCGAGGTGCTTAAGATACAGGAAAAATATTATGGAGCGCTCCTTGAAAAAATAGATGAAAATATGCGAGAGTTCTATATCAGTGGAATCTACTTTACAGAGACTCCCGACGTAAAGAAATTCCTTGAATATGCAAAATGGCTGAAGGGTACTGCCACAAAAAGCTTAACCGAGGACACCCTGAGCTACGCTCTTCTTGAGGTTCTGGCAGAATATAAAAGACACGGCGTGTCAAAAGCCCAAGTTTTGAAGGCTATGCTCAGCTTTAATCCCTTGTTTTTGATAAAAGAAATTGCCCGAAGAAAGCAAACGGCTAAAAAAGACGTTGAAAAATGTATAAAGGTTGCAAAGGATATAGGGCTGAGGCAGACGGCAGGAACAAAGGAATTCCCAATTTTTGAAAAAATATAAGCAGGTATCCGTAAGATGAAAATTTTTGAATCCCCGATTTTTGAATACCCTTACGTTATTATAACCGTCCTTGCAACGTTTTTTCTTATAACGGTGCTTATCGGTCTGTACTTTACAATAAAATCCGTAAGAACTGCCAAGGGAAGTGCTGAAAAAAGCTTTTGTGGTATAGGAAGAATAGAAGACGATTTTAAAAAAGGTGGCGCCTTGAGGAAAAATCGCGCCATAGTGTACGTTTCAGTCTCCCTTGACGGAATGAAAAGACTGTATGCAGAGTCAAAGGCTATGAGAATGTACGAGCAGATCAAAAAAATTCTGTTCAGGCATTTGTGCCTTGCCATAGGTGGAGAAATCTCCCTTTACGGAAAAGAGAATTTCGTTGCGTTAAACGGTCTGGAGACTGACGGTCTGGAAAGCTGTATTGACAAATGCTTTGAGGAAATCAACGAAGCCCTGGCAAAGCAGGGCGCCGTTAACCTTGTGCGTGTGAATTTCGGCTATCACCTGACCAGCTCAACCGACGTGCCTTTTAAAACTGCGCTGGCAAGAGCAAAGCAGGCGTGCAGTATGGCAGAGGATAAAGGCGTTTTATACTGTCAGTGGGACAGCTCCAACGGAAAGGCCTTTGAAAGAAAAATTAAAATTGAGAACAACATACAAAACGAAATTGACAACAACAGATTTTTCCTTGAGTATCAACCTATTTTAGACGCTAAAACCAACAAAATTATAGGAGCCGAGGTTCTGTCCCGACTCAATTCTGCCACAGAAGGCGTTTTAACGCCGTACCATTTCCTTTCAGCAGTAAATAACGTTGGACTTAATGAGAAATTCGACTACTACATATTTGAGAAAAACTGCAAATGGATTTCAAGCGACAGGGAAAAACGCACTAAATACGTATATACTATCAATTTTTCCCGTCAGACCCTTTGCGACGAAAATCTGGCTGAAAGCATTATTAATATCATAGAAAAATACGGAATCAACTACTCCTGCATTGCCGTTGAAATTCTTGAGGATAAAAGCCTTAACAACGACGAAAGGGCTGTGATGATTAAAAATCTCGCCCGTCTTAAGGAAAAGGGTATCCTGATTCTTCTTGACGATTTCGGCAAGGGATACACCAGCTTTGGAGATTTGGCAGAGTTTGACGTAAGCATTGTAAAAATTGATAAGGCAATAACCCAAGGGGCAACAACCGAGACGGGATTTTTAATCCTGAAAAACATTATACAGACTGCTCACGACCTGGGCTTCAAGGCTCTGTGCGAGGGCATTGAAACCGAAGAGCACAAAAACACTGTGGTGGAAGCAGGGTGTGATATACTTCAAGGCTATTATTTCTATCGTCCCATACCCGTTACACAGTTAGAAGAATTATTTGAAAAACAGTAAGGTGGTTTTTATGTTATCCGTAATTATACCTGCCTATAACGAAGAAAAATGTATAGAGCTTGCATACGGCGCAATACAGTCTTTGCTGGCAGAGAACGAAATCGAAGGCGAGTTCATATTCGTGGACGACGGCTCGAAGGACAATACATATGAGATGATTACCCGTCTTTCCGAAGAGAAGGAAAACGTAATAGGTCTTCATTTTTCAAGAAATTTCGGCAAGGAATCTGCCATATCTGCAGGACTTGCCTCGGTAAACGGAGACTGTGCAGTAGTAATTGACTGTGACCTTCAGCATCCCCCCGAAAAAATAATCGAGATGTATCGCTTGTGGGAGCAGGGCTACGAAATAGTTGAAGGAATTAAAAAAGAGCGTGGGCAGGAAAAGAAAATGCACAGCTTCGGCGCAAAATTTTTCTATTCAGCCATCAGCCGTATGGCTGGCTTTGATATGGCAAATTCCTCCGACTTCAAGCTTCTTGACAGAAAAGTAGTGGACGTAATTAATAAAATGCCCGAAAGAGGCTTTTTCAGAGCGATTTCTTATTGGGTGGGCTACAACAAAGCGACGGTTGAATATGATGTAAAGGAACGTGTGGACGGCGAATCCAAGTGGTCAACCGTAGGGCTGATAAAGTACGCCGTTTCAAACATTTCGTCCTTTTCCACTGCGCCAATGCAAATCGTAACGGCTCTTGGAATAGTAATGCTGGTAATATCGGTTATCTTCGGAGTGTGGGCGCTTATTGATAAAATAATCGGCAGAGCTCTTGAGGGTATGACAACGGTAATTATTATAACTATCTTCATAGGAAGCATAATTATGATAAGCCTTGGAATAATCGGATATTACATTGCACGCATTTATGAGGAAATCAAAGGCAGACCAAGGTACATAATATCCTCTTCCGTAAGGAGCACGAGAAAAAATCCCCCAGCAAAATGAAATAAAAAAATAAAGATGGAGGTTCGCACAAAATGGAAAAGCTTATAATTGTAATTATACTTGCGTTTTTTGTGCAGTCTGCTTTTGTTGCAGTTTTACTTCACCGAATAAAAAAGAACAGTCCGAAAGCAAAGGTTGAAAAAGACGCTCAGGAAGAAAAAAGAGTGGATGAAAGCATTTTAAAGGGCATTGAAAACAACGAGTTTAAAATGTACCTTCAATTCGTGGTGGACAACAAAACCAAAAAAATTATTTCGGCTGAGGCTCTTTCCAGATGGGACAATCCCGAAAAAGGCATTATTGGTCCCGGTAATTACATTGGTAGCATGGAGGAGTCGGGGCTTATCAGCAAGCATGATTTTTATATGTTTGAGCTTGCCTGCCGTCAGCTTGAAAAATGGAGCAATACAGAGTATAAGGACATTTCTATATCCTGCAACTTTACGAGAATTACTCTTTCCGAAGAGGATTGCATTGATAAGCTTAAGGCAATTTCGGAGGCGTATAGCTTTGATAAATCGAAGCTGGCAATCGAAATAACCGAGGACGCCATAGAAAAGGACAGAGAAACTGCCAAGAAAAACGTAAGACTCTGCAAGGAGCTGGGCTTTAAGATTTACCTTGACGACCTGGGAAGCGGTTATACGTCGCTTGCAAATCTTTGCGATTATCCCATTGATATCGTTAAAATTGACCGTGACATTCTGTTGAAAACAGTCACCAAGCGAGGCAGAGAGCTGTTTTGGGGCATCATAGCGCTTGCCCACAACCTGAATATGTCGGTAATCTGCGAGGGCGTGGAAACCGAGGAGCAAAATACTCTTATATCGGAATCCGACTGTGATTATATTCAGGGATGGTATTATTCCAAGCCCCTCCCCCTTGAAGCGTGCGAAGCCTTTATAACGGAATATTAACGAAACAAAAAAGAGCCAAACGGCTCTTTTTTGATAGGAAATGACGCAGACACATACGGTCTGCCCTCTTAGGCTTCAAGTCCCTGTTATTATCTACAAAACAAACAGACACCCCTTTGGGTGTCTGTTTGTTTTGGTGCACCTGACAGGAGTTGAACCTGCACATCAAAGACACCAGATCCTAAGTCTGGCGCGTCTGCCAATTCCGCCACAGGTGCGTTTCGTGTTGTTAATTCTACCATATATTTTCCCAAAATGCAATATAAAAAGCAAATTTATGTAATTTTTTAAAAAAAGGGTTGCTTTTTTGGAAAAGGTGTGTTATAATATCCCTCGCTAACTATGGATTTATAGGAATAGTCCTCTGCTGGACTCGGCATGAACATTCCTTTACTTTCCAAATATGGAAGGAGGAGCCTCAAAATGGATCTTATTAAGGCTTTCACAAACGAGCAAATCAAGGCAGAAGCACCTAAGTTCAACATTGGTGACACAGTACGTGTTCACAACAGAATCAAAGAAGGTGCAAGAGAAAGAATTCAGTACTTTGACGGTACTGTAATCGCCAAGAAAAACGGCGGTGTTTCCGAGACCTTTACCGTAAGAAGAATTTCTAACGGTGTTGGTGTTGAGAAGACATTCCCTCTTCATTCGCCTAACGTTGTTGCGGTTGACGTTATCCGTGAGGGTAAGGTACGCCGTGCAAAGCTTTATTATCTTCGTGACCGTGTTGGTAAGGCAGCTAAGGTTAAAGATAAGGTTAAGTAAGCTCAAAACAAAAGCGCTTCGCATTTGCGAGGCGCTTTTTTCTTTACGTTATATTCTTCTTGAAAAGGTAGAATAGCAGTCCGGCAACGGCGTCTGCAACCCAGCTTGCCACCCAGCCTATATACATTCCCGTCATTCCCATTTTCGATATGAGCAAAAGGGAAACCAGAATTCGTGCCAACGAGCCGAAAAAGGTGGAGATAATAAGGGGCGATTTTTCTCCAAGACCTCTGAAAAAGGCGTGGAAGAAATTTGCAAAGACGTTTATTATTATCAATGGCAGAAATCTTGACAGAAACAGTACGGCGTATTCTATGGACTTTGGTGATGCGTCGCCGTCAAAGAACAGACCTGCAATGGTCTCGGGGAACAACGCACAAGCAGAAATAAAGGGAAGAGCAAAAAGCAACGCCTGTATTACGCCCACCTTTGCGCCCTTTTTAAGCAGATGATATTTACCTGCGCCACACGCCTGCGAGGTGTAGTTGGAAACCGTTTTAGAGGAATTCTGATAAACCGAGGCGTTTATTTCGTATACTCTGTGGGCTACCGTATATGCTGCCGTTGCGTCCTTACCCATATTATTTATCATAGGAGATATTACTATACCTGCAGCATACATAGTCATTTGCTGGAGCATATTGGGCAATGCGTAGTGTGTAGATGCCCAAAGTCCGTTTCGGTCAAAGGATGCCCTCTCCCCCGATACTCCCATTTCCTTGAAAATCTGACGCAGCTTGAAGAAATAGCAAGTCACAACCACGCCTGCTGCCACCACCGAGGACAAAGCAAGTCCCAAAACTCCCATATCAAGCACTACGACCGAAAAAATATTGCCCGAAACGTTAAGCACGGCTGACAGCACCGACATAATAAAGGGAAAGGTGCCGATGCCGAAGGCGTTCATTAAAAATACTCCGTAAGAGTTGCCCATTATAAGCACGAAGCCCGTCATATAGCATATAAAATAATCGGCTGCAGCCTCTGCCGTCTGACTGTCAATTTTCAGAAATGAAAAAATGGTGTCCTTGAAGATAATACACAAAGCTGATATTCCAATAATAATGCAAGCCACTGTAAGCAAGCCCGAAAGCAGAACGCTTTTGATTTTTTTATAGTCCTGCGCTCCGAAAAGACGAGCTATATAGATTGAAAATCCCGTTCCGAAGCCCCAGAACATAGAGGATATAAAAGAAATAAGAGGGCTTGTTGCGCCAATGGCAGCGAGAGCCGTGTCTCCTATAAACTTTCCTGCAATAACCGTGTCAATGGTGGCGTACGCCTGTGACAGCATTCCCGAAAGCACCATTGGGATAGCAAACAATATGAAATTTTTATATATGTTTCCACTTGTTAAATCCTTCATTCGTTGCTCCTTGACTAATTATGCCTATATTATATACCTTTTTGTATGATTTTGCAATATTTTATCCATGTAAACAGTTGATTTTTCAATGGGTTTATTGTATAATAAGATGTAAATAAAATTTTTAAGGAGTGTTAAATATGTTAGCATCGGCAAAGGAAATGCTTCAAAAAGCAAAGGCTGGTCACTACGCAGTAGGTCAGTTCAATATCAATAACCTTGAATGGACTAAGGCTATTCTTCTCACTGCAGAGGAAATGAAGTCTCCCGTTATTCTCGGCGTTTCAGAGGGTGCAGGCAAATATATGTGTGGCTTCAACACTGTTGTTGCTATGGTAAAGGGTATGATTGAAACCCTTGGAATTACAGTTCCCGTTGCAGTTCACCTTGACCACGGAACCTACGAGGGTGCGTACAAGTGCATCGAAGCAGGCTTCTCATCAGTAATGTTCGACGGCTCTCACTACCCCATTGAAGAAAACGTTGCAAAGACAAAGGAGCTGGTTGAGGTTTGTAACAAGCTCGGTCTTTCACTTGAAGCCGAGGTTGGAGCTATCGGTGGCGAAGAGGACGGCGTTGTAGGTGGTGGCGAGGTTGCTGACCCCGACGAATGTAAAATGATTGCAGACCTTGGCGTTACAATGCTTGCTGCAGGTATCGGTAATATCCACGGCAAATATCCTGAAAATTGGGCAGGCTTGAGATTTGACACTCTTGAAGCTATCAACAACAAGGTTGGCGATATGCCCCTCGTTCTTCACGGTGGTACGGGTATCCCTGCCGAAATGATAAAGAAGGCTATTGACCTTGGCGTTTCAAAGATTAACGTTAACACCGAATGTCAGTTAGCTTTTGCCGAAGCAACACGTAAATATATCGAAGAGGGCAAGGACCTTCAGGGCAAGGGCTTTGACCCCAGAAAGCTTCTCGCTCCCGGCGTAGAGGCCATCAAGGAAACCGTTCGTGAAAAGATTACTCTTTTCGGCTCGGCAAACAAGGCTTAACGGCGAATTAACAATTCACTACTAATAAAAAGGCTGTCTTCGGACAGCCTTTTGTAGCCAAAGAGAGTTCGGCTCCCTTTGGATATAACGGAGCTTTTATGGATAAAAATTCACTTCTGTCACGGTTTGCCGAAAGCACGGAGGAAAAAACCGTACTGTCACATATACTTGATTTAGCCCAGCGAAGCTGGTCTCGTTCAACGGTGGAATCGGGTAGCTTTCTCTCCGACTCCCTTAAAATGCGCGCCAACGAGATGCTCAAGCTTGCAGGCTACAAGAACTGTTTTTTCTTCGGTGGCTTTGAGGGTGCAGAGCGTACCTGCCCCGTCTTCTTTACGGAATATTGTACCGAAGAAATGATTAAAGCCACCCCAACTCTTGCCGAGCTGACCTACGTCAGAGCTGAGCTTGACAAATTTAACAAGGGTGCTGAAATATCACACAGAGACGTTCTGGGCTCTCTTATGGGGCTTGGAATTGAGCGTGATTCCGTCGGTGACATTTCGGTGGACGAAGGGTTTGCCCTTTTCGTTGTAAAGGAAGCTATTGCCCCTTTTATTGCAGAGGGGCTTACAAAGATAGGTCGTTATCCCGTTACGGTCACCCTACACGAATATCTGAAATTAGAAAGACACGAGGATTTTGAGGAAGGATTTGACACTGTGGCGTCCTTGAGACTTGACGCCGTCGTAGCCTCTCTCTTTTCCACCTCACGCTCTGTTTCAGCCGAGGCAATAGAGGCAGGACTTGTAGCAATCAACGGCGCTATGGCAAAAAAGTGTGATTCAACGGTGAGCGAGGGCGACAAAATTTCTTTCCGTGGGCGTGGCAGAGCCGAGCTTGAAAAAATCGACGGTCTTTCCAAAAAGGGCAGAACGAGAATTCTATATAAACGTTGGAAATAAAAAGGTCGCCTTCGGCAACTGATATAGGTAGACTTTGTTTTTTACAAGCAAATTCTATGTAATAAAAAACAAGAGGCTTTTTACAGCCTCTTGTTGTTTTTTTACTTACCAATTGTACTTGTTGTACTCGGTTGTTATAAGGTCCATAGCGTGCTTAACGTCTGCTATCTGCTCTGCCCCCTCGGGAATTTCACGCTCGATGGTGAAGTGTCCCTTGTACTTATGCTCGTTGAGAAGCTGAATAAGCTTGGGGAAGTTTGCCTTTCCGTCGCCTACTCTTACCTCGTTGCCAAGAGCTTTACCCGAAGTGGGATAGGTAGCGTCCTTAACGTGAATACCTCTTACGTAGTCGCCGAAGGTATCCATAGCGTCGCAGGGGTTAGCCTTTCCGTAGAGAATAAGGTTTGCAGGGTCAAGGTTGATACCTATGTTACCCGTTCCAACGTCCTCGATTGCACGAAGAAGTGTGGTGGGTGTTTCCTGTCCCGTCTCAAAGTTGAAGTAAAGTCCGTTATCCTTACATTTACTGCAAAGAGTCTTGAGGGCAACGATTGTGCCGGCATAGTTGGGGTCGTAAGGATTTTCAGGCATATATCCAACGTGAGTGGTCAGGTCGGGCGCGCCAATCTTAACTGCCCAGTCTGCTCCCTGCATAAGCTCTTCAAGTCTGTGGTAACGGGTAGCAACGGGAACGAGACCGAGAGTTTCCTGTCCCTCGTAGAAGTTCCAATAAGCCCGGGGAGACCAACCACACCAAAGGGCAGATATCTCCATACCGTACTTCTTGCAAAGGCTATTGATAAGCTCTGCGTTTTCATCTGTTCTGAACTTTATGTCCCATGAACCAAGCTGAAGGCTTACCATTCCAAGCTCTTTGAGCTGAGCAAACTTTTTCTCGATAGTAGCAGGGTCAAAATGCACTATCATACCTATTTTAATTGACATAGTTTTTCCCTTTCAATGAAAGATTAAAGAGTAACGATAGCGCCCTTGTTGTCTGCTGATGCCATTTCTGCAAGAGCAAGCTTGATTGTGTTCATTGATTCTTCGGGAGGATTGATCTTGTCCTCGCCACCGTTTGCAACAAGGTCTATAAAGTACTTGATTTCTGCGTAGTGAGCGCTCTTGTCGTGAACGGGCTTAATGTCAAGCTTTTCGTTGTTCTTGTTGAATGCTCTGAAGCCGTTGTGGTCAAGGATAACTGTACCCTCTTCAAAGTCAGCTCTGAAGCCCCAAGAGAATCCGATTTCGTTTGATACCCAGATGTTAGAGGTATGTACGCAAAGATTGTCGTATACGTAGTTTGTAGCACATGTGTCGTAGCCTGAGCCGGGTCTTACTACGCGTCCTACTGTTGAAACTGCCTTAGGCATACCGTAGAGGTACTGAACCATATCAACGTCGTGAATGTGCTGGTCGAAGAGTCCTCCACCACCCTTTTCACGGCAGAAGAACCATTCCTTAGCAGGAGCTGAACCACCTCTGTAGAAGTGACCACCGATGGGAGCGCCAAGCTCTCCACTTTCGAAAATGTTCTTAAGTGCTGTGTATGTGCCGTCGAAACGGAGACACTGACCGATCATAAGACGAACGTTGTTCTTCTTGGCTGTATCAATCATAAGCTGACACTGTGAAAGTGAGATGCCCATGGGCTTCTCGCAAAGACAGTTGATACCCTTGTTAAGCACCTTGCAAGCAACTGTGCTGTGCTCATACGTGGGAACAACAACGTTAACGAGGTCAAGCTCTTCCTTTTCAAGCATTTCGTCTACTGAAAGGTAGCAGTTGTACTTAGAGAAGTCGTAGTCTGCCTTTTCCATTCCTTCAAGGTTGA
Organism: Clostridia bacterium; assembly: GCA_017520825.1. Lineage (GTDB taxonomy): Bacteria > Bacillota > Clostridia > Oscillospirales > SIG627 > RGIG6353. The sequence goes on along the minus strand of JAFXEX010000026.1, from coordinate 97,524 downwards.
GGGTAGCTTCAACAGAGCCAAACGCCTTGGGGTCTATGTCGCAAAGAGCAACAAGCTTGATATCTGCTCCGTCTGCGATGAGCTGTTCAATTGTTGTGAGGTGACCTCTGCCCATTGAACCGAGGCCTACAAGTCCCATTCTTAACATAATAGTTTACCACCTTTTAAATTTTTTTGATTTTTTTTAGTCAATTCTATTGACTTTTTTACAACTTTATAGTATACCAATTCTTGAAGAAACTCAATACCTAAATCGACGGATTTTATGGACAAATCGCCGATTTTAGACAAAGAGTGGAGGATTTATGAGCGAAAATATTAAATATATGGCGCAATCGTATTACAGAATAGACAACATCGACGATAAATCTGTGAATATTCTTGTGAATTCCTGTGGCGAGGAAATTGAGAAAAACCACTTCCAGACCAAAATGGACACGGGCAGACGTGACTTCTACCTTATGTACGTATTAAGTGGACGGCTGGAAACCGTTATAGGTGACAAGGCAGGCGTTCTTGAACGTGGACGGGTGGTTTGTATTTCTCCCGGAACGCCCTATTCTTACAGTCACACCTCCAACGGCTCGGATTATATAAGATACCGTTGGATACACTTTACGGGCAGTAATGCCGGCGCTACCCTTGACTACTGCAACATAACGCCAAACGAAATTATGCAGGTAAACGTCAAGGAAGAGGTGCTTGCGCTGTGGGAGGAGCTGTTTTCGGAATTCAGAAACAACAGCGCAAAGGTGGACGGAACGGCTGCAATTCTTCTGCCCTACATTCTTATGAGCATTGGCAAGTCAAGAGTGGAAATAGGCGACGGCAACAGAAGGCTTGACAGGTCGATAAGATATATTCACACTCATTTATCAGCGCCTTTGTCGGTAGAGGAGCTTTCGGCTATGGAATTTTTGAGCCCCGGACGTTACCGTGAGGTATTTCGCAGCGTGACGGGACACTCCCCCAGCGAATACATAACCCTTCTTCGTCTGAGACGGGCAGCAGAAATACTTTCAAAGGGCGACCACACCATTGAGGAAACGGCGCTGGAGGTGGGATATACCGACAGACTGTACTTCCAGAGAGTATTCAAAAAACACATGGGAGTAACTCCCGGCAACTACTTGAAACGGAATTAAAAAATTATGGACAAATTTAAGGGAATTCTTATGTGTACCGACCTTGACGGCACACTTCTTTCAGACGACAAAAGCATCTCCAAGGAGAATATAGACGCCATAGAATATTTCAAGTCGGAGGGTGGAGCGTTCACCTTCGTGACGGGCAGAATGCCGTTTTTTGCAAAAAGCATTTACGATACCGTCGTGCCAAACGCTCCCTTCGTATGTATAAACGGTGGAGGCATTTACGACCACGTAAAATGCCAATACGTATGGGCGCAGATTATGTCAAGGGAGTCCTTGAAGCTTGTGGACTACGTGGTAGAGAGAGTGGAGGACGTGGGCGTACAGATAAACGCTCTGGACAAAATATATTTCTGCAAGGAAAATCTTGCGCAAAAGGTGTTCCGTGAAGTAACGGGGGTTCCCAACAACGTGGCAGATTATAAAAATATATCCGTGGATTTTGCAAAAATACTTTTCGTTGACCATAGAGAAGAAGCCCTGCTCAAGGTAGCACAGCTTCTTGCAGAGCATCCCTTAAGCAAGGACTTCGATTTTATACGTTCGGAAAAAACGCTCTATGAAATTTTACCCAAGGGTGTACACAAGGGCTACGGCATGAAAAAGCTTGCCGGAATTCTCGGAATAGATATAAACAAGACCATAGCTCTGGGAGATTACAACAACGATATAGAAATGCTTCGCAACGCCAAGGTAGGAATTGCAGTAGCAAACGCCTGCCCTGAGGCAAAGGCAGTTGCCGACCGAATCACAGTCAGCAACAACGAGCACGCAATAGCAAAAACCGTAGAAGAATTGGAAAAGGGCTTGTTAGGGCTGTAATTCTCTGGTTTGAGAATTCAACATACCCAGCATTATCCAGAAGAAAATTGCCGACGTGCAGGCAGAAAAGCTGAAAAGCATATGGCAGGCATAGGCGAAAACGCCCAAGCCCAACGCCGTAACGGCAATGCTTTTCGTGCCGTTTTTATACCATTTCCAAAGAGATGACAGAACAATACCCACATAAGAAGTAAGGGCAAAAACGCCCTGATGAAACAAAACGTTGAGATAATCGTTGTGGGCAATATCTATTCTTCGGGTGACGGTTTTTCCGTCTATTATCTTGGTAAAGGGCTCAATATCCTCTAAAAGCATAGTGTCGGGTCCCGTGCCAAGCCACAAATTATCCTTAACCTTGCTCAAAACCTCCTGCCATATATGAATTCGTCCCGAGCCGAAATCTCCGTCAAGCTCGCCCTTTAAAAGAAGCTGCAGCTCAAGCAGAGTTCCACTTTTGAAGGGCAAAAGTCCTACGAGGAGCAGAAAAACTGCAACGGTTACACCCGTGGTAATAATTGCAAATTTCCAGGGCAAGAGGATAAAAAGAAAGGCAAAAAGCGTAACAATCATTGCCACAACTCCTGCCGTCACCGACATAAGCATAAGGCAGATAAGCGACAGTATTGCCGATATAAGCGTTATGGGTCTGTACTTTTTACAACCGAAAAACAGGGCCCACAGAACAGGCGTCATCAAGGAGAAAAAAGCAGAGGCAATATCGGCGTTTCCTACGGTGGAAATAAACGCTCCGTTATAGCGCTCTATAGCAATATAATAGTCAGTCCCTTGGGGATAGAGCCAAAGGGCGTTAAAGCCCATAAGCTGAAGCAAAACCACAACCGACTGAACTGTCATTACAATTGAAACAAAGGGAATAAAGCTATCCTTCCATTGCCAATGGCGTGACGTGAAAATAAAAACGAAAACGTATATCCCTATGGTGAAAGCGCCCTCAAACCGAGAAACGCCCAACAGAGTTCTCGGGAAATATCGGGACGAGAGGGCTGACAATAGAGTGAAGAATAAATAAGCAAGGGCGCAGACCTCGGACACAGTGGCTCTTCTTTTTGAAACGCCAAGAATTAAAATTCCTGCGATATAGACCAGACTCAAGGCAGTAAAAACGGTGCATTTTGCGTCGAAAATTGCCGTATAGCCGTGAAATCCCGTAAAAAACAGAAATAGTGTAAGCATTGCGTATACGTAAATTTGCGTCAGCCTTGTCTGTCTCATCACTCTGCGTTTCCCCTTTCGATAGTTTTTATTAAATTATACAATAAATAACAAAAAAGTCAATAAATACAAGGAGAGAAATATGAAAGCATTATTTGTTGGCGACGTATGTCCCAAGGCAGAAAACGTAAAAGCTCTTTTCAGGGAAAAGAACGTTCCCGAGCTTTTTGGAGACGCCGTACAGATTTTTCAGGGTAACGGAATAAATTACGTTAACCTTGAATGTGCCCTCACAGACAGTGAGAACGCCATTGAAAAGTTTGGACCTAACCTTAAAGCGCCCAAGGAAACTGCCGAGGTATTAAAGTCAGTAGGCGTTACCGTGTGTGGTGTAAGCAATAACCACATCTTTGATTTTGGAATAGAAGGCTGGCGTGATACGCAAAAGGCGCTTGAAGCGGCAGGGCTGGATTACACGGGCTTTGGTGACAACTACGAGGATTCACGCAAAAACTACGTGGTTGAAAAGGACGGAGAAAAAATCTGCATCATTGCCGTTTGCGAGCACGAGTACACCTATGCTCTTGAGGACAGAATGGGCGCACGCCCTTTTGACTGCTACGATACAGTTGCCGACGTAAGAGAGGCAAAGGCAAAATATGACAGAGTTATAGTTATTTATCACGGTGGCAAAGAGCATTGCGCATATCCCTCTCCAAGACTTGTAAAGCTTTATCACGCACTTGCCGACAACGGCGCCGATATGGTGCTTGGTCAGCATAGCCATTGTATATGTTCCTATGAAAAGTACGGCAATTCCCATCTGTTTTACGGACAGGGTAATTTCCATTTCGTATGGCCCGGAATGAGCACAGGGTGGTATTCCTGCCTTGCCGTAAGATACGATACCAAAACCAACGGTATTGAATTTATCCCCGTTGTAACGGGCGAAAATGGAATCTCTCTTGCCAAGGGCGAGGAAAAGCAGGAAATACTTGACCGTTTCGAAAGGCTTTCAGATGCTATGAAGGACGGTAGCTGGAAGCAGGGCTGGAAGGAATACGTTGACACCGTAGCAAAGTATTATCTGGAATGTATAGCCAACGCCTATACGGAGGGGTGTACGGAGACTGATATTAAGCGCTTCGGACATTACCTTGATTGCGAGGCGCACAGTGATATATGGCGTGAGCTGAACAAGACAGCTAACGAAACAAACGAAAGATAGCAAAAAGGGACTGTAAAATTTTTACAGTCCCTTTTTTAAGGCTTAATTTTTGCCATTCTTTTTGAATTTTTGTGAAATCCTTTTGTGCAAGCGCTTCAGCTTGCTAAGAGTTTTCTGGTCGTTTGGAAAGAAAATGCGCAACAAGGCTACTGCGAGAGCTACGGTTACCAGCTTTTCGGGAGAAACAGGAAGCCAAAGAAACGTCAGATATGCGCCCGAAAGGGTTACCATCCAGGTAATTTCATAAACCGTTCCCACAGTAAACAGTATATATGACCACCCGTTCGTTATAAGCCATGCAATTCCAAAGCATAGGAGCAAACGGGGGTTGAGTAAAAACTCAATTACGTTTTTTAATACTGCTTTTATCTTTTCTTTCATCAAATTCCTTTATTAAAAAGGTCCGAAGCCGTTTTCGCCTTCGCTTCCACGCCAATGACCGATAACCGTGCCGTCATTGGTCAAGCCAAGCATTCTGCCTTCGGTAGAAACGCTTATACCAACCACGTTTTCCCATTCAGTCGGGCTTACGCCGTCGTATGAAGCCTCTCCACTACACTCACCTACAACAAGCACGCGACCGTCTGTTGTAAGACCTGCTATAACTCCGTAGCCGGTGTCGATATAGGCGATATTTTTCCAGTCCTTAACAAGCTCTGCATATGAGCCTGTGGCAACTACTGTTCCGTCCTTTTTAAGTCCTACGTAGAAATAATTTTCGCCACCCAAATACGTGTTTCCACTGTTTCCGTGAGCAAGAACGATATCCGTCCAGCCTGAAATCTCTTCAAGGAGAGATGCCTGCTCTGTGTTTATCTGGTCAAGAACGTCTCCCTCAGCCCAAACGCTGACTGTTCCGTCTGCGTGGGTAACGGTAACGCTTCTGTGGTCTGCTCCTCGAGTTGCCTCAACTGCGTCGGTAATTCCGTCAATATAAGCTCTTTCATCAAGCACAAGCGACTTTATGGTAGTCAACACTCTTCCGTCCTTCATAACGCAGATAATATTGTCGTCGTGTGAATAGGAGGGTGAAAAGATGATGTCCTTAACGTTTTCAAGGCAGGGCTCGTCATTTGCTACTGTAATCCTTGTGGTTTTTCCGTCCTTGGTAAGAGCGACCGTGTCATAGCCGTAGCCTGCGCAAAGGAACTTTACAATGTCCTGCTTATTGACGCCACACTCTTCAAGCACTGAATCGGGAATGGGGTAGCCGTCGTTGAGACCCACCATGGTTCCGTCCTTCTTCAGCGCCACCGACTTGAATTCTTCAATACAGATATATCCCGAATTGAGCTTTGCCTCTTCATAGGTTACCGATACCGAAGGAGCTTCGGGTTCTGTGGTATCGGGAGCTTCATCCTTGTTTTCCACAACGTCTGAAACCTTTTCACCATTTTCATCAGGAGGGGTGGGGGTTGCTTCCTTTTCACATGAAGCAAAGGTAAGAATTAAAGTAACGACCAAAAGTAACAGTAATATTTTTTTCATAGTATTGTCCTCAATCTTATTTATAATACTTAACTGCCGAGTCAAAGAGCTTCATATCGTAATTGCCCTCAACGTTCTTGTAAAGGCCGTTACCGATACGCTCTGAATGTCCCATCTTACCGATAACTCTGCCGTCGGGCGAAAGGATACCCTCTATCGCCTGAGCCGAGCCGTTGGGGTTGAAGTCAATATCCATAGTAGGCTTGCCGAAGGCGTCGCAATACTGAGTTGCAATCTGTCCGTTGTCGGCAAGAGTTTTTATAAGCTCATCTGATGCAAGGAATCTTCCCTCGCCGTGAGAAATGGGCACGTTGTAAACCTCGCCTACCTCTACTCCCGCAAGCCAGGGTGACTTATTGGATGCAACTCTTACTCTTACTATTCTTGACTGATGTCGTGAAATTATGTTACCTGCAAGAGTGGGGAATGACACCGAGGGGTCAAGAATCTGACCGAAGGGAACAAGTCCCAGCTTTATAAGAGCCTGGAAGCCGTTACAAATTCCACACATAAGACCGTCACGAAGCTCGAGAAGGCTCTTCACCTCGTCACTTATCTCGCCGTTACGGAAAAATGCAGTGATAAACTTACCTGATCCGTCGGGCTCGTCACCACCCGAGAAGCCACCGGGGATAAAGATAATCTGAGAATTAGCTGCCGAAAGAGCAAACTTATGTACCGAATCGGCAATTCCCTGTGCAGTAAGGTTATTTATAACGAATATTTCGGGCTCTGCACCTGCCTCACGCATTGCTCTCGCACTGTCGTATTCACAGTTTGTTCCGGGGAACACTGGTATGAGTACGCGAGGACGGGGAGCGCCGTTCTTTGCCTTATAGGTAGTGGGCGCTTTATAGGAGAACACCTCGGGAACGGCTTCACTGTGAGCAGCCTTGGTGGGATAAACCTTTTCAAGCTTTCCGTTGTAATATTCAAGAAGAGTGTCAAGTGACAGAGCTTCGTTGCCGTAGGAAATGCTTTCCTCTGCAACGGTTTCACCAAGCACGCAATAGCCGTCGGTTGACACGCCGTCGGCAAGCTCAACTACAAAGGAGCCGTAGCCGTAGCCGAAAAGCTTGTCAAGGGCAATTCCCTCAGCAAACTTAAAGCCGATTGAGTTACCGATAGCCATCTTGAACACTGCCTCGGCAACACCACCGTAGCCAAGCGCTCTGACTGCAACTGCTTTCTTTTCACGGATAAGCCTTGTAACTGCCTCAAACACCTTTTTCTGAGAAGAGGGTGAGGGCATAAGAGCGTCCTCGTAGACGGGAGTGATAAGCACCGTCTTGTGTCCCCCTGCCTTGAATTCCGAGGTAATTACGTCGTCGGTCTTTCCAACGGTAACTGCAAAGGATACGAGTGTGGGAGGTACGTCTATCTTTTCAAAGGAGCCACTCATTGAGTCCTTTCCACCGATAGATGCTATTTCAAAGTCCATCTGAGCCTTGAAGGCGCCAAGAAGCGCTGCCATGGGCTTGCCCCAGCGCTTGGGGTCACGAAGAGGCTTTTCAAAATATTCCTGATAGGTAAAATAGGTATCCTCGCTTATATCTCCACCCGTTGCCACCAGCTTTGAAAGTGACTCTACAACGGCAAGATATGCGCCGTGGTATGAGCTCTTTTCACTGATATAGGGGTTATATCCCCAGGACAAAAAGGACACGTCGTCGGTCTGTCCGATTTCAACGGGAAGCTTATTTACCATTGCCTGAGATGGAGTAAGCTGATTTTTTCCACCGAAGGGCATCATTACGGTAGTAGCGCCGATTGTGGAGTCAAAGCGCTCGCAAAGACCTCTTCTCGAGCAAACGAGAAGATCCTCTGCCGTAGCCTTCATTCCCTCTGTAAAGCTATTGTACAAGGGCTTTGTGTGAAGGGCAGGCTTTGCAACCTTTACGTCTATATGCTTGGGCGCTCCGTTTGAATTGAGGAATTCACGTGAGATATCAACTATCTTCTTTCCACGCCAGCTCATTGTAAGTCTGGGCTCTTCGGTTACCCTTGCAACTACGGTTGCTTCAAGGTTTTCGCTGTTTGCCAGCTCCATAAAGCGCTCTGCATCCTCGGGAGCTACCACTACTGCCATACGCTCCTGAGACTCTGAAATTGCAAGCTCGGTTCCGTCAAGTCCTTCGTATTTCTTGGTAACCTTGTCAAGATCTATCTGTAAGCCGTCGGCAAGCTCACCGATAGCAACCGAAACACCACCTGCGCCAAAGTCGTTACAGCGCTTGATAAGCACTGCTGCCTCTTCGTTACGGAAAAGTCTCTGAAGCTTGCGCTCTTCGGGGGCGTTACCCTTTTGTACCTCTGCTCCACAAGAGCCGAGAGAGGCTTCGGTATGGGATTTTGAGGAGCCGGTAGCACCACCGATTCCGTCTCTGCCCGTTCTCCCACCCAGGAGTATTACCACGTCGTCGGGTGAGGGACATTCACGGCGAACGTTCTTCTGAGGAGCAGCACCCAATACTGCGCCTATTTCCATATGCTTTGCCACGTAGCCCTCGTGGTAGATTTCATCTACCTGACAGGTAGCAAGACCGATTTGGTTTCCGTATGAGGAATAGCCCTGCGCTGCAGTGGTTACAAGCTTTCTCTGGGGAAGCTTGCCTGCAAGAGTATCTTCAACTGCGCCCGTGGGGTCTGATGCACCGGTTACACGCATTGCAGCGTAAACGTATGAGCGTCCCGAAAGGGGGTCACGGATAGCGCCACCAATACAGGTAGCTGCGCCACCAAAGGGCTCGATTTCTGTGGGGTGGTTGTGTGTTTCGTTCTTGAACAAAAGGAGCCAATCCTGAGGCTCACCGTCAACCGTTACCTTGATTTTAACGGTGCAGGCGTTTATTTCGTCTGATTTGTCCAGCTTTTCAAGCTTACCTGCCCTTGAAAGTGCCTTTGCGGCAATTGTGGCAAGGTCCATAAGACAAATAGGCTTTTTAGTGCCAATGCTTTCACGAGTGGCAATATACGCCTTATAGGTTTCCTCTATTTTTTCGTCTTCAAATTCAACCGAGTCAATATTGGTGAGGAAGGTGGTATGACGGCAATGGTCTGACCAATAGGTGTCTACCATTCTTATTTCTGTGATAGTGGGGTCTCTTCCCTCGTCTCTGAAATAATGCTGAAGGAAAAGTATATCTGCGTCATCCATTGCAAGACCGTGGCTTACCACGAAATTGTGAAGTCCTGCTACGTCAAGCTCACAGAAGCCCTGAAGCACCTCAACGTCTGCAGGCTCTTCGGTTACGTTTTCAAGTGAGTCAACGGTCTCAAGTCCTGCTTCTCTGCATTCAACGGGGTTGATTACGTATTTCTTAACGCGCTCAAGCACCTCGTCGGTAATATTTCCAGACAGAATATACACCTTTGCCGTGCGCACAACGGGTCTTTCACCCTTTGAGATTATCTGTATACACTGCGCAGCAGAATCTGCTCTCTGGTCAAACTGTCCGGGCAGATATTCCACTGCGAAGGCAACGCCGTCCTTTAAATCAAGAGTGTCGCCTGTGTCGTCAAGCTGAGGCTCTGAAAAAACTGTGTTTATCGCTTTGTCAAAAAGCTTCTTTTCAATTCCCGAAACGTCGTATCGGTTAACTATTCTGACGTCCTCTACCTCTTTAAGTCCTACGAAATTTCTAAGGTCACGAAGCAAAGCCTTTGCCTCGTGTGCCTCGGTTTTCTTTTTTTCTACATAGATACGGTAAACCATACTGTCTCCTTGACCTTAAACTTTTATGATTATTTTTCTGTTCTTTAAAGTGCTTTCAGCGCCTTCTGACCGATGTCCTTGCGATAGAAGTCGTTTTCAAAATGCACCTTTTCGCTTGCTTCGTACGCCTTATCTATAGCGTCCTTAAGGCTTTCGCCCTTGGCAACCACGCCAAGCACTCTGCCACCACCTGTAATTACTTTTCCGTCAACTGCCTTTGCACCTGCGTAGTATACGAAGGCGTCACCCATATCGTCCTCGGTGATTTCAAAGCCCGATTCGTACTTTTCGGGATATCCTTTTGAGGCGTGAACAACGCAGCAGGCAGCTCCGTCGGAAAAGCGTATCTCCGTATCGGCAAGTCTTTCCTCGCTTACGGCTTCCATTGCGTCCAGAAGGTCGGTTTCCATAAGGGGAAGAACTACCTGCGTTTCAGGGTCACCGAAACGGCAATTGTACTCAATCACCTTGGGGCCCTTGGGGGTGAGCATAAGTCCGAAGTAAAGACAGCCCTTAAAGGTGCGTCCCTCGGAATTCATTGCCTTGATGGTAGGAAGAAAGATTTTCTCCATACATTCATCTGCAATTTCCTTTGTGTAATAGGGGTTGGGAGCAATGGTTCCCATACCACCCGTGTTAAGGCCCTTATCTCCGTCAAGGGCTCTCTTGTGGTCCATTGAGGAAACCATAGGAACAACTGTCTTTCCGTCTGTAAAGGAAAGCACCGAAACCTCGGGTCCCGTGAGGAATTCCTCAACCACTACCCTGCTACCACTCTTACCGAAGGCACCCTCGCTCATCATCATAACGAGAGCCCTTTCGGCATCGTCCAGAGTTTCGGCTATTATAACACCCTTACCAAGAGCAAGACCGTCTGCCATGATAACGATGGGCATATCCTTGGTTCTGACGTAAGCAAGCGCTTTTTCAAGGTCGTCAAAGGTTTCGTATTCGGCAGTGGGGATATTATACTTTTTCATAAGATTTTTTGAGAATATCTTACTGCCCTCAATTTCTGCTGCTGCAGCGTTGGGTCCAAAGCAGGGAATTCCCAATTCCTCAAGACGGTCAACTGCGCCCAGCACAAGGGGATCGTCGGGGGCAACTACTGCAAAATCGGGCTTGTTTGCCTTTGCAAATTCCACAATTCCGTCAATATCCTTTGCACCGATATTAACGCACTCGGCATCCTTGGCTATACCACCGTTGCCGGGCAACGCCCAGATATGTTCAACCTTTTTATTTTCAAGGAGCTTCTTAATTATGGCGTGCTCTCTGCCACCTGCTCCCACTACAAGTATCTTCATCTATTCTCTCCTTAATGATGGAAAAGTCTCATTCCCGTGAACGCCATAGTCATACCAAACTTGTCGCAGGTCTCTATTACCTGATCGTCACGAACGGAGCCACCGGGCTCTGCAACGTAGCTTACGCCACTTCTCTTGGCGCGTTCAATGTTATCGCCAAAGGGGAAGAACGCGTCTGACGCAAGGCTTACGCCTGTAATTGAGTCAAGGTAGGCTCTCTTTTCTTCCTTTGTAAGAGGCTCGGGCTTAACCGAGAAAAAGCTTTGCCATACTCCGTCGGCAAGCACCTCTTCGGGCTCGTCGGAAAGGTAAATATCAATGCAATTATCTCTTTCGGGGCGCTTAACCTCGTCAAGAAAAGGAAGAGCAAGTGTCTTGGGGTGCTGACGCAAATGCCAGAGGTCAGCCTTGCTTCCTGCAAGACGGGTACAAAGAATTCTTGACTGCTGTCCTGCGCCAACGCCGATGCACTGTCCGTCGTAAGCGTATGAAACGGAATTGGACTGTGTGTATTTAAGGGTGATAAGAGCGATTATCAAATCTATCGCCTTGTCCTCGGGAAGCTCTTTGTTTTGGGTAACGATATTTGAAAGAAGCTCACGGTTAATCTTGAACTCGTTTCTGCCCTGCTCGAAGGTGATGCCGAACACTTCCTTGTGTTCAATGGGGGCAGGCTTATATTCGGGGTCAATTTTTACTATATTGTAGCCACCCTTTTTCTTGGATTTAAGTATTTCAAGGGCTTCGGGGTCGTAATCGGGAGCAATAATGCCGTCGGACACCTCACGCTGAATAATTTTTGCAGTAGTAACGTCACACTTATCGGAAAGAGCTATCCAATCGCCAAAGGAGGACTGACGGTCTGTTCCTCTTGCTCTTGCATATGCACAGGCAAGGGGTGAATCGTCAAGACCCTCAACGTCGTCAACGAAGCAAGCCTTTTTAAGTGATTCGGGAAGCTTTTTACCAACTGCTGCAGAGGTGGGGCTGACGTGCTTGAAGGAGGTTGCTGCTACCATACCCGTAGCTTCCTTGATTTCCTTTACAAGCTGCCATGAGTTAAACGCGTCAAGAAAGTTTATGTAACCGGGCTTTCCGTTAAGTATTTCTATGGGAAGCTCCGAGTTATCGCTCATATATATTTTTGACGGCTTCTGATTGGGATTACAACCGTATTTAAGTTCAAATTCTGTCATTTTATTTTTCCTTTCCTGACGGTTTAATTATTTTTATTAAATATAAATTCGTTTGCCTTACCTGTTTCCAGGTCAACCTCTCTTACGAAAAGCGACACCTTGTTGTCCTCGTTAAGATTTGACCAAATAATACTTGCCAATTCGCCTGCACTGTTGGGAAGGGCAACCTCCTCGGGCTCGCCGTAGAACGAGGGAATGGGATTCCCGTCGCATTTATAGGTGTGAATAAAATGTCCGTATCCGTTTCTTGGAGTATACGAATAGAAGTATCGGTTACAAACGCTTCCGTCCCCATTCGCACTCTTAAGAATTGACATCTTATAATTGAAACAATTATCTCCGTAATAAAGCATTGCAGAAATTCTGGGAGTAAAGTTGGGAGCGTCGGGCTCAAACTCTCTTGTATGAAGGGCTTTTTCAAAGGCAAAGCCGTCTTCTCCGTGCTCCTTTACGTAGTTATACACGGTATCGGTCTGATCACCGTTGGTAACAATATCTGCATTGGGCAGTGAAAGATATGGATTATAGATTATAAGGCTGGGGTCAACGAGCTTTGATTCGTCATAGGCCTTGGTACGCATACCACCCTCAAATCTTTCAAAAATTCTGTTACGGCTGTTTTCACTTCTGCCCATAATGAAGTAAGCAATCATTGCTTTTTTTCCGTCAACACTCTTTCCCACTACTATACCTCTGCCGGGATATGAGTTTTCTGAGAGCAATTTTTTCAAATCGTACAAAGCCATTTTATTCTCCTTTTCATTAAGTTACTTATTTGCTATTTCGCGTGCAATTTTTTCGGTTGCCTTGGGCAAGATTATCCATTCTGCCTGCTCCATTACACGCTTTTGAAGTATTTCGGGGGTGTCGCCCTCCTCTACCTCAACTGCCTTTTGCATTATGATTTTTCCACCGTCGGGAATTTCGTTGACGAAATGCACCGTTGCGCCCGTAACCTTTACACCCTTTTCAAGCGCCGCCTCATGCACGTGGAGTCCCCAATAGCCCTTTCCACAGAAGGAGGGTATAAGAGACGGATGAATATTAATTATGCGATCTGCATAGCGATCCGTAAAGCTTTTCGTAAGTATGGACATAAAGCCTGCAAGAACGATAAGGTCTATTTTCTCCTGGGTGAGTATTTCTACCACCTTTTCCTCAAATGCCTCTTGACTGCCAAGTTCCTTTTTGGATACCCATACTCCCTTAATGCCGGCATTTTCGGCTCTTGTGAGAGCGTATGCCGACTGTACGTTGGAAAGCACAAGGGCTATTTCTCCACTTGGAAGCTCGCCTCTTTTTTCAGCGTCTATAAGCGCCTGTAAATTCGTTCCTCCACCCGAAACGAATACTGCTATTCTCGTCTTTTTCATATACTTCTCTTTCGTTACGTTGTTTTACGGCGTGTCTTTTGGGTGAAAACTTATCAATGCACAGTGCACAATTCACAATGCACAGTTAATGTTAATTTGCCTCTGGCAAATTTTCAATCGAAGAAAATTTCGCACAGCGAAATTGTCCACAATTGTGCATTGTGCATTGTTAATTGTTCATTTGCGAAGCAATGGCTTCGCTTATACAAGCTTTATCTTTTCTTCTGCGTTCTTGACTATCTTACCGATAACGTAAGCATCCTCGCCGTTTGCCTTCAATATTTCGAGAGCCGTATCCACCTGCTCGGCAGGAACCACGATGCTCATACCAACACCCATATTGAAGGTGTTGAACATATCACGCTCGGGAATGTTGCCGGTCTTTGCGATAAGGTCAAAGAGAGGAAGCACACGAACGTCGCTCTTCTTGATCTCTGCGCAAAGTCCGTCAGGAATAGAACGGGGAATGTTCTCGTAGAAGCCACCGCCTGTAATGTGAGATATTCCCTTTACGTCAACCTTTTCAAGAAGGGCAAGAACGGGCTTTACGTATATTTTGGTAGGTGTGAGAAGAGCTTCGCCGAGGCTCTTTCCACCAAGCTCTGCCAACGGTGTTTTAAGGTCTGCGTTCTCCACGTCAAACACCTTTCTCACCAGAGAAAAGCCGTTTGAGTGAACGCCGGATGAGGGAAGCGCGATAACAACGTCGCCCTCTGCCATTTTCGTATTGTCTATAACCTTTTCTCTGTCAACGATACCTACGGCAAAGCCTGCAAGGTCGTATTCCTCAACGGGGTAAAAGCCGGGCATTTCGGCAGTTTCTCCACCGATAAGCGCTGCACCCGACATTACGCATCCCTCGGCAACACCAGAAACTATCTCAGCAATGCGCTCGGGCACGTTTTTGCCACAGGCAATATAGTCGAGAAAGAACATAGGTGCTGCACCACAGCAGATAACGTCGTTTACGCACATTGCAACGCAGTCAATACCTACGGTATCGTGCTTATCCATTAAAAATGCAATTTTCAGCTTTGTGCCAACGCCGTCTGTACCACTTACCAGCACGGGATTTTTCATTCCTGCAAGGCTGGGCACGAACAGACCGCCGAAGCCTCCGATGTCGGTCATTGAGCCTGCCGTCTGTGTGCGAGCTATATGTGATTTCATAAGCTCTACAGCCTTGTAGCCTGCCGTTATATCAACGCCTGCTGCTGCATAGCTTTCAGAATTTGATTTGTATTCCATTTCTACTCCTCGTTCTTTAAGAACTTATATATTTTTATGTCTTTATTCCTTGCCTGTCCAGCAATAAGTACAAAGCTGATCCTCGTCAAAGCCGATTGCCTTCACGATGCCCTCAAGGGTCTGATATTCAAGAGAAGCAAAGCCAAACTTTTCGCATATTTTCTGGCGAAGCCTCTTTCCTCTCTCTGTGTGTGGGTCAGAATACTCGCTTATATACTTTTCGCCTTCCTCGCCTTCAAGCTCAAGGATTATACGGCGCGCAATAAAATCGTATTCCGACGACGCCCGAGTAAAGTTCAAAAACTTACAGCCGTACATTATAGGGGGGCAAGCAGAGCGCATATGCACTTCTTTTGCTCCGTTTTCATAAAGAAACTCTACGGTTTCCTGAAGCTGTGTTCCTCTGACGATGGAATCGTCAACCAAAAGCATCTTCTTTCCCTCGATAAAATCGTGTACGGGGATTTGCTTCATTCTGGCAATTTTCATTCTCTGCGCCTTGCTTGAAGGCATAAAGGAGCGTGGCCAGGTAGGCGTATATTTTATAAAAGGTCTTGTAAACGGAACCTTTGAGCGATTGGCGTAGCCAATAGCGTGAGGCGTTCCGGAATCAGGCACGCCCGAAACCGAGTCAAGCTCGGGCGTTTTGCTCTTTGCGTCGTTTTCAGCCATTATTTCGCCGTTTCTGGTTCTCATAACCTCTACGCTCACTCCATCGTAGATTGAAGCCGGGTATCCGTAGTAAGCCCACAAAAAGGAGCACATTTTCTTGCACTTGTGTCCCTCAAAAAGCACGGTCACGCCGTCGGGAGTAAGCTCTGCTATTTCACCGGGGGCAAGGTCGCGTACCTTTTCGTAGCCAAGCTTTGTGAAGGAATAGGTTTCGAAGGCAGCGCAGTAGCCGTCCTCGTCACGTCCGATAGACAGAGGCAGGCGTCCACATTTGTCACGGGCAGCAATTATCGAGCCGTCTGCCTTGAGGATAAGTATCATCGCCGTGCCGTCTATAACGCTCTGGGCGAATTTTATTCCCTCGACGAAGTCCTCTTTTATGTCAATCAACGCCGAAATCAACTCGGTGACGGTTACCTTTCCACCACTCAAAGAGTCGAAGTGGTATCCACCACGGCTATGAAAATACTTTTCTATTATTTCTTCAACGTTATTTATTCTGCCTACCGTGGCAACGGCGTAGGTGCCAAGTCCCGAGCGCACAAGCTGAGGCTGTGGGTCCGAGTCACTTATTACGCCGATGCAGGAAGTTCCCTTCATTTCGGTAAGCACGTTGTCAAATTTAGTTCTAAAGGGCGCTTTTTCTATGTTATGTATATCTCTTATAAAACCGTCCTCTCTGTCCCAGGACACCATACCGGCACGGCGTGTGCCGAGGTGAGAATGGTAGTCGGTACCGAAGAAAACGTCTGAAACTGCGTCCCTTTTAGATGACAGTCCAAAAAATCCTCCCATAAAACCGCCTTTTTATCTTACCGAGAAAAAAAGGTCGGAAAGGCTCATGGGATCAACGTATACGCCGTCCTTGTAAACTCTCATATTACCGGATGCGATTTCGTCGATGAGGATTACCTCGTCACCGTTGTAGCCGAATTCAAACTTAATATCATAAAGGTCGAGACCAAGCTCTGCAAGGTCGTCTGCAATGATTTTTGTAATCTTCTGTGTCATATCACGGATATCGTCGTACTGCTTTTCGCTCATAACGCCAAGCACTGCAAGTCCGTCCTTGGTTACAAGGGGGTCGCCCTTTGCGTCGTTCTTGAAGGTCATTTCAACGTAGTAAGGAAGCTCTGCACCCTCTTCTACATATTCGCCGTAACGACGGAAAAAGCTTCCGACTGCTCTTCTACGGCAAATTACCTCAAGTCCCTTACCAAATACCTTTCCGGGAAGCACTTCCATTGTAACGTTATCTATATCTGCAGAAACGTAATGGGTCTTGATTCCTGCCTCTTTGAGCTTTTCAAAATAGTAAACCGACATTTTAAGGTTTACCTTTCCAACGCCGTCTATGGTAAGTCCAACGGAATTTTCGCCGGGGTCAAACAC
Organism: Clostridia bacterium; assembly: GCA_017520825.1. Taxonomy (GTDB): domain Bacteria; phylum Bacillota; class Clostridia; order Oscillospirales; family SIG627; genus RGIG6353. The sequence goes on along the minus strand of JAFXEX010000026.1, from coordinate 80,759 downwards.
TCCGTCTTTTCCTGTGCAATCGTCCTTAAATTTGAGAAGCACGTTACCGTTGTCAAGCTGAAATACGTCCTTTGTCTTGCCTGTGTAGAGCTTTGTCATTGCCATGGTTTTTTCTCCTTTATATTTCATTTGTTTTTTTACTTTAGTTAAATCTTTCGGCAGCTGCTTTGTTTTTTTCTAAAACTGCCTTGGTATTATCGGCTCTTTTTTGCGCCAGCTTTTCTTCAAGAGTCTTGTCGGTAACTGCGAAAATCTGGGCGCACAGTAACGCCGCGTTTACTCCACCACCGATAGCTACGGTTGCAACGGGAATGCCCGACGGCATCATAACCGTTGAAAGCAATGCGTCCATACCACCCAAATCACCCGATTTTACGGGAATTCCTATAACGGGGAGGGTAGTATTTGCTGCAATTGCACCTGCAAGGTGGGCAGCCATACCTGCCGCGGCAATAATTGCGCCGTAGCCGTTGGCTCTTGCGTTTACTGCCAGCTCTCTTGCCTCCCCGGGAGTGCGATGAGCAGAAAGTATATGTACCGTTGCCGGAATGTCCAGCTCCTTCAGAGTGTTGTACGCCTTTTCGGCAACGGGCATATCACTGTCCGAGCCTATTACGATAGCTACTTTTTTCATAAGTTCTCCTTTTCGTTATACTCCTTCCGTCTGCCCCAAAAAAAGAGCAGGGCAGTCCCTTGTAAACAGGGGACTGCCCAGACGGTCGGCACAATATATCGTCCTGCTTCCCTGCGTCAATTCGCATCAAACCCAAGGCCATCAAGCCATCAGGTTATCCGTCAGTTACAGAACGGAAATCTCTACAATAATTTTACCACAAAGCAGGACTTTTGTCAATATTATTCTTCGGGAACGATAATTTTATAATCGCCTCTTTCGATAGCCTGAACTGCCGTTTTTACAGGCTTATCGTCGTGCACGGGCTTTTTAACGGCAATGCCGTTTTCTGCCTGAGCAGTTATCTTTGCAGCCTCTGCGTTATACTCGTCGATTATCTCGCGAGCAATTTTAGCAGTTGCAATACATACCTGGTAACGGTTTACGCCGTTTTGTGTAAGTTTTTCGATTGAAGGTTCGTTCATCATAATAGTATATCTCCTTATTAAGTTGATTTATTTTCGTTTTTAATTGTAAAACTTCTTCATTAATTCGTCTGTGCTTTCGCAATATATGTCAAGACTGCTCACTGATTCGCCCTTGACGATTTTTTTAATCGCCTCGGTGACCTCGTCGGCTCTGTCGTTATAGTTGATAAGTATATTGGTGTAGAGTCTTGAAAACTCCAGCTCCACCTTGGCTCTTTCAAGCCTTTCGGTTATGTCTGCCTCGGTATTGGTTCCCCGTCCTCTCAATCTCGCCTCAAGAGTTTTATAATCGGGGGGTGACAGGAACACTGAAATCAAATCGTTTTTATCAAAAAGGCCCATAATCTGCTCGGCGCCGTCCACCTCTATTTCAAGGATTACCACCTTGCCCTCGGAAATTTGCTTTTCAAGAGGTGCCTTGGGTGTTCCGTAATAGTTTCCGTTGAAGGTGGTGTGCTCTATCAGCTCGCCCTTTTCTATCATTTCCTCAAAGCGTTCCTTTGTAACGAAAAGATAGTCACGTCCGTCCGTTTCACCTGGTCGTGGCTTTCTGGTGGTAGCCGAAACCGAAAAAACAAAGGGTTGTATTTCTCCCGATTTAAAGGGCGTAAGAACTGTGGATTTTCCACTTCCTGCAGATCCCGATACTATCAGGACCTTTCCTCTTTCACTCATATAAATCCCTTCCTTTGCTTTATTCTTCGCTCTCAACGGCGCTATCGTCGTTTGAGTTTATGGCTTCTCTCAGCCTTTGCGGTTTTATCTTTGACAGAATTACGTGGTCTGAATCGGTGAGTATAACGGAAAGAGTTTTCTTCCCTCCCGTTACGTCGATAGCTCTGCCCTCGTCCTTGGCGTCCTGCACCAGTCTTTTTACCGGAGCCGTGTCGGGCGACACGATGCACACTATTCTGTCGCAGGCAACCATATTTCCTATGCCCAAGGATAACATTTTCATAAACAATCTCCCACTTATTCTACGTTTTGTATCTGTTCTCTTATTTTTTCAATTTCACTCTTGGCGTCTACTACCAGCTTGGTTATTTCAAGCTCACAGCATTTCGAACCGATGGTGTTGACCTCTCGGTTTATTTCCTGGGTCAAAAAGTCAAGCTTTCTGCCTGCAGGGGCGTTTGCGTCCATTATGCTTCTGAACTGTGCCAGGTGGCTTCCAAGTCGGGTAATTTCCTCGTCTACGGCTACCTTATCGGCGTAGAGCGCCACCTCGGTTATCACTCTGGTTTCGTCGTAGGCAGTATTGCCGAGAAGCTCCTCAATTCTTGCACGGAGTCTTGCCTCGTAGGCCTTTACGGATTCGGGGGAAAGCTTTGCGATTTCCTGACGGATTTCTTCTATTCTGTCAAGCTTTTCGCTTATATCGTCGTAAAGCTTTTTGCCCTCGGTTTCTCGCATTTTATCGTAGCTGTCAAGGGCCGTTCCCATTACCTCTCGAAGAAGGGCAGTTATTTTCTCTTCGTCCTCCTCGTCGCTTTTCGTGCCCACAACGTCGGGAAGCTTCATAACGGTGGAGACTGCCGTGTCGTCACGAAGCCCATACTTTTCCTTTACCTCGCTGAACACTGCAAGATAGCTTTCAAAAAGTGGGTAATTGACGGTAACCTTGGTCAGTCTGTCCTCTATTACGTTTATAGAAAGATATGCGTCTGCCTTGCCTCGTGAGGTGTGAGCGCCTATCTCCTTTTTTATTTTGTCCTCTAAATAGCCGAAGGCTCTGGGAAGTCTTACCGAGGTGTCAAGGTAACGGTTGTTTACACTCTTTACCTCAAAGGTAAGCTCCATTCCTTCTTTTTCCAGGATGGCTCTGCCATATCCCGTCATACTCTTTAACATATATTTCTTTCTCCTTATGTTGTCTTACGGTATCATCTTTGGGTGAGACCGAAAAGGCAAGTATTATGTAATTGTTACAAATAGAATTTCAATAACAAAAGCTTAAATTCATCAATTTCTATCCCTTGCTATAAGCTTTCAAGGTAAAAATCCTGCGGATTTTATTTATGCCTTTTCTTTTGCCCCTCCCTTGCACTGCCGTACAGGTGTACGGCTACGGCTTCGGGATTGACAAATCTCCCACCAAACCTGATACCTTTTGTTGCTGTGATAAATTTACGGCTTCGGGATATGCGATTTTCCCTCCAAAACTCCCGCCTTTTGTTACAGTGTGTCTTTTGGGTGAAAGCTTATCAATGCACAGTGCACAATTCACAATGCACAATTAATGTTAATTTGCCTCTGGCAAATTTTCAATCAAAGAAAATTTTCGCAGAAAATTGTCTTTAATTCTGCATTTTATCGCAAAGCGTCTTATACTCTTCCTCTGTGGTAACAATGGCAAGCGCCTGCAACAGAGCCGAAACGCTCATATTATGGGGCAAGCCAAGGGCTTCACACAGCCTTTCACGGCGCTCTGCCGAGCCGTCACGTCCCATAAAGCCGTCCTCGTAGAGCATTGCTCTGGTGATTTTAGGTGGTTGACGGTCAGACTTAAAGGCTTCGAACATACCCTTCAGCGTGTCGGTGTCAATTCCCTCAACTCCGAGGATACCCTCCTTTGAGGCATGGGGCTTCCGTCTTTCCTTGCCCTCTATTCTCGGGGTGTACAGATGATGCACTCCCACGTTTCCCGTGATGTTTTTTATATAGTTTCTTATAACCATTCCTGCCGAATCGCTATCGGTAACCACTATAATACCACGCTTTTTCGATGCCTCTCTCAAAAGCGCCTTCTTTTCGTCGCTTTTGAAGATGCCGAAGCCGTCAAGGGTTATTATGTCGGCGTCAAGCACCGAATCAAGCTTGATTTTATCGTATCTGCCCTCGCAGACTACCAATTCCTTTACGGGTATTTTCATACCGTCACTCCAATATTGCCGTTACAAGAGATTCGACTAAAACGTATTCGGGAGTTGTGGTGCTTTTCAAGTCCTCTTCACACCTGAAGGTGAGCTCGGTTGCCCTTTTAAGCCTTTCCTCGCTCCAGCCGTCCATATTCTGACGGTATCTCTTTACCTGCCATTCGCCCTTAAGGTCGGCAAGCTTATTCAAATCCTTGTCGGTCATACTGCTTTTTGCCGACTTTACTGTGGCAATGGCAGTAAGCGTCTTACCTATCACAGAAACGATTACGATGGGGTCAAGTCTCTGTATGCGCAGATTTTCCAGAATAGTAAGCGCCTCTTTCTTTGCTCTTTTCACCACTGCGTCCGAAAAGTCCCAAATCTCGTTTTCAGCGCAGGGCTTTACGAAAAGGCTGATTATCTCATCGGGAACAGAGGGGATTTTATTGAATTTACAATAGGCAATAAGCTTCTCTGCGTCGTTTTTCAGTCTTGTCATACTGTAATCGCAAAGATTTATCATTTTCGTAATATTTACGTCACTTATTCTGACCTCGGCAACACGGAATATCTTATCCACCCAGGACAACAGCTTTTGCTCGGTCTGTCTTGGAAATTCGGTAACCGTCATACTGTCGGAAAGCTTTTTTATCAGCTCTCGCTCACGGTTTTTCTTGGGCTTCAGGTCAAGCTCGGTGGCTCTTGAGAAGATGACGAGAATAGTTCCGTCACCCACTCTTTTAACTGCGTCCACAAGCCTTTTTTCTTCATCTTTTTTCAGATTGAGAAGGGGCATTCCCCAGACCTCGATGATTTTTCGGCTTGCCATAACGGGAAGGGAATCAACGGCTTCCTCAAGGTCCTTGAGTGTATCGCCGTGAAGAAAATCCAATACCGTTTTATTGAATTCCTCCATTCCCTCGTCCGAAATAAGCTTTCTTAACTCGTCAAGGTAATAGCGCTTGAGGTATTCCTCCTCGCCCCAGAAGAGATATGCTCCCTCGGGGTCGAATTTTATCTTGTCCCGAAGCTCCTTGACCTCGTCCTTTTTTTCAAAGTATGCCATTATGCCATACTGTCCGCAAGCTGTTTTCCACCAAGAACGTGGAAGTGAAGATGCTTAACGCTCTGGCAGGCGTGATCTCCACAGTTGGAAACTACTCTGTAGCCCTCTGTAAGACCCTCTGCCTTGGCAATTTGGGGTATAGCTTCAAATATATGAGCAACGATTGCCGAATTTTCGGCGTTTATTCCGTCAACCGACGGAATATGAGTCTTGGGTATTACAAGCACGTGAGTTGGCGCCTGTGGATTTATGTCTCTGAATGCAAGAATTTTTTCGTCCTCATAAACCTTTGTCGATGGGATGTCACCCTTTACGATGGCACAAAATAAACAATCCATATTTTCTCCTTTATTTCATCATTTCAATGAATTTTTCCTTTGCCTCGCCAAGCTTTGAGGGGTCTTTTCCTCCCGAAGATGCACTGTCGGGACGGCCACCTCCACCACCACCTACGATGGGCGAAATTGTTTTCAGTACGTTTCCTGCGTGGGCGCCGTTTGCAAGGGCGTCCTTACCACAGAAGGATGCAAATATTATTTTGCCGTCGTTTACTGAATAAAGCACGCCGACTATATCGGAATACTTATCACGGAGTCTGTCTCCCTCTCCTCTCAGGGCATCTGCCTTTGCGTCCTTGATTTCGCCGAAGAGAAGAGAATATTTATCTGTTTTTATAATAGACGCTTCAAGGGCTGCGCCTGCATTTGCAGCTGCCTTTGCGTGAAGTGACTCAACCTCGCTCTTTGTTTCACGAAGCTCTGTCACTATAGCGTTTACCTTTGCAACCAGCGAGCCGGTGTCGTTTGCTCTTGCAACTGCTGCGCACTCACGGAGAATTGCCTCCTTTTCAGCAAGAAGCGTAAGCACTCCCTGTCCTGTGGTACCCTCAATTCTTCTGATGCCTGCAGCAACAGAGGACTCTGAAAGCACCTTGAAAAGTCCTGCCTCTGCAGTGTTTTTAAGGTGAGTACCTCCACAAAGCTCTGCCGAAACCTCGCCCATTCTCACAAGTCTTACGGTCTTGCCGTACTTCTCACCGAAGAGCGCCGTAGCACCCATTGCCTTTGCCGTTTCGGGGTCGGTTTCTATAGTTTCAACTGCATTTGCCCCGAGAATAAACTCATTTACAAGCTTTTCAACCTCTGCTATTTCCTCTGCAGTCATAGGAGCAAAATGCTTAAAGTCAAATCTTACTCTGTTTTCGTCAACGTAGGAGCCTGCCTGCTCAACGTGGTCACCCAGCACTCTTCTCAAAGCCGATTGAAGAAGATGAGCTGCAGAGTGATTGCGAGCTATTGCCTGACGGCGAGCCACGTCTATTTCAGCCGTAACCTTGTCGCCTACGCTGATAGGTGCAGTAATTTCACAGTCGTGAAGGTATACGCCGTCCTGCTTCTTGGTGTCAACCACTTCAAGCTCAACGCCGTTTACACGGAGAACGCCCTTGTCACCAACCTGACCACCACCCTCTCCGTAGAAGGCAGTAGCATCAAGAACGATTATTGCCTCGCCCTCGCTTACTGTATCAACTCTCATACCGTCTGCGATAATTGCAAGCACCTTGCCCTCGCACTGAGTAGAGGTATATCCCTTGAACTCGGTCTTCGCAAGTCCTTCAATAAGGCTTGCCTGGGTGTTGTCCCAGCCTCCCCCTGCCTTGCGATTTGCTCTCGCGCGCTCCTTCTGCTCGGTCATAAGAGCGTTGAAGGCGTCGTCGTCAATGGTCATGCCGTCCTCCCCGATAATTTCACGGGTAAGGTCTATGGGGAAGCCAAAGGTGTCGTAAAGCTTGAAAGCCTTATCACCCGACAGAACGCTTTCGCCCTTTTCCTTTGCTTCGGCAACGAAGCCAGAAAGAATGGCAAGTCCTGCATCTATGGTAGCGTCAAAGCGCTCTTCCTCTATGGAAAGTATCTTCTTGATATAGTCAGCCTTTTCACGAAGCTCGGGGTATGCGCCCTCGTTACATTCAATTACTACCTCTGAAAGCTTATTGAGGAAGGCTCCCTTTATGCCGATAAGTCTGCCGTGACGGGCAGCTCGTCTGATAAGACGGCGAAGAACGTAGCCTCTGCCCTCGTTTGAAGGCATAACGCCGTCACCAATCATAAAGGTGGAGCTTCTGATATGGTCTGTAATAATACGTATGGAAACGTCGTTGCTGTAATCCGAGCCGTAGGTCTTTGAGGAGTAGGAGCAAACGGTATCAAGTATCTTTCTTACGGTGTCTACCTCGAAAAGATTGTCAACTCCCTGCATTACGCAGGCAAGTCTTTCAAGACCCATACCGGTATCTATATTCTTCTGGCTCAATTCGGTATAATTACCGTTGCCGTCGTTGTCAAACTGTGTGAATACGTTGTTCCAGATTTCCATATATCTGTCACACTCACAGCCGGGCTTACAGTCGGGCGAGCCACAGCCGTATTTTTCACCACGGTCAAAGTATATTTCGGAGCAGGGTCCACAGGGTCCGCTTCCGTGCTCCCAGAAGTTGTCTGCCTTGCCCATTCTTACTACCTTTTCGGCAGGAACGCCCACAACCTTCGTCCATATGTCAAAGGCTTCTTCGTCCTCCTCGTAGATAGATGGCCAGAGAAGCTCTGCAGGGATTTCAAGAGTCTGTGTCAAAAACTCCCACGCCCACGGAATAGCCTCGTTTTTAAAATAATCGCCGAAGGAGAAGTTGCCCAGCATTTCAAAATAAGTGCCGTGACGCGCCGTCTTACCAACGTTTTCAAGGTCGGGTGTTCTTATACACTTCTGACAGGTGGTAACTCTCTTGCGAGGAGGCTCCTTGGTACCCTTGAAATAGGGCTTCATAGGTGCCATACCCGAATTTATGAGAAGCAGTGAATTGTCATTCTGAGGAACGAGAGAAAAGCTCTGAAGTCTTAAATGTCCCTTTGACTCAAAGAAGGAAAGATATGCTTCTCTGAGGTCGTTAAGTGATGTCCATTTCATTTTGGATTATCCTTTCGTTTAAATACATTTTTTCGCATATATATTTATTTTACACTTTTTTCGGCTATAGGTCAACAAAACGGGCGCTTTAGAAGGAAAATCTTTACGCAAATTTAACACAAAAAGATAACGGCAGGGATTTCCTGCCGTATTTTGATTAAAATTCCGTTATTTCTACGCCCAGTTTTTCAGCAATCCCCTGCGCAAGCGCTTTAACCTGATTGTAATCACGCTTTTTAAACGCAAGGGTGTCGGCTCTCAGCTTTGCCTTGACGGGAGTCTCTCTATCGGGAGAAAGGGTAAGCGTTCCCTTTGCAAAAAGTCCTCCTCTGTGAAGAAACAGAGTGGCAATATCCTCGGGCGCAATAGCAATTTTGCCTTCCTTGTCGGTAATAGTGATAAGTCCGTTTTCGGTGCCAAGCTTCTTGTTGAAAAGGGCTGTTTCTGCCGACAGAATATCGGTAAAGTCAATTTCGGTGTTATCCTCGGTGTCAGCCGTAAAGACCTGGGGCTCGGGCTCGTAAGGTGGTACGAAGCGCTCAATGTCTCTGTCAATGGCGTCCCATTCCTCAAGCGATATTTTTACGCGTCTTACGTCGTCGCTCTTACCCTTGGTAACGAAGCCTGCCTTTTCCATATAGCCCACCATAATTGATGCCACCAGAACGCCGGTGCCCAGATGCTCTGCAAGCTCTGATGGTGCAAAGACCTGCTTTTCAACGGCAAAATCGGTTGCTTTATCAAATTCGGTTCGGTATTTTTCGGGAATATTTACGTTCATAGGGAAATCCTTTCTCTTTGTGCGATAAGTATTATACATTCTTTTTACAAAAAAGTCAAACAATAATTACAGTTTTTAGCGTTTAATACTTGAATTCCTACTAAACCTATGGTATAATGCGTAATTAGAACAGAGGTGATAATTTGAAAATATCTACACGAGGGCGTTACGCCTTGAAAATAATGCTCGATCTGGCAATGAACGACGGGGAGTATACCTCTCTTAAGGGTGTTGCAGAAAGGCAGGGCGTTTCTGCGAAATACCTTGAACAGATAATAACTATGCTGATGTCGGCAAAAATGATAAAAAGCACCCGAGGCAAAAGTGGTGGCTACAAGCTGTCACGCAGTCCGTCGGAATATACGGTGGGAGAAATACTGAGGGCAACCGAGGGCTCTATGGCGCCCATATCCTGCGTTGAGGACTCCCCCAACCAATGCTCCGAAAGCTGTCGCTGTCCCACTCTTTTCTTCTGGGAGGGGCTTAACAAGGTTATAAACGAGTATATTGACGGAACGACTCTTCAGGACGTTCTGGAACAGGAAAAAAGTTTAAACAAAGAAGGGAAAAAACATGAGAATATATGCGGATAACGCAGCAACCACAAGGGTGAGCAAAAGCGCAGTCAACGCTATGCTTCCCTACTTTGAAGAAATTTACGGAAACCCGTCGTCACTTAACACCACGGGTCAGATAGCGGCAGAGGCACTTGGAAAGCTCCGTTGTGAAATAGCAGAGCTTATAAACGCAAAGCCTCAGGAAATTTACTTTACGTCGGGTGGAAGCGAGGCAGACAACCAAGCGATAATAACTGCAGCAAAAACAGGCGAGAAGAAGGGCAAAAAGCATATTATTTCCACAAAGTTCGAGCATCACGCCGTGCTTCATACCCTGAACAAGCTTGAAAAAGAGGGCTTTGAAATAACGCTGATAGACGTTAACGAAAACGGCGTGGTAAAAGCCGAGGACGTAGAAAAGGCAATAAGAGAGGACACGGCTCTGGTGACCGTAATGTTTGCCAACAACGAAATAGGCACCGTTCAGCCCATTGCAGAAATCGGAGAAATATGCCGTAATAAAGGCGTTATTTTCCATACCGATGCAGTTCAGGCAGCCGGACATATCGCCATTGACGTTGAAGCCTTAAAGGTAGATATGCTTTCGGTTTCGGCTCACAAATTCCACGGCCCCAAGGGTGTGGGCTTCCTCTACTGCCGTAAGGGAATATATCTGCGCAATCTTATCGAGGGTGGCGCCCAGGAAAGAGGAAAGAGAGCAGGAACGGAAAACCTGCCCGGCATTGCAGGAATGACTGCTGCGATGAAGGAGGCTGTAGAAAAAATTGACGAAAACGCCAAGAAGCTTATTCCTCTCCGTAACAGGCTTATAGAGGGACTTGAAAAAATTCCTCACTCAAGGGTAAACGGAGATAAGGAAAAGAGACTTCCGGGCAACGTGAATATATGCTTTGAGGGAATTGAGGGCGAAAGCCTTTTACTCCTGCTTGACGAAAAGGGAATCGAGGCGTCCTCGGGCTCTGCCTGTACGTCGGGCTCTCTTGATCCCAGCCACGTGCTTTTGTCAATAGGACTCCCCCACGACGTTGCTCACGGCTCGCTGAGACTGACTATTTCGGAAGAAAACACAGTTGAAGAAATGGATTATATCATCAGCTCGGTAACCGAGGTGGTTGACTATCTCAGACAGATATCACCCGTTTGGGAAGAGCTTCAAAAAGGAACGAGAGAATACATTTTGTAAAAAATTACAAGGAGAAATCAAATGTTATACAGCGAAAAAGTAATGGACCATTTTAAAAACCCCAGAAACGTTGGAGAAATTGAAAACGCCGACGGCGTTGGAGAGGTTGGCAACGTTAAATGTGGCGACATAATGAAAATATATCTCAAAATTGAAAATAATATTATAGTTGACGTTAAATTCAAGACCTTTGGCTGTGGCTCTGCCATTGCCTCAAGCTCTATGGCAACCGAAATGATAAAGGGGAAGAGCATTGACGACGCCCTTGAGCTTTCCAACAAAGCAGTCGTAGAGGCTCTTGACGGACTTCCCTCTCACAAAATTCATTGCTCGGTGCTTGCAGAGGAAGCCGTAAAGGCTGCCGTGCGTGACTATTACGACAAGAACGGCATCGAGTACGATAAGACAAAATTCTGCGACGGCGACTGTTGTCATTGCGGAAAGCATCAGGACGTCGAAGAATAAAGCCGTGCTTACGCGATTAAAGGATTTTTTCCACGCCGAAAAAATATACGAGTATTCCATTCTTCCCTTTTCCGAGGTGACGGTAACCGACCCCCGTCGGGCAGAGAGAACCTTTGGAGGCAGGGAGTGTAACACCGTAGTGCCCTTTCTCATTCCCTATCTGGTTAAGTGCGAGGAAAGGTCAAATATTTCGGTCTACGCTCACGCAGAGGACTATCATTACTACTTCAAGGAGCTGTCCCAACGGCTGAAGTCACACTTCGGCGACCTTATTTCAGCCTGCGATACCTCTCCCATTAACGAGGTAGAATGCGCCGTAAAGGCAGGACTTGGCTCCTTTGGAAGAAACGGACTTATTATAAACGGGCGTTACGGCACTTATGCCTTTGTTGGCGAGTTGTTTTTCAGCGTGCCTCCGTCCCACCCCATTTTCGAGGGAATAGAAAGAAAAGAGACGAAAGCCCTTTGTCTTGACTGTGGTGCCTGTCAAAAAGCGTGTCCCGTAGATGCAATATGCGACAAAAGCCGATGCATTTCCTTTATAAATCAAAAGAAACGGCTTGATGAGGGCGACCAGGATACGATAATCCGTTCCGAATCAGTATGGGGCTGCGATATCTGTCAGCAGGTATGCCCTATGAACAAAAATGCCGAGGAAACCGAAATAGAGTTTTTCAGGCAGAACAGAACGCCCTATCTTACCGAAGAACTGCTTGACTCAATGATAGAAAAGGGCTCTTTTGAGCGCCGTGCTTATGCGTGGCGTGGAGAAGCAGTAGTAAGGAGAAATATAAAGCTTTGCCAAAAACAGAAAAATGCCCTGCAATAAAGGGTAAAAAAAGCGAAAGAGTAAAAATAATATCAGAGCTTTTAAAAAAGCTCTATCCCGATGCCCTTTGCGCTCTTGAATATCAGGGTGACCCTTACCGACTTATAGTTATGGCAAGACTGTCAGCCCAATGCACGGACAAGAGAGTAAACGAGGTATCAAAGCCTCTGTTTGAGCGCTATCCCACGGTGTACCATCTGGCGAAGGCTGAGCAGAGGGAGGTTGAGGACATTATCCGTCCCTGTGGCCTTTTCAGAACGAAGGCTGAAAGTATTATTGAAATGTCCCGACAAATAACCGAATTACATAACGGGCAGGTACCGGACACCTACGACCAGCTTATAAGGCTTTCGGGCGTAGGTATGAAGATAGCAAATCTTATGCTTGGCGACGTTTTCGGTCAACCGAGAATAGTGCCCGACACCCATTGCATCAGAATTACTCATAAGCTGGGACTTATATCAAGAGCAGACCCCGTTGTCTGCGAAAGAGAGCTGTCAAGGCTGGTTCCCTCTGAGGAGCAATCGGATTTCTGCCACAGAATAGTATTGTTCGGACGGGAGTGGTGCAAGGCACCAAACCCGAAATGCGACCTGTGTCCCCTGCAAAGCAGGTGTGAAGCAAAGGAGAAAAAATGAAAAAGCTGCTTATCGTTGACGGAAACAGTATAATGAACAGGGCCTTTTACGGCGTGAGACCCCTGGTAACAAGAACGGGTATACACACCAATGCCGTATACGGCTATCTGAATATACTGAAAAAGCATCTTGATGCCATAAAGCCCGATTACGTTGCCGTAGCCTTTGACCTTAAAGCGCCCACCTTCAGACATAAACTGTTCAGTGAATATAAGGCAGGCAGACACGCTGCCCCTGACGAGCTGATATCACAAATCCCTTTGATTAAAGAGGCAACGGCTCTTCTTGGTATTAAAACGGTGTCCTTGGAGGGCTATGAAGCCGACGATATACTTGGTACTCTGTCAAACAGCTTTGAGGGAGAAAGCTTCGTTGTAACGGGAGACCGTGACTCCTTTCAGCTGGTTTCGGATAAAACCACCGTCATTCTGGCGTCAACGGGCGAGGACGTAATTTATACCCCCAAGGAAATAGAGGAAAAGTATTCTCTTCCCCCGAAAAAGCTAATTGACGTCAAAGCCCTTGCCGGAGATAGCTCGGACAACATTCCGGGCGTTGCCGGAATAGGTGAAAAAACTGCAATAAAGCTTATTCTTGAAGCCGACAGTCTTGAAGGCATTTACGAAAAGCTGGACCGTGGAGAGCTGAAGGTATCCGACGGCGTAAAAAACAAGCTTTTAAACGGCAGAGAGTCTGCCTTCTTATCAAAAAAGCTTGCTGAAATTTGCCTGACCGTAGAAGGACTGCCCTCACCTCAGGAGCTTGAGCTGACAGAGCAGGACAGCAACGCTCTGCGAGAGCTTTTCGTAAAGCTTGAATTTACGAAAATGATGTCGCGCTTCGGTCTTGACCGAACGGCGCCCGTAGAAAAGACGGTAGTCGACGGCGATCAGATGAGCTTCGATATGATAGAAGAGGAGGTCTCGGAAATCAGGGCTTTAAGCGAGGACGAATTTATCGCTCTTCTGCCTTGTGGAAAAGTACCTCTTGACCTTATAGATAATAATTTTTATTACGCCCATCAGGGCGAGATATACTCCTGCCCCGTCAGCAAGACCTTGATTAAGGCTTTGCGTGGCAGACAGCTTTGCCTTTTTGATTCAAAGGCATTCTGGCTGAAAACGGGCGAGCTTTTTGAGGAGCTTGACGAAGATCTCGTGGCTTTCGATATACAGCTTGCCTCCTACGTTGACAATCCCGATAGCCGAGGAGATTTTGCAAGAATCGTTATGAGCTATCTGTCAAAGAGCGTTTCTCCATCAGCCGAAGGCTCTCCTGAGTGCCGAGCGCCCCTTATTGCGCCGCTTTACCAGGAGCTTTCCAAAAAAATCGAGGAGGAGGGCTTAAGCTACCTTTATTACGAAATTGAGCTTCCTCTTTCAAAGGTCCTTGCTGGTATGGAAATGAGAGGCTTTGCCGTTGACAAAAAGGGAATTGAGGAATACGGCGTAGTTTTAAAAGAACAGATGGAAAAGGCAGAGGAAAGCATCTGGTCGATAAGTGGCGAGCATTTCAATATAAACTCTCCCAAGCAGTTGGGACACGTGCTTTATGAAAAGCTGGCTCTCCCCGTTATCAAGAAAAACAAAACGGGCTACGCTACCGATGCGGAAACACTTGAAAAGCTTCGTTTTCACTCACCTATTATTGATTTTATACTTGAATACAGACACCTTTCCAAGCTTTACGGAACTTATATAGAGGGACTTTTAAAGGTAACTCCCGACGACGGCAGAATAAGAACCAGCTTCAACCAGAAGCAGACGCAGACCGGCCGTCTTTCGTCTGCCGAGCCCAATTTACAGAACATTCCCGTCCGTACCGAGCAAGGAAGCAGACTGAGACGCTATTTCGTTGCAGACGAGGGCAAGGTGCTGATAGATGCAGATTACTCCCAGATAGAATTGAGAGTGCTTGCGCATATGTCGGATGACGAAAATCTTATAAAGGCGTTCAATTCCGAAGCCGATATACATTCAGCAACGGCTTCACAGGTGTTCGGTGTGGGTCTTGAAGAGGTAACCCCCGAGCTGAGAAGCCGTGCAAAGGCCGTAAACTTCGGTATTGTTTACGGAATAGGCGAGTTTTCTCTGGCAGGCGACCTTCACGTTTCCATGAAGCAGGCAAAGGAATATATAACGGGCTATTTTAACACTTATCCCAAGGTGCGTGAGTATCTTGACGCAACGGTAGCCCACGCCAACGAAAAGGGCTTCGTCACAACCCTTTGGGGCAGAAAGCGCTACATTCCCGAGCTTTCGGTAACCAACAAGCAGCTTCGTGCCTTCGGTGAAAGAGTGGCAAAAAACTCTCCCATACAGGGAACTGCAGCCGACCTTATAAAGCTTGCTATGGTTAAAACGGACCGTCGTCTGAAGGACGAGGGGCTTGAAAGCCGACTTACCCTGCAGGTACACGACGAGCTGATTATCGAAGCCCCCGAAAAAGAGGCTGAATACGTTTCAAGGCTCTTGAAGGAGGAGATGGAAAGCGTTGCCGATATGTCGGTCAGACTGTCGGTTGACGTGGGAGTGGGAAAAACCTGGTTAGATGCAAAAAAATAAATCATATATAAAAAGGAGAAAGAAATATGATTAAAACCTTCAATTACAAGCGAGAAGAAAAAATTAACCCCAACGTTGGAATAATGAGCTTTCAGCATTTCAACGGAGAGGAGCTATATTCGGACATCGTTGTAAAGCCCGAAAATAAAATGTGCGAAACGGAAAACGTGGAATGCTATCCCGTTCCCGATTACGTACCTCAAAACGGCAGAGCAGAGGGCTATTACCCCGATGCATCGGTAGCATATATCCGTTCCTTGTGGAAGGAATTTGAGCCCGAGCAAGGTGTTTACAACTACGACTTTATTGAGGATTTCCTTCGTCGTGCCGACGAGTGCGGACAGACGGTGTGCTTCCGACTTATCGCCCATTCCACAAGAGAAGAGGACGACGTGCCCGATTGGTTGAAAAAGCTTATTCCCTGCCCCGAGCGTCCTGCAGGCAAGAGAGTTAAGGATTCACCCACGGACCATTTGTTTATTGAGCTTTTCTGTAAAGCAGTAAAAAAATTAGGCGAGCGCTTTGATTCTGACCCAAGACTTGCTTTCGTGGATATATCAATTCCCGGCGCATGGGGAGAGGGCTACAAGCTGGAGCTTTTCGGGGACGAGGTAATCTGGGAAATGACCAAGGCCTACATAGACGCCTTTCCTACCACCCACCTTATGGGTCAGCAGGCACGTCCCATGCTTCTTCACAAGGCGAGAGAATACAGAAAAGTAGGCGTAAGAGGCGACGGCTACGGTGAGCCTCATCACATAAACGAATATTACCCCGCCAATATAGAAAAGGTAAAGGACGTGTGGAAGGACTCCCCGGTTTCCTTTGAGTCTTATTGGTGGCTTGGCGAATGGCAAAGAAAAGGCTGGGACTTTGACGAGCGAATTGAGCTATCTCTGAAGTGGCACGCAAGTACCTTTAATGCAAAGAGCATACCCATTCCCTTTGAGTGGAAGGAAAAGACGGACGAATGGAACGCAAGAATGGGATATCACTACACCATAAGATCTGTGGAATATCCCGACGTTGCAAGCGAAAAGCTGAGCGTTAAGCTTCATATGGCAAATATTGGCGTTGCGCCCATTTACGACAAGGTTGCCTTAAAGCTCAAGCTTAAAAACGCTGAAAACGAATACGAGTTTGACACCAAAGAGGACCTGTTGAAGTGGCTCCCCGGTGAATATGACAACGAGTACGCCATCGATCTTAACGGCGTTAAGACAGGAAATTACTCCCTTCAGGTAGGTGTAATATGGGAAGGAAAAACCGTATACCTTGCCACAGACGCTATCCGTGACGGAAAATATTATGAATTGGGTAATATAGAAATAAAATAACAGTATCGCAAAGACAAAAAGACTGTAAAAGCCTTCGCTTTTACAGTCTTTTTTTATGCATTACAGTGGTAATTCTTTCTTTTTCGCCTTTTAATAAATATAAAACACTACAAGACCCACCTATTTCATTGGGTCTTGTAAGTCATGATTAAATCATTCTTTATTCGTAAAGAGGCAAAACAGGCAATTCGTTATCGTCGCCTTCGATTGTAGGACTTGTGGTTATAATATCTTCAGCCTCGAATTTGATTATTTCCAATTCGGGTGTTTCGTAGCTTAACTGCTTCATAATATCCTCTCCTTAACTATAATCGTTTATGTCAATACATACAGATACTGATTAGTAATTATAGTATAACACTTTTTTTGCAAATGTCAAGACTTTTTTTAAATATTTGCAAAAATAATTATTTTGCCCTGTCGTAAAAAGTCTTTTAAACGCCCGAATATGCGTTAAAGCCACCGTCAACGGGGATAACCGTTCCGTCCACAAAGCCCGAAGCCTCGTCGTTTGCAAGCCACAAAAGTGTTCCTACAAGCTCTTCTGCCTCGCCAAATCTTCCCATAGGAGTTGCCGCAAGGATTTTGCCCGTTCTGAGCGTGGGCGTTCCGTCCTCGTTGAACAGAAGCGCTTTGTTTTGTGCCGTTACAAAGAAGCCGGGAGCTATTGCGTTAACTCTGATGCCCACTCTTGAAAAGTGAACTGCCAGCCACTGTGTAAAATTGGAAACTGCAGCCTTTGCGCCCGAATATGCAGGGATTTTAGTAAGGGGACAAAATGCGTTCATTGAAGATATGTTAATAATATTTCCCTTTCCGTTTTCTGCCATATCCTTTGCAAAAACCTGTGTGGGTATAAGCGTACCAAGGAAATTCAGATTGAACACAAAACCAACTCCGTCGGGGTCAAGGTCAAAAAACGTCTTTACGTCTTCTCCTGCGTTTTTAAGGTCCTCGGGGTCAAGATACTCCTTGGTTGTAGTTCCTCTGGGGTTGTTTCCACCTGCGCCGTTGATAAGAATATCGCATTTTCCGAAATCGGCAAGGATCTGCTCTCTTGCAGCCTCAACACTCTCTCTTTTAAGCACGTTACACTCGTAGCCCTTAGCCGTTCCACCGTTTGCGTTGATTTTTTCTGCAGCCTTATTTGCCGCTTCTACGTTAAGGTCAAGTATAGCAGTCTTTGCTCCACACTGCGCCAGCGCCTCTGCAAACATTGCGCAAAGAACTCCTCCACCACCTGTAACTACTGCCGTTTTTCCGCTTAAATCTAAATTAAATGGTAACTTCATATTCGTCTCCTGAGTTTTTTATTATTTATTATAACTGCTTAAAGCGCTTACATTCCAAAATAGTTTTCGGCGTTATGCAAGCAAACGTCGGCAACCAGTTTATCAAGCATCTTGCGGTTATTGTCAAATTCTCCGTTCTCTACTATTCTTCCTATTCTCTGGCAAACTATTCTTCTGAAATACTCGTGTCTGGGATAGGACAGGAAGCTTCTGGAGTCGGTAGTCATACCTACGAACGCTGCAAGTGCGCCCTCGCTCTCAAGAGCCTTGAGCTGTTCTCTCATTCCATCAAGGTGATCGTTGAACCACCATGCCGTACCTATCTGCAATTTACCCTTGATTCCACCACCCTGGAAGTTGCCCAGCATGGTAGCAAGCATATAGTTATCACCGGGGTTAAGTGAATACAATATAGTTTTAGGAAGATTGTCCTCAACCTCAAGAGCGTCAAGAATTCTTGAAAGCTTTTCGGCAAGTGAAAAGATACCGATTGAGTCAAAGCCCGTGTCGGGGCCGAGAAGCTTATACATTCTGGTGTTGTTGTTTCTGATTGCGCTCATATGGAGCTGCATTACTACGTCACGCTTCTTATACTCTCTGCCAAGGAAGAGAAGCATATTGGTACGGTAAGCCTCAACCTCTTCGGCTGAAAGAGCCTCGCCCGACATAGCCTTATCAAATATTGCAGAAACCTCTGCCTCTGTCTTGATAAGATAAGGAACCGTCACGAGAGCGTGGTCGGAAATTTTGCTTCCCAGCTCTACGAAATAGTCGAGACGGGCAACCAGCTTTTCTTTAAGGTCTGCAAAGGATTTTACTCCGTTGGTTTCCATATATCCCTTGAAATCAGGGCTTTCTATTGCGCAAGCCTTGTCGGGACGGAAGGTGGGAACAACTCTTGTCTTGAGCTTGCCCTCCTCCTTTATCTGCTTGTGATATTCAAGAGTATCAAAGGGATCGTCGGTAGTGCCTATAAGCTCTACGTTCGACTCGTTGATAGCCGTCTGAGCAGAAAACTTGGTAGTAAGCACGTGGTTTGCCTTGTCCCAGATTTCCTTCGCCGTATCGGCAGAAATAGGGGTAGTAATACCGAAATATCTCTGAAGCTCCAGATGTGACCAGTGGTACAAGGGGTTGCCGAAGGCATAGCCTATGCACTCACAGTATGAACGGAACTTTTCGTAATCGTCACCGTCACCCGTGATGTTTTTCTCGTCAACGCCCATTGAGCGCATAAAACGCCATTTGTAATGGTCTCCATCCAACCATATTTCAGTTATGTTCTTATATTTTTTGTCCTCTGCTATCTCCTTGGGAGAAAGGTGGCAGTGGTAATCGTAAATGGGAAGTCCCTGTGCAACGTCAAAGAACAAATGTCTTGCTGTCTTGGTGTCCAAAAGAAAATTCTTATCCATAAAAGCCATTTTGTATGTCCTCCTGTCTTGTGTTTAAGTAAAATCGTATCTTTCCGTAAGGAATTTATAACTCATAGATAGTGATTGGATAGGGTCGTCGTTAATATGATATCTGTCAAGCTCGATAACTGCGCAATCAGGCTTTACGGAGGATGCAACTATGTCGTCCCAATTAAGCGTTCCACTTCCAACCTCGGTGTATCGCACCTCGTTTTTATCGGTAACCATAAGGTCTTTATAATGAATTACAGAAATTCGCTCGCCGCGGTCTCTGATAAACTTGGCAGGGTCAATACCTGCGCAGGCAAGCCAATAGGTGTCGAGAATAAAGGAAAACTCCCCTTCTTCAAGACATACGTCCATAATAAACTTGCCCTCAAGCTTACTATATTCAAATGCGTGGTTATGCCAACCGAATTTCATTCCTTCAGCCATAAGCCTCTTGTTGAATTCGTTACACTTTTTCACCGTCTCACGAAGAGTTGCAAGGTCACCTCTGAATTCAATGGGCAAAGCTCCGATTCCCGCAACCTTACAATTAAGCTTTTTGTGGTAATCCACCATTGCGTCAATATCGTTGTCGTAATCGGTGAAGGCTCTGTGGGTTGCCACACATTCCAGACCGTTGCTTTCAAAAACCGAGCGAACGTACAAGGGGTCGCCCGAAACCTCGGTGGGAATGCCCGAAAGCTGAACGGTTTTAAAGCCTATTTCGGCAAGCTTTTTCATTGTGCCTTCAAACTCTTCCTTGGTTTTGCACAAATCCCTTACCGAATAAAGCTGTGCGCCTAATCTCTTATCCATTTTTGCCCTCTTAATAGGTTCCAGACATATCGGTAGCCTTAACCTCAACTACCTTCTTCTTAACTGTTGAGCTGTCAATTCTCTTTTTAAGCTCTGCATAAAAATCGTCGTGGGGGAAGTTAGCGATATCAACCTCAACGTTGCCCTTCCAGGTGGAATAATGCATTGCATTTGAGATAGTCAAGCCGTTAACGCCTTCAACGCCTGGAGAAAGAAGGGGCGTGCCGTGAAGAACGGCTGACGTAAAGTTGTTGAAAATTCCAACGTGCTGAGGTCCTGCTCCCTCGGGAATATCAGGAATAATGGTTTCGTGCTTGGGAGAGCCGAAAGCACCCTTAAATTCTCTGTTGAAGTCGGGCTCCGACTGCTCAAGCTTGTTGAAGGTAATCTTGTTGTCCTCAACGATAACTCTACCCATATCGCAGGCAATTTCAAGTCTGTTTGTGCCGGGGGCTTCAGCAATCGAGGTGATATATACACCCGTCATACCGTCCTCGTATTCCATATACGCCGTAACCTCGTCCTCAACCTCTATGTCACGGTTTTTACCGAAAAAGGCGTGAGAAACAAGCTTTTTAGGCATACCGAACATCCATTGCCAAAGGTCAAGCTGGTGGGGATTCTGGTTGATAAGAGTTCCACCACCCTCGGTCGCCCAGGTAGAGCGCCATGCAGCGCTGTCGTGGTAGGATTGAGGTCGGTACCAATTCGTAACTGTCCATTGAACTCTCTTGATGCGTCCAAGCTCGCCCGACTTTATCATTTCTCTGAGGTGAGAATATGCAGGATTCATTCTCTGATTGTACATAATACCGAAGAGCTTGTTGGTTTTCTTTGAAGCCTCGTTCATTTCAAGCACCTGCTTGGTGTAAACGCCTGCAGGCTTCTCGGTAATAACGTGAAGTCCTGCTTCAAAGGCTTTTATAACGTATTTAGGGTGGTCGTAGTGAGGAACTGCAATTATAACGGCGTCAACCAGTCCACTTGCAAACAAATCCTCTGCCTTTTCAAAAACGGGGATTTCGGGGAAGGTTTCCTTTATAAAGGCTCTTCTGCCCTCGTCAATATCGCAAAGAGCCGTAAGCTCTGCTTCCTCTACCTTTCCTGCCACAAAGTTTTTCGCGTGAGTGGTACCCATGTTGCCCACACCCACGATACCAAATCTGAGCTTTTCCATAGTTTTTCTCCTTAAAACTCTTTTTATTACGCTAAATTAAAGACTGTTGATAATTTTCACCAGTGACTCGTAAGCCAGAGTGAACTTTTCGGGAGTTGCGCCCGATTTCATAACGGTTTTGTCCTCTCCACCTTCAAGAGAGCCAAGTCCCTCGAATGCACCGAGATGTGGCTCAAGGCTGACGTAGCCCGTCCAACCCGAATTTTTAAGGTCTCCGAGTATTTTGTCTATCTGACCGATGCCGTAGCCTGCAGGCACAACGCTTCCGTCCTCAAGAGCATCCTTGATGTGCATATACTCAATGTGGGGCTTCATAATATTGTAGGCATCGGGATAAGGCTTTGCGCCTGCCTGAATAAAGTTGGCAGGGTCAAATACTGCACGGAGGCAGGGAGAATTAACCTCACGGATGATTCTATCACACTGCTCAGGAAGCTCGCCCCAGATGTTTTTCTCATTTTCGTGGAGAAGCATTATTCCCTCACGCTCGGCAAGCTCGGTCATCTTCTTCATTCTGCAGATAACCTCGTCGTGCCACTTTTCAAGGTCGTCACCTTTTTCGATGAAAAAGCTGAAAATTCGTATGTATTTAGCATCAAGAGCCTTTGCAATTTCGATAACTCTGGCAAGCTTCTGAAGATGGGGCTCGAACTCGTCGGTAATCTTGATTTTTCCAATAGGAGAGCCTATGGAGGAAACCTTTATCCCCTCTTTTTGCATTTTTTCTTTAAGAACGCTTACCTGCTCGTCGGTAAGGTCTGCTATACTCGTTCCGTCAACGAATCTGGGCTCGAAATGTGTGATTCCCAAGGATTTGATGTGCGCAAACTGCACGTCAATCATCTTATCTATTTCGTCCGAAAAACCTGAAATTGTAAATACGCTCATATTATGCCCTTTCTTTTCTGTAAAAATATTCCGACACTCTGTCAGTATCATTTTATCACGATTTATTAAATATTTCTTTGTAATTATTGACAAAAACATTGAAATTATTGCTCTTTTATGTTAAAATTGATATATGTAAAACAAAACAGGTAAAATTCGGAAGGAAATCTGTATGGAACAGCTATATTCGGCAGGAAGTGGTTACGACGTGGGCTACGTGTGCGACGAGGTAAGTGAGACCTTTTCTTATCAGCTTCACTCCCACGAGGGAATATTTGAAATACTTTATATGGAAGAGGGCGACGCATCCTTTTGGGTAGAGGGAACGATTTATAAAATGTCCCCCGGCGATATCGCCATTGCCAGAAGCGACGAAATGCACCTTATGCGCCACAACTCAAAAACTATCTATAAACGATTGGTAATTAATGCCAATTCCGATTTTTTTGAAGAAAATAACTGCACTGACTATCTGGCAGTATTTAACGACAGAGCAGTTGGCGTGGGCAATCACTTCTCTGCAGAAACGGTCAAAGAAAGTGGTCTTGCTGAAATTATTGAAAGACTGAAAAAATACGTCGCTAAAGACGAAAAACCCCTTGTAAAAAGCGCTTTAACCGAATTTTTCTATACCCTTAACACTCTGCCCGAGCGTGAATCCTCCGAAAGTCTGGGCGTAGTACGAGACGTGGTACTGTATATAAATCAACACATTACACACCCCCTTTCTCTTGATACACTTGCAGACCGATTTTATATCAGTAAATACTATCTCTGCCGTCAGTTCAAGAAAAGAATGGGCATAGGAGTTGTAAAATACATTACTCACAAGAGAATTCTTCTTGTGCGTGATTTGTACTCTTCGGGCAAAAGCCTGACAGACGCTTGTATTGAGGCGGGATTTGGAGATTATTCAAGCTTTTACGTAGCTTATAAAAAAATGAACGGTACTTCCCCAAAGAATATTCTGAGATAAGTAAAATTCAAATGTTTCACGTGAAACATACATAAATTTTTCGTTTTCGGACAAAATATCTCAAAAGAGGTATGAATATGAAAATGTTTAAAGCAAGGCGAGAGCCGAAAATGAAAAGATTACAAGCACTAATGATTTCAGGGCAAATTGAGGGTCATACGGCTCTGCCCGAAGGTATAAAAGCAACGAAATACGAGGAGCTTATACCAAAAATCATTGCTTTAGAGGAGGATTACTCCGTAAGTGGCGTTTTAATACTGCTTAATACGGTTGGTGGTGACGTCGAGGCAGGTCTGGCTATTGCCGAAGCTATTGCAGGAATGTCAAAACCCACAGTGTCCCTTATTTTAGGTGGTGGGCACAGTATAGGTGTTCCCTTGGCAGTATCGGCTGACTATTCCTTTATCACACATACTGCTTCAATGATAATACACCCGGTAAGAATGAACGGCGTTGTTTTGGGCGTCGACCAGGCTTTTGACTATCTCACCAGAATGCAGGACAGAATTAATTCCTTTGTAGTAAAGCATTCCTCGATAAAAAGCGACGAATTGCGCCGTCTTATGCTCAATACTACCGAAATGTCCTGCGACATAGGGAGCATTTTGTACGGAACAGAAGCAGTAAACGCAGGTATAATAGACGGTGTGGGCTCAATATCGGATGCGCTGAACAAACTAAAGAAAATGACACAATAAAGCCGAAAATAACGGCTTTATCTTATTTTGTGACATAATTTTCGGGCTTTATCTCCTATAATTAACGCAGGAGGGAGCTTATATGGAATTTTACAATTTAAAAATGGACAGATTAATACTGTTAAAGCCTTGCGAACAAGCAGAACGGGGCGAAATCGTTGCTTTAGCACGCAGTATCGCAAAGCACGGACTTCTGGTGCCAATTACGGCAAGGAGAATACTTCATACCGACAGATATGAAGTAATATCGGGAATTAAAAGGTTTTACGCCTGCAGATTAGCCAGAATGAACGCTATTCCTGCATACGTTACAGAAACTCCGTCGGAGCTGGCAAGAGTAATAATAAAAAAGAAAGAAAAGCAGGACTGCTTTGAAGAAGCAGAGGCGCTTCGGTCTTTAATAGTCAACGAAGGATTAACTCCCGAAGAGCTATGTGACGGCGCAGGCTATAGCGAAAAAGAACTATATTCCTTACTAAAGCTGACAAAAATGGGCGAATTTGAAAGAGAAATCGTACGGCGCAACGGCATAAGCCCCGAAATAGCCTCTGAAATAGCTTCTTTTGATGAAATATGCAAGAGAACGGAGCTACTGAGCGAGGTAATTCAATCAAGGCTTAAGCTTACCGAGGTGCAGGCTTTATGCGAAAAAGAGCGCCGAGGAAAAAGAGTGGTTTCAAAGGCTAAAGCCAACAGAACGCCTAAATTTCGGGATATGAGGCTTTTTGACAACACCTTGTCCCGAGCAATAACTACGCTAAAAGAGGCAGGAATTAAAGCAAACCTCATGTCAGAACAGAAAAACGGCAGTACGGAGTACAAAATCCGTATTGAAAACTGATAGCAATAAATGTTTCACGTGAAACATTTCAGAAATTTAAATATTTACATTACAACCATTGACAACCGAGTAAATTACTGATAAAATATATAATGAATATATTATCAGCAAAAAAGGATACATAAATGAAGATAATTGCTTTTGCCAACCAAAAGGGTGGCGTAGGAAAAACCACTTCTGCAGTGAATATAGCTGCCGATTTAGGCTATCTCGGCAAGAAAACCTTACTTGTAGACTGCGACCCTCAGGGCAACGCTTCCTCTGCAGTAGGGGCGAAAAGTGCCGAAATAACGCTATATGACGTTATGTTGTCGGGCGCACCTATAAAGGATGCTATTCAAACCACTAAATTCAAGGGGCTTGACGTTTTACCCTCTGATATGAATCTTGCGGCAGCAGATATTGCTCTTGCAGACCAAAGTAAGAGAGAAAACAAGCTTAAAGAGGCGTTTTTGCCCATAAAAGACGAGTACGACTACGTCATTCTTGACTGTCCTCCGTCTCTTAGTCTTATAACCCTTAACGCTCTGACTGCATCTGATTACGTAACAGTGCCTATGCAGTGCGAATATTTTGCTCTTGAGGGTCTTTCTCAGCTTATCTTCACAATTAAGCAGGTAAGGCGCTTATACAACCCCGAGCTTGATTTGTTGGGCGTTATTCTCACAATGTACGACGGCAGACTGAACCTGACCGTTCAGGTTATGGAGGAAGTGAAGAAGCATTTCCCGGGTAAGCTCTTCAAAAACTCGATTCCACGTAACGTAAGGCTTTCGGAAGCACCGAGCCATTCAAAGCCTATCAACTATTACGATAAATTTTCCCGTGGCGCTTTGAATTACATGGAGGTCACCAAAGAGCTGATAAGCAGAGTAGAAAACTAACTCTATTATTTATTAAAAGGAAGAAAATATGGAAAAAAAAGGATTAGGAAAGGGACTTGACGCTCTTTTTCTTGACTCTGATACCGACCAGGAGGTCAGAGAGCTTGACATAAAGAAAATCATCCCCGATGCCAACCAGCACAGAAAAACCTTTATCGACGACACTATAAACGAGCTTGCCGAGTCCATAAAAATACACGGTGTTATTCAGCCTCTTATAGTGCGCAAATCGGGAACACAGTACAAAATTGTCGCTGGTGAGCGCCGTTACAGAGCGTCACAGATTGCAGGACTTGAAAAGCTTCCCGTAATCATCAGAGACGACATAACGGACCGTGATGCAGCCGAAATCGCTCTCATTGAGAACCTGCAAAGAGAGGATTTAAACCCCGTAGACGAGGCTATGGGCTACGAAAAGCTCATTTCCGACTTCGGCATTACTCAGGAAGAGGCAGCAGACAGAATAGGAAAATCGAGAAGCGCCGTTACAAACGCACTCAGACTTCTCAAGCTTCCAAAGCCTGCCCTTGAAGCCCTTCGCGACGGCTCTATTTCGGCAGGTCACGCAAGAGCGCTTTTGCCCCTTAAAAACGACGAGGACATTCTTGAAATGGTGTCCCGTATAGTTTCAGAGGGACTTTCGGTAAGAGATACCGAAAATGAGGTGCGTTGGACGGTGAACACTCAACCTCTTGTGCGAGAGGAGCTGACACCACCTTCAACCAAGCCCTTTTCAATAACCGACGAATATATCGCATCGGTGGAAAGGCTTGCTACGGAAAGAATAAGAAGGCGAGTTAAGATTAAGCAAACGGCAGGAAAATCCTCAGGAAAGCTTACTTTGAGCTATTCCTCATCTGCCGACTTAGAGGAGCTTCTTACAGTTCTCTGCGGAGAAGATTTTATAGATCAATTGGACAAATAATTAACGGAAGGACATATAAAAATGCTTGACATCAAACTTATTAAAGAAAACCCCCAATATTTTAAAGAAAGACTTGCTACAAGAGGAAAGGACTTCTCTGCTGAAATAGATAAGCTTCTTGCCCTTGATACAGATCGCCGAGCTCTCATTGCCGACACAGAGGCGCGCAGAGCTAAGCAGAACCAGATTTCAAAGGAAATTCCCAAGCTTAAAAAAGAGGGACAGGACACAACGGCTATTTTTGCCGAAATGAAGGAGCTTTCCGACTCCGTAAAGGCTGATACCGACAAAATTTCAGCTATTGATACCGAAATTGAGGACATTCTGCTCTCAATTCCCAACACACCCTCTGAAACTGTGCCCGTAGGCGCTGACGATTCAGAGAACGTTGAGGTAAGACGAGTAGGTGCTCCCCGTGAGTTTTCATTTGAGCCCTTGGCACATTGGGATATAGGCAAGAATCTTGATATTCTTGACCCCGACACTGCAGCTAAGGTAACAGGCGCACGCTTCCATTTCTATAAGGGCTTGGGCGCAAGACTTGAAAGAGCAGTAATTAACTACTACCTTGATACACACACCTCAAACGGCTATACAGAGGTATTTCCTCCCTATATGGTAAACCGTGATTCCATGAGGGGTACCGGTCAGCTTCCCAAGTTTGAAGAGGATGCGTTTAAGGTAGCAAATAACGGATATTTCCTCATTCCTACGGCAGAGGTACCCGTTACCAATATGCATCGCAACGAAATTCTTGACGGCGACAGACTCACTATAAAGTACTGCGCATATTCTGCTTGCTTCAGAGCAGAAGCAGGAAGTGCCGGACGTGACCAGAGAGGTCTTATCCGTCAGCATCAGTTCAACAAGGTAGAGCTTGTTAAATTTGCAAAGCCCGAGGAATCCTATGCAGAGCTTGAGTCTCTCACCAACGACGCATGCGCAGCTCTTGAAGGTCTTGGACTTCCTTACAGAGTAGTTGCTCTTTCTACGGGCGATATGGGCTTCTCATCGGCAAAAACCTACGACGTTGAGGTTTGGATGCCCTCGTACAACAGATACGTTGAGATTTCCTCATGCTCTAACTTCGAGGACTATCAGGCAAGACGAGCTAACATCAAATATAAGGAAACGGGCGACTCAAAGGCTCGCTTCGTGCATACCCTTAACGGCTCGGGTCTTGCTATCGGCAGAACGGTTGCAGCAATACTTGAAAACTATCAGAACGAGGACGGCACAGTAACTATCCCCGAGGCTCTCGTTCCTTATATGAAGCATACCAAAATAGAAAAATAAACGGGGATTCTATGAACATTTTTGTTGAAAACATTGACAGTATTATAATTATTATTTATTGCATTTTAATCGGTATAGTAATAGCCTTTATAGCGTCTCTCCTTACCAAGGGTATTTACGGAAGATTTATAGAGGCTATGCTGTCTAATTCCTGCGACTGCGAGGTCAACGCAAAAACTCTTGACGAGCTTGGAATAAAGAAAAGCATTCTCCTTATCAACGCTTTACAACGCAGGACAACTTTGTCCTCGCTTGTTTCCTGCGACGACGAAAAGCTTAAAGCAGAATACAGACGTTACTATATTCTGCCCGAGCATCAGATAAAGGCGCAGGGAATTTTCGGCACGGAAAGGCTGACTCCCTTAACTCTTGCCGTAACGGTTATACTTTTTGCTATAATTATAATACTTTTACAATTTGTAGTCCCGAAGATTCTGTAAAGGAGGAAGGGCTTTGGCAAACAAAAGAAAAATGCACCCGTTGGCTGTAACCTTTATTTTCGCCCTGGTGCTTTTAACCGTAACGTTTATAGTTCTCTATGCCTTTGTGGGCGTGAGATACGTAAACGACAAAACCCACGAGCTTAAATTCGTGGGCAGAGTGGAAAACGGCGTTGCCGTTTCGGGTAGACTGTACTATTACGACGGAAGAACGGCCACTCTTGACGCTGAAAACAAAACCATAGAGGGAAAGAACGGCGATATCTATATTGGCGCTCTTTCGGGCTATCTTCCTCACGGAAAGGGAACTCTTACCAAGGCTGACGGTACTATTTTTGAAGGCGATTTCTATGAGGGCTACTGCACGGGTAACGCCACCGTAACCTATACCAACGGCGACGTTTACATCGGTGCTACCGACCACGAAATCAGAGACGGCTTCGGTAAGTACGTAAAGAAGGACGGAACCGTTTATCAGGGAGAGTTCAGAAAGGGCGAAAAGAACGGCTTCGGCATAACCTCCTTTGCTAACGGCGCCGTATATATCGGTCAGTACGTAAATTCCATAAAAGAGGGCAACGGCGCATACCTTTTTGACGACGACGATATTTACGTTGGAGAATTTTCGGCAGACAAGCGCACCGGCAGAGGAATCTACGTCTGGTCCAAGAGCGAGGAATATTCCAGCGAATTTGATTCACTTTTCAACGTAGAGCTGAACGACGAGTTTAAATCGGGCTTCCTTGCCTATTTTGAGGGTGATTTCAGCC
Source organism: Clostridia bacterium (assembly GCA_017520825.1). GTDB lineage: Bacteria > Bacillota > Clostridia > Oscillospirales > SIG627 > RGIG6353. The sequence goes on along the minus strand of JAFXEX010000026.1, from coordinate 51,989 downwards.
GACATTTTATTGACGGCGACAAAACCGACGCCACTACCGTTAACCCCTTTTTCCAGACGTTTGAAAATATTCTTTTGAGAAACCAAATTGAGTTTTATATCGGCGAATTTGCTCAGAACGAGCTTTCGGGCAAGGGCAGATATCAATGGCTCTCGGGAAGAGTATACGAGGGTATTTTTGAAAACGGCGTTATAGTTCAGCAAATAACCGAATAAAGCTTGTAAAGGCAAAACGTTTTATGCAAGAAAAAAGATTTCAAAAAAATGACAACGGATTTATTTGTCAGGTGTGTGGAAAAGAGGTTTCGCCTCTTGGCTACACCTCACGCAATCACTGTCCCTATTGCTTGTCCTCTCTGCACGTGGACGTAATGCCGGGGGACAGAGCAAACCCATGCCGTGGCGTATTAAAGCCCATACAGGCGTTACCTGATGCGAAAAAAGGCTTTATTATAGTATTCAAGTGTGAAAAATGTGGTGCTATCGTGCGCAACAAATGCGCCGATGACGACGATATGAAGCTTATTATCAAGCTTACAAATCCGTTTTAGGAAAGAAAAATGATTTCGATTACAGTCATTCACGTAGGGGACTTTAAGGAAAAGTATCTCTGCGACGCCTATAAGGAATACACCAAGCGTATCGGTGGATATGCTAAATTTGAGGATATTCTCATAAAAGAGGAAGCCGTTCCCGAAGCACCTACAGAGGCGCAAATACAAAAGGCGCTATCAAGCGAAGCAAAGCAAATTCTTGCAAAAACCGATATGCGTTCTAAAAAAATAGCCCTCTGCGTAGAGGGAAAACAGCTTTCGTCAGAGGAGCTTGCCACACTTATGGAAAACGCCTCGGCAGAATATTCAAAAATTACCTTTATAATAGGCTCGTCACACGGACTTGCAGAGGAAGTAAAGAAAATTGCCGACCTGCGACTGTCCTTTTCAAAAATGACCTTTCCTCATCAGCTTATGCGGGTTATCCTCGCCGAGCAGATATACCGAGGACAGACTATTATAGCAGGCAAAAAATATCATAAATAAGTGCGTGGCTGATATAATACAATTTCTACGCAATAAAAAACGGCGAAGTTTCGCCGTTTTTTTGTTGTTCTTTTTCAAATGTAATTTTTCTTTTTTTACATGTTGTTCAAAGTACCCTTATTGTATGTAGACTTATTGTGTTCTTTAATTTAAAATATATCTGAGGTGATACTGTTGGATATTATTAAGGTGTTTGGAACAAATGTACGCAAATATCGCACTAAAAAGAAGATTTCACAAGAAAAATTTGCAGAGCTTTGTGGCTTGCATCGAACATATATCAGTGATATTGAGTGTTTCCGTCGAAGCATTTCGCTTGATAACATTCAAAAAATTGCTGATGCTCTTGAAATTGAAACTTTTAAATTATTTATAGAGGATTAAACTATTAAAGCCACATGAATTACTATTACATAACGAAAGGAATAGCCAGTGTTTCATAGATTAAAAGAAGCAGACGAGGTTTTTTTTATAACGCACAAAAAACCTTTTGATTCCAAAACAAATAAATTTAAGGAAGAAACAATCAAAAGAGTTTTTGAGTTTGCTTATGATATGACTTTTGCAAACAAAGGAGAACATAGAAATCACAGAACAGGAGGCACTACCGAAAGAAAAAACGGTGAGATTTTCGCTAATACTTTTCAGGGAAAATTAGCGGAGTGTGCAGCGTGTAACTTGTTTTATAAAATAGATTCTTCTGTGTTTCCTGATTTTTCCGTATCAAAGTTAGGGACTTGGGATAGCGTTGATATTGTTGTAAACAATAAAAAAATAGCAATAAAATCAACAAAAAGCTTTGGAAATCTTTTGCTTTTAGAAAAAAATGATTGGGATGAAAACGGCAACTATATTCCAAACAAAGATACTGGAAATTCCTCTTACGACTTTTTTGTATTGGTAAGAATAAGCCCTTTTTGCGAAGACATCATGCGAAATAACTTTTTGCTATATGAAAATAGCATTGACCGTAAACTTTTGTGGGAAAAATTTAAAAATACAGAGTGGTTATATGATTATGCTGGATATATCAGCTTAGAAGATTTCAAATACATAATAAAAAACAATTATTTTGTTAATAAAGGTACTTTTCTTAACAAAAACACTCGTTTTGACGCAGATAATTATTATGTGCAAGCGGGAGATATGAACGATGTTTTTGAGCTTTTAAAAATATTATAAAGCAAAACCTACATAAAAATAATTATCAAGGAGAAATAATTTTATGCCTATTTATAATAGCTTTGGACATATTCAAATAGACGACGCAAGAATTGACGAAACTTGCAGAGCATACTTCAAATGGAAAGATTTAAATACATATATTCAGAACAACAGCCATCGAGGAATTAATATGCCTGATGCAATTAGTGAACCTATGGGCTGTTACTGTTTAGGATTTTTGTGGAACAGAGGAGATGAAGTTGGAGACGCTTTCGACCCCGTAACAAACAGAAAAATTGAATTTAAAGCAACTTCAAGATTTGAAGGAGACTTGTCTTCTTTTGGACCGAGATGCCAATTCGACGACTTGGTTTTCTTAAGGTTTAACCTTGACGATAACCTTTTGTATATATACGATTTAAAAATTAATTCCAACGAGTTTGGGACTTACCCAGCTAATAGTCGGGAAACCATACAACAACAAAAAGATAAAGGGCGTCGCCCTCACGTTAGTTTACAAAGCCTTTTTGTTGATGCTTATAATTTACAGCCCGACATCATCTTTGATATACGAAGATGTAGAATAATTGAAGATAATCGCAATTGAAAATACTCAACAAATTAAAAATTTGAGTTTGTTTTTGGAATAGTATTGCATCGCGTTGTAATTTATGATAAAATGATTTAAGATTGTTATGTGATTTTTAAAAAAGGTGGCAAAGCAAAATGTTAAAATGTGCTTCTTTCTTTGCCGGAGTAGGCGGAATTGATATTGGATTTGAAAGTACCGGTTTTTTTAAAACCATATACGCCAATGAGATTGATGCGTATCCGGCACAGACATTTGAACATAATTTTGATATTAAAGTTGATTGTAGAGACATTCACGATGTTAAAACATCAGAAATCCCCGATTTTGACGTAATGCTTGCAGGATTTCCATGTCAAGCTTTTAGTATTGCCGGACTTAGAAAAGGATTTGAAGACGAAAAAGGTCGAGGAATATTATTTTTCGAGTTAGTCAGAATTTTCAAAGAAAAACAACCACAAATTATTTTTTTAGAAAATGTAAAAAACCTTGTTAGCCACGATAACGGAAATACTTTTAAAGTGATATTAAAAGAGTTACACGCACAAAACTATCATGTAAAGCATGCAGTTTTAAATGCTATGTCTTATGGTAACATTCCTCAAAATAGAGAACGTATTTACATAGTAGCTTTTAAAGATACCGATAAATTTAATAAATTTGAATTTCCCGAGCCAATAGAATTATCTTCAAAGTTATCCGATATCATTGACTTCAACACAAAAATGCCAGAAAAATATTATTATACGGCAGGAAAATTTAAAGGAGACATTTACGAGAAGCTTGTAGATGCTATTGACGATGATAACGCTGTTTATCAATGGAGAAGAAGATATGTTAGAAAAAATAAAAGTGGAGTTGTTCCAACACTAACAGCCAATCAAGGTGAAGGTGGACATAATGTATGTATTATTAAAACAAAACATGGAATTCGTAAAATGACACCTCATGAATGCTTTAATACACAAGGATTTCCAAAAGATTTTATTTTGCCTTCAAACATGAGTGACGCTCGATTATACAAACAAGCAGGAAATTCTGTATGCGTATCCGTTATATCAAGAATAGCAGAGCAAATAAAAAAAACATATGAATAATTTTTTAAAACTAAAAAAGGGCTGTTAAACAGCCCTTTTTCTGTTACATTGTTATTGCTTTGATTTCCTTTTCTGCGTTGAACAGGTCAAGAACCTTTGATGCATCAAGCTGGGAGTCGCCTGCCACCGACATGACGATAGTAAAGCAATTATCGTCGCCCAAGGTCATTTTACTGTCCCTTATAACTATGTTGTTATCTGCAAGCACTGTTTTAAAGCGATCAAGAGCGTCGGGGGTATTCTGAAGCCTTACTACTACGTCAAAGGAATTGTCGTTTGCAAGTATCTTGTCAAAGCCTATAAGGAAGGTGTGGAAGAGAATATGTATAACGATAATGATTATAGAAGAAACTACACCCGTTATGTAAAGACCGCTTCCGATTGCAAGACCTACGGCAGCTGTTGCCCAAATTCCCGCAGCAGTTGTCAGACCCTTAATATTGGTGCCCTTAACGAAAATCATACCTGCGCCAAGGAAGGATATACCCGTTACAACGTTTGATGCAATTCTGGATGCGTCTGCACGAAGGCCCTCATATTGCAAAATGTCAATAAAGCCGTATTTTGATACTATCATTATCAAGGCTGCACCCAGAGCAACTATAACGTGGGTTCTGAAGCCTGCATCCTTTTGTCTAAGAGTTCTTTCTATACCGATTGCTCCACCACAGATGCAAGCAAGTAATATTCTTATAAGATATACCCATTCCGACTGGGCATCGCTCATCATTTCAATAAAGCCTGTAAAAATTCCCAATTTTTATCTCCTTTTCGTTCAATTTTAGTGTGATGTATTATTGTACCATACGTAGAGGAAAAAAACAAGTGTAAAATCTATGTAAAAATACGTATATAAATTATGCAACTTCAATAAAAGATTATCTTTTGTTTTGACAAAAAAAGCATCTTCTGAAACTCGGCTCAAACAGTATAAAAAGCTGTGGAAAACAGGCTCTTATTTTTGCTTTTTAAGGCGAAAAAACTATTGCAAAAATGCCCTTTTTATGTTATACTGTAACTGGCTAATTATATATATATGTAGAAAATTTTTAGAAAAGGAATAAAAATGGATTCATTAAACGAGATTTGGGCTTGTGTCCTTTCCAACATTGCCACAAGCGGAGAATTTTCAGAGCCGACCTACAATTTATGGTTCAGAGACCTTGAGCTTGTAAAGCTTACGAATACCTTTGCAACGGTTGATACAAAGACGCAGCTTAAAAAGGATATTATATCATCACGGTATCTTGAAACCCTTGAAAAATATCTTTCTGACGTTATCGGCTTTAAGGTACCGATAACCCTTGAGGTTTTTGACCAAAACACCTACGGAAAGGTACAAATAATAGAGGAATCCGAAAGACCTGCCTTTATTCTCGACGAGGATTCTACCGAAAAGCACGAGGGCATCCGTGGAAACGTAGGTGAAGACGGTCTGACATATATGGAATATAACCCTCTTTACACCTTTGACAACTTTATCGTAGGTAATACAAATAAATTTGCTCACGCAGCCTGCCGTGCAATTGCTGCAGACGCTGAGCATTCCTACAATCCTCTTTTTATTTACGGAAATTCGGGACTTGGAAAAACCCACCTTCTGTACGCTATAACCAATGAAATTATTCTTCGCAGAAAGGACACTAACGTAGTGTACGTGCGAGGCGAGGATTTTGCAAACGAGCTTATCAACTCTCTTTCAAAAAAGGTTCCTATGCAATATTTCCGTGACCGTTACAGAAAAGCCGACGTACTTCTTGTTGACGATATTCAGTTTATTGCAGGTAAGCCGTCAACTCAGGAAGAATTTTTCCATACCTTCAATACTCTTTACGAGGACAAAAAACAGATAATTCTGGCATCTGACCGTCCTGCAAAGGATATTCCTGCACTTGAAGAAAGACTGAGGACAAGATTTGAATGGGGCTTGGCAGTTGACATTCAGCCACCGGACTATGAATTGAGACTTGCAATACTCAAAAGCAAGGCTGAAAGCTATAAATTAAATCTTTCGGATACCGTTCTTATTTTCCTTGCAGATAATTTAAAGGGAAATATCCGTCACCTTGAGGGCGCTATAAAGAGACTTCACGCAACCTCTCTTCTCACAGGAACTCAGCTTACCTTTGATTCTGTAAAGGAATGCTTGCAGGATATGTTTTCCGATTCCGTTCCAACGGGAATTACCATTGACGAAATTTTTGAATCTGTTTCCAAAAAATATAACGTTCCCGTGGAAGAAATAAAGGGCAGAAAGAGAAATAAAGAGCTTTCTAACGCAAGACATATTACTATTTACATACTTCGTACCATTACCAATATGTCGCTTTCGGATATAGGCAGATATTTCAATATGCATCATACTTCGGTCCTTTCAGCTTATTCAAAAATAAGCGAGGATATTAAGGTTGATCCAACTCTTGAGCACAATATAAACGAAATAATTCGCTCGATAACGGGTCAATAAAAATTTTTATTAAAATTCGGCAATAATTACGTGAAAGAAAACCAATTCGTTTTTCCACATCCGTCTGTGGATTTCGTTGTGGAAAATTCAAGCTTTTCCACAGGCTGAAATTTTTGTAAAAAACAGTCGATGCTTGTCGAATAAAAACCTGATTATTTTATAAACAGCTTTTTAACATTGAAAATTTTGAAATTTAAAGGCTGTATCAATGACTTTCAGACTTTTCCACAGATTCCACCGTTACTACTACTATTACTTTATATTTATATATATGATATAGTCGTTCCTTTCACGGCTTGGAAAAGGGAAAAGTAAAATTGTGTGTTAATAAAAAAGATAAAAATATTTTTGAAAGGGGTCTGACGAAAAGCTTTCGTCGGGAACATCGTAATGAAAATTAAGGCTGAAAAGAACGTTCTGCTTGAAGCAGTAACACCTACGTTGTGTGCATTATCAACGAAGCCACTTATTCCTGCGCTTGAATGTATCTATCTTAAAGCAAAGGACGGAATTCTTACCGTTACAGGCTATGATCTTGCAAAGGGTGTAAAAACACAAACTCCCGTAAATATAGAAGAAGAGGGAGAAATACTCCTTAATGCACAGAAGCTCAGCTCGATTATAAGAGCTTTTCCCGAGGGAATGGTTGAGCTTACCTCTGATAAGGAACAGAAGGTTACTATCATTTCAGGCAAAATCAAATTTGAAATATTAGGACTTTCAACTGAAGGGTATCCTTCAATTCCCGAGCTGACGGGTGACAGAAGCTTTCAAATTCCCAAGGGAATACTCAAAAAGCTTTGTCAACAGCTTCTCTTTTCTGTTTCAGTTGATGAAAAGAGACCTATGCTCACAGGTATAAATTTTGAAATTGACAACGAAAAGATGACCTTGGTTTCCTGTGACGCTTTCAGACTTTCAATCAGACACGAGCTTGTAAAGTCTAACGAAATAATGAAGTTTATAGTGCCCGGAAGAACACTTTCCGACCTTATGAAGCTTCTTAACGACAGTGAAGATATAATTACAGTTGAGCTTACAAATAAGCATATAATAATGCATTTTGATAATCTTTGCTTCTTCTCAAGACTTATTGAGGGAGATTACATAGATTATCTCAAGCCCATACCCAAGGATACCACCATAGAGGTTAAGGTAAGGCTTGACGATATAATTGCAAGCTGTGAAAGAGCAGGACTTGTAATTGACGAAAGAGTAAAGAGCCCCGTTAAGATTACGGTAGCGCCCGGCGGACTTCTTCTTTCCTGCGACAGTGTTAACGGAAAGGTAAGAGACGAAATTCCTGCAAGCGTTACAGGTGGTGAGCTTGATATAGGATTTAACAATAAATATCTTCTCGACGCTTTGAGAGCTGCTTCTCTCAGTGGAGATGAAGAGGTTGTTTTAAGAATGAAAACTCCTTTAGTTGGAATGAGCATACAACCCGTGGACCACGATTCATATTTCTATCTCGTGCTTCCAGTGAGATTGAGCGATGAGAATAATTGAACTGACGGCAGAAAATTTCAGAAATATTGAAAAAGAAAAAATTGAATTTTCCCCGGATACAACTTTGATATGGGGAAATAACGCCGAGGGAAAAACAAACGTTGTTGAGGCAATTTATTACTTTGCAAATTCCAAAAGCTTTCGCACCTCAAACGACCGAGACCTGATACGCTTTGATCAGGATGAGGCAAAGCTTTCCGCAATTTTTGAGGATGGCGGAAGAATATGTAATTTTGACGTTGTTATTCAAAAGAGCGGAAAAAGAACTTTCTTCTATAACAAAGTAAAAATTACTAAAATGAGTGAGTTTTTCGGCAATTTCAGAGCAGTTTTATTCGTTCCCGAGCATTTGAGAATTGTTAAAAACGGACCGAAGGAACGGAGAGCGCTTATAGATTCCTCACTTTGTCAGTTAAAAAAGACGTATATTTCGGATTTATACAGATATTCAAAGCTTTCTGGTGAAAAAAACGCTATTTTGCGTGATTATAAGGGTACCGAAGCCGAGAATACCATGCTTGATATATACGATGAAAACATAATTAAAAGCTCTGCTAAAATAAGTGAAATCCGACGAGAATATGCAAAAGAGCTGTTTTCAAGAGCTGAAAAGCATTTATTTGATATGTCGGGAGACAGATTAAGCTACGAATATAAGATGTCGGGGCTGACCAGTGATAAAAATCCCGAGGAATTTTACGCCTCACTTATTCCAAACGCCAGAAAAAGAGATATAGTATATCATTCTATGACTGCAGGTGCAGGAAGAGACGATATTGAAATTTCTGTAAACGGCACCAGTTTGCGTCAGTACGGCTCTCAGGGACAGCAACGCTCCGTGGTGGTTGCAATGAAGCTTGCCGAGGGAGAAATTGCAGAGGAAAAAACAAAAAGCTCTCCCATATATCTTTTTGACGATATTCTTTCCGAGCTTGATGAAAAGCGTCGTGAATATATTCTTTCAAAATTAAAAAACAAGCAGGTAATAGTTACCTCTTGTCTTGGCGACGAGGAAGGAATATACGGAGGAAAAAGAGTATTTGTCAACGGTGGAAAATACTGTTAAGGGAGAAAAGAATGTCAACCTTTTTACACGTAGGAAACAACAAAAGCATAAGGTCCCGAGATATAGTTGGAATATTTGATATGGATACCTCAACAGTATCAAAGGTAACCCGAGATTTTCTTGCCAAGGCGCAAAAAAACGATATGGTAATAAACGTTACCGACGAAATACCAAAAACGTATATATTAACCTGCAAAAAGAAAGAAAGGAAGCCGAAAGTTATAATTTCACAGCTTGCTGTGCAAACGCTGAATGAAAGGCTGAAAAGGAAAATATAGTGGATAACGAAAACAAGAACATTACAGAAGAATACGGCGCCAATCAAATTCAGGTGCTTGAAGGACTTGAAGCCGTAAGAAAAAGACCAGGTATGTATATCGGTTCAACCTCTCAGAGAGGCTTGCATCACTTGATTTATGAAATTGTTGACAATTCCATAGACGAGGCTCTTGCAGGTCATTGTAACCATATTATCGTTACCCTTGAAACTGACGGAAGCGTAATAGTTGAGGATAACGGACGTGGTGTTCCTACGGGTATCAACGAAAAGACGGGAACTGCAGCAGTTGAGGTTGTATTTACCGTGCTTCACGCAGGTGGTAAATTCGGTGGTGGTGGATATCAGATTTCGGGTGGTCTCCACGGAGTTGGTGCATCGGTTGTTAACGCCCTTTCAGAATGGGTAGAAATTACCGACCATTATAATGGAGAGATTTATACCGAAAGATTTGAAAGAGGTATGATAGCCCGTCCTCTTGCAAAGGTAGGAACTACCGAAAAGCATGGTCTGACCGTTCGCTTTAAGCCCGACCCCACCATATTTGAAACAATAGAATTTGACTATACCACCGTACTTAACAGACTTCGTGAGCAGGCTTTCCTTAATGCAGGCTTGAGAATTGACCTGATAGATAACCGTGCCGAAGAGGATATAATTGCAGGCTCAGAGGCAAAGGACAATGCCGATGCAATTATTTCGGAGGCAAAGGGAGAGGATTACAACGAGTTTGAAGAAAACGTTCACTATAAAAAGGAACAGTCGGTAAAGGTAAACGAATTCTGCTACGAGGGTGGTATATCCAGCTTCGTTGAATTCCTTAATTCTAAAAAGCAGAGCGAGGTACTTCACCCCAACGTAATTTATCTTTCTGCTACGAAGGGTATTGTTTCGGCTGAGGTTGCGTTGCAGTACAACGACGGCTATGCAGAGCATCTTATGACCTTCGCCAACAACATTAACACCATTGAGGGTGGTACCCACGAAACAGGCTTTAAATCGGGTATTACAAAGGTCTTTGTGGAGTATGGAAAGAGATACGGCTTCCTCAAGGATGGAGATAAATCCTTTACCGGTGAGGACGTAAGAGAAGGTCTGACTGCAGTTATCAGCGTAAAGCTTCCCGAAGCGCAGTTTGAAGGACAGACCAAGGGTAAGCTTGGAAACTCCGAGATGCGTCCTATGGTGGATTCACTGGTTACTCAAAAGCTTGGTGAATATTTTGAAGAAAACCCCACGGTTGCAAAGCTTCTTATTGAAAAGGCGCTTTCAGCCTGCCGTGCAAGAGAAGCAGCTAAAAAAGCAAGAGAGCTTACGAGAAGAAAAACTGCTCTTGAAAGCACCGTTCTTCCCGGAAAGCTTGCAGACTGTCAGGATAAAACCATAGCTAATACCGAGGTATTTCTTGTAGAGGGAGACTCTGCAGGCGGTACTGCAAAGGACGGAAGAGATTCCAAGTTCCAGGCAATATTGCCCTTGAGAGGTAAAATTCTCAACGTAGAAAAATCCAGACTTGACAAGGTATATGCAAACACTTCGATTATACCCATTATACAAGCGCTTGGTACGGGTATCGGAGACGAATTCGATATAACCAAGCTACGTTACGGAAAAATCATACTTATGGCCGATGCCGACGTTGACGGCTCTCACATTAAAACCTTGTTGCTTACCTTCTTTTTCCGTCATATGCGCCCTCTTATTGAGCAGGGACACGTATTCTGCGCAATGCCCCCTCTTTTCAGAGTACACAAGGGCAAGGAGCAGCGCTACGCATTTACTGAGGAAGAAAGAGACAAGATTCTTGAAGAAATGGGCGCCAACGCAAAGGCAGACAGATATAAGGGTCTTGGAGAAATGAACGCTGAACAGCTGTGGGAAACTACAATGTCACCCGAAACCCGAACGCTTTTGCAGGTGTCAATCGAGGACGCTTATGCAGCAGACGAGACCTTTACCCTTCTTATGGGAGATAAGGTTGAGCCCAGACGTGAATTTATCGAGCAAAACGCCAAATACGTAACAAATCTTGACATTTAACGACACGGAAAAAGTTTTCCACAGCCTGTGGAAAACTTTGTGTAAAACTTTTGTGGGAAAAATTTTACACAACTAATGCTTGATAAATTTAATCAATCAGAAAAAACACTTATATAAAGCGAGTATTTTTCAAAGTGTTATATTTGATAAAAAATAACTAATAATTCAAACTTATAACCATACTAAAATTTTCCACCAACGGCTTGTGGAAAAGCAGGTGAAAATTTTCTAATCAGCGACAAGATAAACTCCGTCGCAATTAACGAAAGGAATATCATTAAATGGATATCAATCTTGAAGGACAGTCCATACAAAACGTTGAAATAAACAAAGAAGTAAAGAAGTCCTATATTGAATATGCAATGTCGGTTATAGTATCGAGAGCTCTGCCCGACGTAAGAGACGGTATGAAGCCCGTACACCGAAGAATTTTATATTCTATGTACGAGGACAATCTGACTCACGATAAGGATTACCGTAAATCTGCTACCACTGTAGGTAACGTGCTGGGTCATTATCACCCTCACGGCGACTCGTCGGTATACGACGCTATGGTAAGACTTGCGCAGCCCTTTTCAATGCGTTATACTCTTATTGACGGACAGGGTAACTTCGGTAACGTTGACGGAGACGGCGCTGCTGCATACCGTTACACCGAGGCAAGAATGTCGAAAATTGCCTCTGAGCTTCTGACGGATATTGAGAAAAACGTAGTTGATTTTATGCCAAACTTCGACAACAAGCTCCAGGAGCCCGTTGTCCTTCCAGCAGGATTTCCAAACCTTCTGGTAAACGGCTCCGTGGGTATTGCCGTAGGTATGGCTACCTATATTCCTACTCACAATCTTTCCGAGGTAATTGACGGAACGATTTTCGTTATGGAAAACCCTGACTGTGAAATACTTGATATTATGCAATATATCAAGGGTCCCGACTTCCCCACCCGTGCTATGATTTACGGCACCTCGGGTATAAAGCAGGCGTATCACACAGGTAAGGGACACGTTATGGTGCGTGCCGTTTATCACATTGAGGAAAGAGCAAACCATAAGAGCATAGTATACACCGAAATACCCTATCAGGTTAATAAGTCCAGACTTGTTGAAGCCATTGCAGACCTTGTAAAAGAGAAAAGAGTTGAGGGCATTTCTGAGGTGCGTGACGAATCGGGCAGAAACGGTATGAGAATCGTCGTTGAGCTTAAGCGTGACGCCAACGAAATGGTTATAGTAAACCAGCTTTACAAGTATACTCAGCTTCAGGATACCTGCGCTATGAATATGCTCGCCCTTGTGGATAACGAGCCTAAAACCCTTAATCTGAAGCAGATACTTCAGCATTATATCAGACACAGAGAGTCCGTTATTACCCGTCGTATAGAGCACGACCTTGAAAAAGCCAAGGCTAAAGCGCATATTTACGAGGGCTATAAAATAGCTATCGACAATATTGACGAGGTAATTAAGATAATCAGAGGAAGCCGTTCCTCTCAGGACGCTAAGGACAACCTTGTTGCATCTCCCTTCGGCTTTACCGAAGCGCAGGCACAGGCAATTGTAAAAATGCCATTGGGAAGCCTTGCTTCTCTCGAGGTTGATGCAATTCTTCAGGAGCTTGAAAGATTGCACGCTCTTATTGCCGACTACGAGGATATCCTTGCTCACGATTACAGAATTCGTGAGATAATGAAGGAAGAAATGCTTGAAATCAAGCGTAAGTACGGCGACGAAAGACGCACCAGCATTGAGGAGGCTGAGGACGATATCGTTCTTGAGGACCTTATTGAAAGACACAAGTGCGTTATTACCATAACTCACGACGGATATATCAAGCGAGTTCCCTCTGACGAGTATTCTGCTCAAAACAGAGGTGGTAAGGGTCTCTTTGCTATGAAAACCAAGGAAGAGGACTCCGTTAAGTCCATGTTCATATCACATAGCCATAACTATCTGTTTATGTTCTCCAATATTGGCAGACTGTACATTAAAAAGTGCTATGAAATTCCCGAAGCCTCACGTACTGCCAAGGGAAGCCATATGAACAACGTGCTTTCTCTTGCCGAGGGAGAAGAAATCACCACCTTTATCTCTATTGCCAAGATTAACACCGAGGAAAATCTCGTAATGGTTACCGAAAAGGGTATCATCAAGAGAACTCCTCTCAAGCTCTTCCGTCACATCAGAAAGGGTGGTATAAACGCCATAAGACTTGACGAGGGAGATAAGCTTCTCGCCGTTAAGAAGACCGAAGGCGACTCGGAAATCGTAATTTCCACCAGCGAGGGTCTTGCAGTCAAGTTCCACGAGAGCAGAGTGCGTGTAATGGGCAGACAGGCAAGAGGCGTCAGAGCAGTAAGACTTGGCGAGGGCGCAAAGGTGGTAGGATGTATCACAGCGACACCCAACGAGTCGGGTGAATACGACAACCTTATACTGACCGTTACCGAAAATGGTATTGGTAAGTGCTCTAAGCTTGAAACCTTCAGACTTTCGGGAAGAGGCGGTAAGGGTGTCAGATGCCAGAAGATTACCGAAAAGACGGGCGCTCTCGTAGGCATCACCGAAATTGACCCCGAGGACGACGTAATGCTTATTACAAACGAGGGTGTATTGATCAGAGTTCCTGCAGAGCAGATTTCCGTCAGTGGACGTGCTGCAGCAGGCGTTATCCTCATGAGACTTTCTGAAGGTCAGTCTATCGTAGGCATTCAGAGAGTGCAGGCCGAGGTAGAGGAAACCGAGGAAGGAAACGAGGTACTTGACGAAAACGAAGAGGTGGATGACCTTCCCGAGGGAGACGAGCCCGACGTTGACGACGATGACGCAGAAGTAACAGAAGATGAAGAATAAATCGGTTTTGTACCTTGCAAAAGGCAAAAACGAAAAGGAATTGTCCGCCCTCCTGAAAAGGAGGGCGCTTGACAGTTTTTTTGGGGAATGGAAAACAGAGGTGACTCCCTTGGGGAAGCCGATTATAACCGAGCCTTCGGGTTGGGGAATCAGCGTTGCCCATTCTGACGGAGTTGTGGCAGTTGTTATTGCCCCTTGTGAAATAGGACTTGATATAGAGTTACGCAAGGAGAGAAAAAGCCAACGGTTGACCGATTTTTTCCACGAAAGTGAGAAGGATTGCGACTTTTACAGTCTGTGGGTAAAAAAAGAAGCATATGGAAAGCTGACGGGTGAGGGTGTTTTTAAACAAAAGGGGAAAGCACTTCCTCCCGATATTGCCTTTACCGACCTGTCGGCAGAGGTTAGCGCCTTTGCAGGCAGGGCTTTTTCAGCAGTTATTGCAACACCGGAGGGAATTGAAAAGCCCGAAATCCACGTTTTTGAGTAAAGCAGAATCCAATACATTGAACTATAAAAAGGAAACTTATGAAAGCACACGTACTTTTTTCAGGCTCAAAGGGTAACTGTACCTATATGACCGACGGCGACACATCCATCCTTGTTGATGCCGGTGGTAACCTGAAAAGAATAAGAGAATGCCTTGAAGCCCTTGGTGACGGCATGGAAAATATAAAGGGCATATTCGTCACTCACGAGCATACAGACCACGTTAAAGCCTTGTATAATATTGTAAAGAAGTATGACGTAAGGATTTTTACAACCGTTGAAACGGCAAGAGCCGTTTGTTCTCCTTGTAAAAATTATGACGTGGAGGACTGTCGCAGAGTTGCATCGAGTATTTTGACGGTAAAGCCCGACAAGACCTATGAAATAGGTACAATGTCGGTGAAGCCGTTTTCCACCCCTCACGACGTAGCCGGAAGTCTGGGCTTTCTGATAGAGTCAACGAAGGACAAAAAGAGTATTGGTTATGCAACCGATATAGGACACGTCACCGAGGATATGAGACGGCTCTTTTCGGGTGTCAGAAATATAGTAATTGAATCCAATCACGATATAGAAATGCTGAAATCGGGTCCGTACCCCGAATTTCTGAAGGAACGAATTCTGTCGGAAAGAGGGCATTTGTCCAATACGGCGTGTGCAGAATTTGTGCGTGAGCTTGAGGAAAAGGGAAGCAAAAGCTTCACTCTTGCCCATCTTTCAGAGGAAAACAACCGTCCCGACATTGCCTTAAAGGTATCAAAGGACGCCTTGCGTGACCGAGGGGACGTTGTTGTAAAGACTGCGTCTGCCTACAGTATGACCGAGATTGAAATATTATAGCGTATAAAAAAGGACGAGATTTCTCGTCCTTTTTTAATTATATTGGAATAATTCTTACCTTTAATCCAAGCTCTTTTTCCAATATATTGACGTTTTTTCGTCTTTGACCGATATATTGAGAAAGGAGCTTTTTGGGAACTGAAAAGGTTGCCGTGCCATTGGAAAATTCTACGGGTATTCGTCTTTCACGCATTTCGTCAAGGCAGACACGGGAGAGTATAAGCTCACCGATAGCATCGTGATATTCTCCGGCTATTACCTTGTCCGAATGAAGACCTTCACCCGATTGAAGCCCTATGCGTATAACGTCAACGCCCTTTTCCTTAAAAATTCTGTAAACTGCAGAGCCTCGCTCCACCGTTTCCTCAAGACTTGGTGGAGAGTAGTCGCCTTTTTCGTACAGATTTGCAAGCTGAGTGTCCTTGAAGGTGACCGTGGGATAAATGCGAGCTGAATCGGCATACTTGCATATTTCCTCTGCCGTCATCACTTCGTCCTCGGGGGACGAGCCGTACATTCCGGTCATCATCTGACCCGTCAGTCCGAAGCCACGCTTGGATATAAGCTCCATTGCCCTTCGGGAAGCCTCGGCAGTGTGTCCTCGCTTGTTCATAGCAAGAACTCTGTCGTTCATACTTTGTATGCCAAGCTCAATGCTTTTTACCTTGTACTGCTCTAATATATCAAGTATTTCTCCGTCAATATAATCGGGTCGGGTAGACAGTCTTACCGAGTCTGCCAGACCCTTTTCTATATATTCGTTTGCTATTTCAAGAAGCTGAGTCATAAGAGACCGTTCAATTCCCGTAAAGCTTCCTCCAAAGAAAGCAATTTGACGAACACAAGACACTACTGTCTTTAGTGCTTCTTCTATTTCCTCTCGGACCTTTTCAATACGGAAATCCGTTTTTCCCGAAATGGTGCGTTGATTACAGAAAACGCAATCGTTGGGACATCCTACGTGGGGTACGAAAACGGGTATATTTGCGTGCTTCATGCCCTTTTCCATTTTGTGCCCGAGGGTGTGTCCTCGAGAATTATGCCCTTCGCCTTTAATTCCTCACGGATTTCGTCGGCTCTTGCATAGTTCTTTGCCTTCTTTGCCTGAAGTCTTTCTTCGATGAGTGCGTCTATCCAGGCGCTGTCACCCTCCTCCTCGGGAAGAAGGAAGCCCATAAGACCAACAAGCTCCTTATATATAGAGTAAATTGCTTCCAGGTCTGCCTTTGAAAGATCGCCTGCAAGAAGAGAGTTAATTGCCCTTATCATTTCAAATATTGCTGAAATGCCATCGGCAGTATTGAAGTCGTCGTCCATTGCTTCGATGAACTTTTCCTTATACTGACCAAGAGCGTTAATCTCGGCTTCCTTTGTCAAAGCGTCGCCGTTTGCAGTTTTAAGAGCGTATTTTATAGCGTTTTCGCAGTTGTACATTCTTTCAAGAGAAGCCTTTGCCTGCTCGAGAATTTCTGCAGAGAAATTAATGGGGCTTCTGTATTGTGCAGAAACAAGGAAGAAACGGATTGCAGGATAGCCGTATTTTGCAGCTGCATCACGGACGGTAAAGAAGTTACCCAAAGACTTGGACATCTTCTTATTGTCTACGTTAATATAGCCGTTGTGTATGAAGGCACGGCAGAAGGGAACGCCGAACGCTGCTTCCGACTGTGCAACCTCGTTTTCGTGGTGAGGGAAGGTCAGGTCCTGTCCGCCACCGTGAAGGTCGATAGTCTTACCGAGGAACTTATTAACCATTGCCGAGCATTCGATATGCCAGCCCGGACGTCCCTTGCCCCAAGGTGATTCCCAATAGGGCTCACCCTCCTTGTACGCCTTCCAGAGAGCGAAGTCAAGAGGGTCACGCTTTACGTCGTTTACGTCAATTCTCGCACCACTTTCAAGGTCGTCTATATCGAAGCCACCAAGTGTGCCGTAGCCCTTGAACTTACGTGCCGAAAAGTAAACGTCACCGTTGTCGGCAGCATAAGCAAAGCCCTTTTCTATAAGGATTTCGATAATTTCTATAATTTCAGCCATATTTTCTGTGGCTCTGGGGTGGAAGGTTGCAGGTGTGATACCGAGGCCCTTTGCATCGGTGAAATATTCCTCGATATACTTATCTGCAACAGCCTTAACCGTAGTGCCTTCCTCGTTGGCGCGCTTTATCATTTTGTCGTCAATGTCGGTGAAGTTCTGTACGAAGGTAACTTTATTTCCTCTGTACTCAAGGTAACGGCGAAGCAGGTCGAAAATAACGAAGCATCTTGCGTTTCCTACGTGGAAAAAGTTGTAAACGGTAGGACCACAAGCGTACATTCTGACGGTGTTGTCCTTGAACTCCATATCTTCTTTTCTTTTGGTGATGGAATTGTAAAATTTCATAATATATCTCCTTATTTGGCTCGGATTTTTCTGCAATACTTCGTTGCTTTGGTAAAAAGCGACTTGACTTACGAAAGTAAGCCTTCGTCTTGCTTTTCACCTTGACGCCTCGTCTTGCAAAAAACTTCTTTGCCATATGTTGTTACTTTTATTATTTGCAGATTGAAAATTGATTACGAATTCTGCATTTTTTCCAGTTCTTTTTTCAGCTTGTCTATTTCTGCGTGAAGCTTGCAAAGCTCCTGGGAAACGGGGTCGGGAATATGCACCTGGTCAAGATCGGCAGGACGCTCTCCACCTCGTCTAACTATTCTTGCAGGGGCACCAACTGCCGTGCAGTCGGGGGGTATTTCTGTGAGGACTACCGAGCCTGCAGCAATTTTGGCTCTGTCGCCAACCTTGAAGGGACCCAGCACCTTTGCTCCCGCTCCCACGAGAACGCCGTTTCCGAGGGTTGGGTGTCTCTTTCCCGTGTCCTTACCCGTACCACCAAGGGTAACTCCCTGATAGAGGGTACATTCATCTCCTATTTCGGCAGTCTCGCCAATGACTACTCCCGAGCCGTGGTCTATAAACAGACCTCTGCCGATGGTGGCTCCGGGGTGTATTTCAATTCCCGTGAAAAATCTGCCCATTTGCGAGATAAGTCTGGCGATGAAAAACAGCTTACGTCTGTAGAAGAAATTTCCTATTCTGTAATATATAAGGGCGTGAAATCCCGAATATAAAAAGAATATTTCAAGCACGTTTCTTGCCGCAGGGTCACGGGCTTTGATGGATTTAAGGTCTTGAAGTATTTTCATATAGAGCTCCTGAAAGTTATAGTCGTTTTACGGCGTGTCTTTTGGGTTAAAACCGAAAATGAAATGATTATTAAAGCTTTTCATTGTTTCCCCCAAGAAACAAAGCGCCAACACACAACACCCTTGTTATATGTTTTTCTAATGTTGAAAGCTTCGCTTTCTTCCGTCTGTGAAAATTTCATTTTCTTCGCCCCTCCCTTGCACTGCCGTACATTTGTACGGCGACGGCTTCGGGATTGACGATTTTCCCGCCAAAACTCTCGCCTTTTGTAGCGTGTTTAAGGCAAGTGTTTTGGGTTAAGTCTTTATAAACAAAAACAGCCCCTCTTTGTCAAGAGGCGCTGTTGCGCGGTTCCACTCTTATTTATAACTTTTTGGTTTTCGGCTTTATCTGTGACTGCACTTTCACGGAATATTACTTAAACGCTCTCACCATACGCGTTCTCTCTGTCAGCTTTTCTTCCGATACTCTTGTCACGCCGAAGTATATTAAATTCAAGGTTATTGTAGCATATCTTTTCAAAAAGGTCAAGACAAAAATATATCTTTAATTATTTTAAGGGCAACCTCGGGGTTTCTGTGCTTTGCCGAGATTGTAAGATTGGACGGCTTGAAAATCTCCCTTGCAGTTTCAATCGCTTCCTTTAAGGTTACGTCGGAGTAAGCCTTTCTTCTGTCTTCAAGAGTATTATATTCAAAGCCGAGAATATGTGATTCCCACGCTTTGTTCCAATTCAGACCCTCGGCATCGTCTAAAATAAAGTCGTAGTTCTCGGTATAAGGCACCTTTGCCAGAGAAAGCTCATCCTCCTCTATTCTTTCGGTTACGCCGTCGAGAATCTCCTTGACAAGCCGAAGCGCCGGAGCGAAGTCGGTGGCAGAGGTTTCAAAGGCTAGGGACAGCGAGCCCAGATTTCTGTATTCGTCAAGGTTGGCGTCAAAGCTGTAAACGTAGCCGTTTTTTTCGGATAGCTCTAAAAATATTTTAGAGGTGTCTCCCTGGAAAAGAACGTCGTAAACTATATCTCGGGCTGGCTTTTTCGTCTTTTTGCAGTCAACGTCAAAGGCAAGCTTAACCTTGCAGAAATTGGCTCTTTTCACTGTTATATCGGGCTTTCTGTTGAAAAAGCCTGAAGGCTTTTGCGCCACGTTTTCACGCTTTTCACCCGACGGCAAGGATATTCCTGCCATTTTATCACGGAGAAACGCAAGATGCTTTTCTTCGAACGCTCCCGTCAGATAGAAAAATACGTTTTCACGGCAGAGAAGCGTGCTTGCAAAGTCGGAAAGTCTTTTTACGGTTACCTTGGAAATTTTGCCTACGGTTCCCGTTATGGTTTCAGCAAGACCCGTTTCCTGCCACACTGCCTTCTGGCTCATGGCGTCAACCGAGGAGCGATAGGTGTCCTCTCTTATCTCACGCTTGATTCTTTCCTTTTCGGCATTCAGCTCGGCAGGTGTTATTACAAGTGGCGAAAGCGCCAGCAACAGTATTTCAACTGCTTTTTCAAAGTGGCTTAAAGAGCCTTGAACGGATATCTGCACCAGCTCGTTATAGGTAGCGCCCGAAAGGGTAAGCCCATAACGGTCAAGCTCCCGATAAAGTTCACCACCCATAAGGTGATTGACGTTTCTGAATACTGCGTGCTCAAACAGATGGGACATTCCCGCGTTTTCAACTCCGTCGTAGAGAGGACCTGCAGGAATATATATGGATAGCGTAAAGCTATGCACGGCAGTATAAAGGGAATACAGACGTATTCCCGATATCGTTGTTAATTTTTCTTGCATTGTAACTCCAAATAATTATTTTGTGGGGTCGATATATTTCCAATACTCCTTGAGGTAAGCAATTCCTGACCAGAGAGTGAGTATTGCTGTGGCAAGCATACCAATATAGGACAAAATATATGCATCCCAGAAAATGTGTTCAACGAGAAAGACTGCAATAGAAATGGATTGAGTCATGGTTTTGCACTTGCCAAGCCAATTTGCAGGAACAACTATTCCTTCACCCGATACGACAAGTCGGATTGAGGTCACTGCAAGCTCACGGAAAATAACGATGATTGACACCCATACCATATAAGGTCTGAGTACATCGTTTGCAACGGTGATTGAAACCAGCGTGCCGATTACCATAAATTTATCGGCAACGGGGTCCATAAATTTACCGAAATCGGTAATAAGGTTGTGCTTGCGTGCAATTTTTCCGTCAATAAAGTCGGTAATTGCAGTGAGAATAAAGAGTATTGTGGGAATAATTCCGTAAAGCAAAGGATTGTTTCCCGTCAGCGAGGGATAGAGAATGAAAACCATCACTATGGGAACGAGACACATTCTTAAAATTGTAAGCTTGTTTGGAAGGTTTATTTTACTCATCGTTAAAATCCTTTCAGAATCAGGTTATTTCTGGCGTCCTACTAAATCGTAGTCTAACACGCCGGTTATTTCCACTTGGACAAACTCGCCCTCACGGAGTCTGTGCTTTGCACTGAAGTACACCTTGCCGTCTATGTCGGGTGCATCGGCTTCACTTCTGCCGTAATAGGTTTCGCCTACGGGGTCGTAGCCCTCACAAAGCACGGTGATGCACTTTCCTACGGCTTTTTCGTTGTTTTCGCTATGAATTCGGTATTGCGCTTCCATTATAGCGTCGCAACGCTTTTGCTTCTGCTTTTCTGAAACCTGAGGCTTCATGGAATAAGCAGGGGTGTCTTCCTCACGGGAATAGGTGAAGGCTCCGAGACGCTCAAAGCGTGTTTCCTTGACGTATTCCAGAAGCTCTGTCGCTTCCTCGGCAGTTTCCGTTGGGAAGCCCGTTATAACCGTTGTACGTATGGTGATGTCGGGGATTCTTGCACGAAGTCTTGAAACTGCGCTTTTTATCACCTCTGACCCACCGTGACGGTTCATAACCTTCAAAACTCTGTCGTTTACGTGCTGAATAGGAAGGTCTATGTATTTTGCTACGTTATCGTACTTAGCCATAACCTCAATCAGCTCGTCGGTTATCTTGTCGGGATAGCAATACAGCAGTCTTATCCACTTAAAGTCCAAGCCCTCCTCGGTGCAAAGCCTTTCCAGAAGCTCGGAAAGCATATATCTGCCCGTCAGGTCGTAGCCGTAGCGTGTAGTGTCCTGCGCAACAAGGCAAAGCTCACGAACACCCAGGTCAAAAAGGGTATGGGCTTCGGCTATGATGTCATCGGCGTCACGGCTTCTGAATTTTCCTCGTATGTCGGGGATTGAGCAATAGGCACATCTGTTGTCGCAGCCCTCTGCTATTTTGAGATAGGCAGTATATTCGGGAGTAGTTACTACTCTGTCTCCACCAAAGGCAAGGTTTTCAGTGGGGGCTGTGGAAACGTATTTTTCTCCACGGTATGCAGCTTCAACAGCCTCGCATATTTTGCCCTCGTCACCTGCCGAAAGAATTGCATCAACCTCGGGAAGAGAGGCTTCTATATCCTTTGCGTATCTTGTGGCAAGACAGCCTGTAACCACAATTCCCTTGAGGTTGTGGTGCTTTTTCAGATAAGCAATATCTAAAATTGACTCTATTGCTTCTTCCTTGGCGCTTTGAATGAAGGCGCAGGTATTTATAATCATTACGTCGGCATAAATATCCTCAGCTACAAGCTCGTAGCCCTTTTCATTCAACAGTCCAAGCATTACTTCGGTGTCGCAGGTGTTTTTCGGACATCCCAGAGACACGAAGCCTACTTTTATATCTGGCATTATTGGTTCCCTTTCAAATTTTCGATAGCTTCCACGATTTCTTCGGAACGGAAGCCTCTTTGGTACATTTTTCTGTATACGGTGTCTCTGTCACAGTTGTCAAGCTTGTCCTTGATATAGTCCTCGGCAATTGCGACGAAGTTGGGGGAAAGCTTTTCAAGAGCGTTATCAATATGCTGGGGCTCAAAGCCTTTCTCGTGCATAGTGCCCCTTATTTTCATTTCTCCCCACGCCTTGTCAAGACACTTTTCGGCAAAGCGTATGGCATAGCCGTTATCGTCTATATAGCCGGCTCTTTCAAGCTTTGAGAGAAGGTCCTCAAGCCAATCGGCATTGGCGTTTCCACCATATACCTTTTCGCGAAGCAGACGGCGTTTAAGATCTTTTTTCGTTACGTCTCCTGCTGCAAGACGGCGAATTGCCTTTTTCTTGATTTCCCGTCTTATTGCAAGAGCAACGAGAAGCTCGGACTCCACGATTTCGTCGCCCTTTACCATATTTGTAAAGCTTTTTTCAAAGTCCTTTACCCATATGGGAAACTCGCCCTCGTCGGTAACGATAACTACTTCTTTGTTTTTTTCAATGCTATAATGTCTTAAATATATCATATTTTATCACACGGATGGGCTTATTCCTCAAAGCCCTCTTCTCCGATATCCTCGTCTTCGTCGTCGTCAAGACCACTTATTCCACCAAAGGACAGCTTGCCCTGAAGGTCGTTTGCCTGAGCAAGAATTTTCGACTTGATTTCGTCACGGATATCGGGATTTTCTTTAAGGTAAATTTTGGAATTATCCTTACCCTGTCCAAGTCTTAAACCACCGTAGCCGTACCACGAACCACTCTTCTGAACTATTCCAAGGCTTTCGCCAAGGTCAAGAAGCTCGCCGTCCGAGGAAATTCCCTCGCCGTACATAATATCGAATTCAGCCGACTTGAAGGGGGCTGCGCACTTGTTCTTTACAACCTTACACTTGGTATGGTTTCCTACAACGTCGCTCTTATTCTTTATCTGCTGGCCACGTCTTACGTCTATTCTTACCGAGGCGTAGAACTTCAGCGCCTTACCACCGGTGGTAACCTCGGGGTTTCCGTATACGATACCAACCTTTTCACGAAGCTGGTTGATGAAGATAAGAACGCACTGGCTCTTTGCGATAGCACCTGACAGCTTACGGAGTGCCTGAGACATAAGTCTTGCGTGAGCGCCCACCATTGCCTGACCCATATCGCCTTCAATTTCAGCCTTGGGAACAAGGGCTGCAACCGAGTCGATGATTACAACGTCGATAGCGTCTGAACGGATAAGAGCCTCGGCAATTTCAAGAGCCTGCTCGCCGTTGTCGGGCTGTGCTACGAGAAGGTCCTGAATATCAACTCCGATTGCCTGCGCATAGGCAGGGTCGAGAGCGTGCTCGGCGTCGATAAACGCTGCAGAGCCGCCAAGCTTCTGCGCCTCTGCTGCTATATGGAGAGCAAGAGTGGTCTTACCCGAGCTTTCAGGTCCGTAAATTTCTACTATTCTGCCCTTGGGAACACCACCGATACCCAGCGCAAAGTCCAAAGAGAGAGAGCCTGTGGGAATTGCGCTTACCTGCATCTGAGTGTTGTCACCAAGTCTCATAATAGAGCCTTGGCCGTATCTTTTAGTTATCTGGGAAATTGCTTTTTTTCTCGCCGCTTCCTTGCCGTCGTTCTTTTCTTCGGCAGCCTCGGCTGTCTTTTTCTTTTTCTCGTCCATTTTTATCTCCTTTTGTAGGTTATTTTAGAGAAGATTTTCGTAGTATCTCTTGCACCATGCAATATTGATAAGCTTTTCCAAAAGGTCCTGTCTGGTGAAGCAATAATGGTTTGCTGCCTCGAAGCCCAGCCTTGATTCACGGCTCTGAAGCTTGAGGGCGTCAACAACGTTCTTTTCCTCGCAGTCAAGTATTTCAAGCAAATACTTGTAATCTGCTTCCGTAAAGCCTCTTTCAAGACATTCGTTTCTTCTGTGTACGAATTTTGCCAGGTTGAGATTGGTAAGATAATGCACGTAGGAGCCAAGCATCATATCGTAAAGCTCGTTAAATGCAACGTTTCTTTCGCCTTTATATCCTTCCATAACGTCAAGGGCACGGCGCCAGCCGTCAACTACAAGCTGGAACTGATTTATATAAATTTCCTCGGGGAAAATTGCTTTCCATCTCTTGAGGTCGTCGTAGGGGAAGCAGGTCATTGTGGAATTCAAGCCCGTTGGCTCGGTGAAGAAGGGGCTCTTGGGTCCCGAGGTCTGAGGTGCATTGTAAAGCACTGCTATGTGGAAGGGGAACTGACGGAAGGCTTCAGAGAAGATTTTTTGCGCTTCATAGGCTACCTCTGCCATTTCTCCGGGATAGTTGCGTTCTATAAAGTCACGCACCTCGTTGCCGTCAAGCGTTTCCTTGCGCATAATTTCGCCTGCAAGGGCAATGTTGGGTGAGGGTGAGCCACCGAGAGTCCAGGAGAGCATAACGTGCTTTACCTTTTCTCGATGAAGATTTGAAGCGTGCTCTGCCACCAGGTCGAAAGCAGGTACGTAGGGTACTCCGGGAAGCTCCCACGAGCAGTTGAACTGCACCTTTGCCGAGCAGTCAAGTCCACATTCCTTTGCCACGTTCCATTCCTGCATTGCTGCATCGCTGGGTCCGGGGTTTGACATAGAGTAGTCACGGATTTCACTTTCAATTCCACCCTTAACCAGCTTCATTTTAGTTTCCGAAACGGTTTGAACTATTACGTCCTTGTCAAGACGTCTTATGATTTCGTCAACGTCCTCTCCGTTCCAGGACCAAGTCCATATTACTGCACGGGCTTTGGGGTTTGCTCTCTTTGCAGCACGGGACATAATATTGTTTACTTCTGCGATTACGTCGTAGCTCTTTCTTTCCTTACATCTGGGACAGTTGCAGTCACCGTTCTTTCTGTGGGAATAGCAGTTGGTCTGATTTTCACTTGCAGATATTGTGATAAAGCCTGCAAGGCCCTCTGCCGTCTTGAAGAGCTGATACATTGCAGAATCAAGATATTCCTGAACCTCGGGAGTAGAGGTACATACCGAGTACATTCCAACGTCGTTATTTCTCATATGACCCTTGATCTGAGGGTACTTTTCAAAGACTCTTTCGGGCATACATCTGGGCTCGTTTATGTAGAGATAGATGCCGATGCCGTATTTTGCCGCCTTTTTAACTATTTTTGCAAGGTTTGCAAGACGCTTTTCCCAGCCCTTTGACAGCTCCGGTGCAAAGGGATAAGGAGCAAGCTGATAAAGCACTCCCTGCATCCAAATTCCGTTGATGCCGTAGCGAGCGTATTCCTCAAGAAGTCTGTCGGGGAATGGGTCGCAGTCGTCCTCCATCAACGGGTCGCCGAAAAGCGCGAAGAAGGAGTAGATTACTCTCAAATCTCCGTTAATGTCACTGACGAATTCAGGTGCGCCGTCGGCTTCCTTGTAGTATTCCTTAACGAAGCGAAAGGCATCGTCGGGATACTGACTGTCAAGAGCCTTGTATTTCAAACAGTTTTCCTTGATGAATGCAACCTCTTTTTTCTCTGCCTCGGTCAGCTCGCGCCAAACGGTTTTAGGCATTATCGGGAAGAAGTTACCCATCTTATGATAGAGAAAGTCGTCTTCCTTCAGGGTGGTGTCAAGCTCTGTGTCCGACACTCCGAGCAAGGTGCATATCTGATCGAAGGTCAACAGATGCCACATATTTCTTATGAGGGTTATGTAGCCTCTCTTCTTCCAAAGAGCCTCGTCTGCCTTAACGTCGGGGTCAAGTCCCATGTCCGACGCGGATTTTCTTACGTTTTCGGGTGTGGTTTCAAGGACCTTTGCAAGGGTTTCTGCCGAAACCTGTCCCCAGGCGCGCCAGATTGCGCCCAAAAAGGCCGTGGGGAAGTGAGGAAGCTTTAAAACGTCAATTTCTGCATTAGATATAAGAGTTGATGGCATGATGTCTCCTTTCTCTTGTGCCGTTGTTCTTACATTAAATTATTTTTTATGAAGCACCTGTCGTTTCCACACAGGTCCTTTATTATCTCTCCACCGTTAAAAAGACGGCAGAGGGAATTTCCTTGTTTATAGCCTATTTCAAAAATAAGCAATTTGTCCGAATAAGCGTGGTCGTCTGCAACGAATCTGTAAAAATCCAAGCCGTCCTCTCCACCGTCCAGCGCAAGAGCAGGCTCTCGCTTTACGTTTTCGGGCAAGGACTTCATTTCATCCCTTGTGATATAAGGGGGATTCATAATAACCGTTGAGCAATCGGGCAGAGGGTCTGAAAACAGGTCGAAGCGCCTGAATTCGCATCTGTCCGATACCTCCAAGGCATTAATATTTTTCTTTGCTACCCTTTCTGCTACGGGAGATATATCCAAAAGGGTTGCCGTCAAGTCCTGACGGGCACGCAATACCGAAATGCCGATACAACCACTTCCCGTACAAATATCAACGAAATGAGTGTTTTGTGGGATGCGCCGTATTGCCTCTTCAACCAGAGCCTCGCTGTCGCTACGGGGGATAAGCACCCCCTCTTCAACGAAATATTCCTCTTGCCAGAAGGGGACTTTACCCAGAATATATCCCAGGGGCTCGCCGTTTACTGCTCTTTCAAAATCTGATATCAGCAAGGAGCAGTTAATATCCTTACCAAGCAAAAGGGCGTCTCTGGAATAGCCGTACTTTTCAAGCAGAAGTCCTACCGTTTCACGAAAGGCAAGGTTTTCACGGGCGAAGGAGGACCCTTCCCACAACCTTTTCAGTTTTCCAAGCATTGTCCGTTCTCTATTCCGTCAAACACTGTTTCAGGGGGATATTCCTCGGGAAGCGAGGATTTGAGGGCAACTATTGCCACCTCGATTTCCTTATCGTCGGGCTCACGGGTGGTTATTCTCTGAAACCAAAGTCCGGGCTTTGTGAGAATACGCAGTACAAAATTGTCGTGCGTTCCAGAAAGTATAGTTAATTCGTAGCCTATGCCTACAACCAGGGGAAGTATAAGAAGCTTTGTTAAAAATCTTAAAAACAGATTGTTCCACAAAGATGCAGGGAGCGCTGCCGACACGACGATACCAAGCAAGAGCATTACGAACATCATGCTTGTACCACAGCGTGGGTGAAAGCGAGATTGCTTTTTTATGTTCTCTACGGTAAGTGGTAAGCCTGCCTCGTGACAGAAAATAGACTTATGCTCTGCGCCGTGGTACTCGTAGGTACGGCGAATATCGGGCATAAAGGCAACGAGCCATATATACAAAACGAAAATCGCCATTTTAGCGACGCCCTCGACGATTGCCTTTACGACGGCAGGCATATCGAAAACGAGGGAAAATAGCTTTGAAACTGCCATTGGCAGATAGAAGAAAAGTCCCAGCGCCAAAAGAACGCCAAGCACGCCTCCGATTATTGCAGCAACCGACATAAGACTTTTGCCGAGCTTCTTTTCCAGCCATTTTTCAAATTTTGAAGGCTCTTCCTCGATGCCCTGCATCTCTGCCGATAGAGTGAGGGTAGACATGGAAAGCATCATGGATTCCACGAAATTTACTACTCCTCGGATAATGGGAATTCTGAGGAAGGGGATTTTTTCTTTAATCGATTTTACTTCTCTTTTTTCTACGGCAATCTTGCCGTCGGGGCATCTGACTGCAGTGGCACAGCTGGTTTTGTGCTTCATCATAATGCCTTCAAGTACAGCCTGTCCTCCCACACGGTTTGCAGCAGTGGGACAAGCGCGTTTTTCTTTTGACATAGGATCTCCTTAAGGGGTTCGTGTTTTTTAAAATTTCTTTTTAACAGACACCACTGTTTATTTAAAGCTGAACTCTGATATAATGGAGTTTACCTCGTCCACGTGGGAATCGAAGCCGTCTGTGGTAGAGGTGTAGGTGAGCATATAGATATAACCGTAGTAATAGGTTATAACCTGCTTGAATTTATAGGCATCTCCTGCAACGGTTGCCGTGAAAACGTACTGTCTCGCAGGCACGCCGTCCAGAGTGGTTTCCTCTCCGTCAGCCAGCATCTCAAGGTCGGGGAAGGTCTCTTTCATGTGGTCAAAATAGGTGGTATCACCCATATTCAGATATGCGTCAACGCTGGTAACTTCAGCAGAAGCTGCAAAGGTAGTAACAGAAACGTTTGAACGGTCCTTGTCCGACACGTATACGCTAACCATACCGTCGTTGCGATCAACCGACCATTCCTCAGGGTAATAAAGGGTAAAATCGGTTACGTCGTTTTCAAGAGCCGCCATTCCTTCGGGAATATCGCCTTCCTCCTTCTTTGAGCAGGAAGATGCAGTTATCAAAAGCAGTAAAGCTATAAGTACAACAGTTATTTTTTTCATTTTTTCCTCCGAACATTTTCACTCATTCTAATTATATCACAAAACGCCGAAAAGTAAATAGATAATTTGTTAAACAAAGCAAATTTATTGACTAAAAACAGGGACTATATATTCAAAAAAAGTTATTTTGGTATATATAAAAAAGTATTTGTTTTTTAAAATTAAATATGTTATAATTATCGCTATAGAATTTTATATTGAGAATTAGGAGAAAATCGTATGGTTCTATGAAATATATTTTGGAGCTTTGAATTTATGGACAAGGCACTTATTTTGTTAACCTTTGCGGGAGCATTGCTTGCATTGATTTTCGCATTCGTTACAGCACGCAAGGTACTCGGATTTTCCGAAGGAACCGAAAAGATGAAAAAAATATCCTTATCAATCAGACAGGGCGCAAACGCATATCTTAAGCGTCAGTATAAGATTGTAGTGGTATTTTTCGGAGTTATGTTCGTTATATTGGGAGTAATGGCGTACGCAGGGCTTCTCACCCCTTACGTTCCCTTTGCTTTCGTTACGGGAGGCTTTTTCTCGGCTTTATCGGGCTTTGTAGGAATGAAAATAGCAACTCTTGCTAATTCAAGAACGGCAAACGCCTGCCGGGAAGGGCTGAACAGAGGACTTCGCGTGGCATTTTCCTCCGGAAGCGTTATGGGCTTTACCGTGGTAGGGCTTGGACTTCTGGACATTTCCGTATGGTTTTTCCTTTTAAAATTCGTATTCAGCCTTTCAAATGAAGCTATTTCAAGCGCTATGCTTACCTTTGGTATGGGCGCTTCCTCTATGGCGTTGTTTGCCAGAGTTGGTGGAGGCGTGTTTACAAAGGCTGCTGACGTAGGCGCCGACCTCGTGGGTAAGGTTGAGGCCGGAATTCCCGAGGACGACCCCCGTAACCCTGCGGTTATAGCCGACAACGTAGGCGACAACGTAGGTGACGTTGCAGGTATGGGAGCCGACCTTTACGAATCCTACGTAGGCTCAATTATTTCTGCAAGCGCACTTGGCGTAGCAGCACTTCACAATCTTGCGGCAATGGCGTTGCCTATGCTTCTTGCAGCAATCGGAGTTATATGCTCGATACTCGGAACATTCCTCGTAAGAACCAAAGAGGGCGCAAGCCAGAAGCAGTTATTGAGCGCATTGTCACGCGGAACCAATTTTTCTGCAATCGTTATTGCAATCGTAGCGTTGCCCGTAGTATATTACGTACTCGGTAAGGATAATTGGACCGTATATTTTGCTATTCTTGCAGGACTCGTAGCAGGTGTGCTTATCGGTCAGGCAACAGAATATTTTACTTCAGACAGCTATAAGCCTACCAAAAAGCTTGCTTCTACCTCCGAAACGGGAACGGCTACCATTATTATCAGTGGCTTATCGGTAGGTATGCTTTCAACACTTCTTCCCATAGTAATCGTAGCCGTATGCGTGCTTGTTGCATACTACGTTTCCGGTGGCGCAGCCGATGCTTCAATGGGACTTTACGGTATAGCTCTTGCAGCAGTAGGTATGCTTTCAACTCTTGGTATTACCCTGGCAACCGACGCTTACGGACCCGTTGCAGATAACGCAGGTGGTATTGCACAGATGGCAGGGCTTGATAAAGAGGTAAGAGAACGCACCGACGCTCTCGACTCTCTCGGAAACACAACTGCTGCTACGGGCAAGGGCTTTGCAATAGGCTCTGCTGCTCTTACGGCTCTTGCGCTTATGGCATCGTATATTGATAAGGTTAACACTATTGACGGTGGTATGGCAAAGATAGCAAACCTTAATATAACTAATCCCACCGTTCTTGTAGGCTTGTTTATCGGCGCATGTCTGCCCTTCGTTTTCGCTGCTCTTACTATGAATTCGGTTGGCCGTGCAGCACAGAGCGTGGTTAAAGAGGTACGCCGTCAGTTCAAGGAAATAAAGGGGCTTATGGAAGGCGAAGCAGATGCAGATTACACAAGCTGTGTTGATATCTGTACAAAAGCCAGCCTTCGTGAAATGATACTTCCCACAATCGTTGCCGTTGTAGTTCCGATTATCGTAGGTATCGTACTTGGATGTTCAGGCGTTGTAGGAATGCTTGCAGGCGCAACTGCCTCCGGCTTCCTTATGGCAGTATTTATGTCAAATTCAGGTGGAGCCTGGGATAACGCAAAGAAATATATTGAAAGCGGAGTGCACGGTGGTAAGGGCTCTGACAACCACAAGGCAGCAGTGGTAGGCGATACCGTAGGAGACCCCTTCAAGGATACGGCAGGTCCTGCTATCAATATTCTTATAAAGCTTCTTTCTATGGTTTCAATCGTTTTTGCAGCACTTATAGTTAATTTTTCAATTCTTTAATACATATAACCAAAAAATAAATTTGAGGCAGTAATGATGGCAGCTGACGGCAAAACCGTTGAGGCAATAAGTCATAGAACGCTTGATATAATAGGAGTGCAATGGCACCCCGAGCGTATGTGTTTTTCCAAAAAAAGAGAGGACACCGTTGACGGCGGTGCCCTCTTTGAGTATTTCATAAAAACGTGTTCTAAAAACAAACTGTAATTATATAAAAATTTCCTATTGAACTTTTTCGACTTTTCGCATATAATTAACGTAATAAGCGATATGTTTTATGGGGGTTTTTATGAACAAAATCAAGCTTTGTATTATTTTCGGCGGTGCGTCAAGCGAGCACGAGGTGTCCTGCATGTCTGCATCGTCGGTAATCAAGAATTTAGACAACGAAAGATACGAGCTGTTTTCTCTGGGTATTTTAAAGGACGGCAGACAGTTTCTCTACACGGGCGACGTTGAAAAAATTGCCGATGCAAGCTTTTGCCACGACACCGAGCATCTTGTGCCTGCAATAATCAGTCCCTGTCCTGCACACCACGGAATTATGGTGCTGAACAAGGCAGAGGGAACCTATAAAATTCAGGGAATAGACTGCTTTTTCCCCGTCGTGCACGGAGAAAACTGCGAAGACGGAAACCTTCAGGGACTTCTGAAGCTGTCGGGAGTTGCATACGTGGGCTCTGACAACCGTGGCTCTGCAGTGTCTATGGACAAGGCTATAACCAAGACTATTTTACAGACGGTAAACGTACCCATGGCAAACTGGCGCCTGTTCAGAGAGGACTACTCTGAGGCAGATATACTCTGGTGCGAGGAAAATCTTGGATACCCCATGTTCGTAAAGCCTGCAGGAACGGGCTCGTCGGTGGGCGTTTCAAAGGCGCGTGACCGAGAAGCCTTGGTTGAGGCGCTGAGCAAGGCGTTGAAATATGACGGTAAGGTGCTTGTTGAGGAATATATCGAGGGCGCAGAGGTTGAAACTGCAGTCCTTGACGTCTTTGAGAACGGCAAGCGTGTAACTCTTGCATCAATCCCCGGTGAAATAGTTCCCAACAGCGATTTTTACGACTATGAGACCAAATACGTAAACGACACCACAAGCTATTATCTTCCTGCCCGACTTGACAAGGACACGCTTGAAAAAATACGTGGACTTGCCGTAGAGATTTTCCGTGCTCTCGACTGTCGAGGACTGTCAAGAGTGGATTTCTTTGCAGGCAAGAAGGGTGTTATTTTCAATGAAATAAATACTCTTCCGGGATTTACAAAAATAAGTATGTACCCCAAGCTTATGGCAGAGTACGGAGTTGCATACGGCAAGCTTATCGACCTGTTGGTTGACTATGCCATGGAGGA
This sequence comes from Clostridia bacterium, assembly GCA_017520825.1. GTDB lineage: Bacteria > Bacillota > Clostridia > Oscillospirales > SIG627 > RGIG6353. The sequence goes on along the minus strand of JAFXEX010000026.1, from coordinate 19,570 downwards.
ACACAAATGAAAAAAGCTTTAATCCTTACCCTTGCAGTTATAATGCTTTCGGGCTTTGCCACGAACGCTTTGGCAGCCCCACTTCTCATTGCTCCTGCACCTCAGAAAAGCGAGGAGCAGCAGCTGATAGAGAGTCTTCACAAGGGAATTATTCCCATAACTCCCGATATGACCTACGAGGAATTCCTTGTGCTTATGAGCATAGTGGACGAAAGTGAGGACAGGCTGTATACTGCGAAATTTGAGACCTTCGTTGCTCTTATTGAGTATTACCATTACGGTGGTCTGACGGCCGAGGAGATTTTTTCGGGCTTTGCCCAAAGCGTAACGCAGGTAGACATAAACAATATGGAGCCAACCTATTACGCTCTTTTTGATACCCTTGATAAATTCAGCTATTACCTTAACGACAGAGAAAGCGAAAGCTTTTTCAGCCCTACCTCAAGCAAGGGCATCGGTATAAAGATGCTCTGGAAGGATGCAACCGATACGGATAAGGCAGGCATCTACGTTGACGAGGTTGCCGACGGCTCCCCTGCACAAAAGGCAGGCATTGCCGTAGGCGACAGAATTGTGGAATTCGACGGATACAACCTTGAGGGCTTGGGCTTTGAGGCGCTTGCCACTTATCTTTCCCTTGTAGACCCTCAGGCACCTACTCTTCAGATTAAGCTTGCCCACGGAGACGTTGAAACGGAGTATAACCTTGAAAGAACCACAAACCTCTTCGACGAGCACGCAATTACTCTTTATCCCGAAAAGAACTTGATTTACATAGACATAAACAGCTTCATGTATCAGGCTACAGCCTATGAAATTTCAAGTGCAATCGACGAAGCCTATGCAAATGGCTACACAAACGTAATCGTGGACCTGCAGGACAACTCGGGTGGTGACATATACGTTGCAGCGTATATTCTTTCCAAGTTTACGCCGTACAGAGAGCTTCTCTTCTATATGGGCAGGGCAGGAAATCTGTCAAGCATCGTCTTTTCCTCTTATGCTAACGGATATAGCTTTGATAAGGTAAGCGTGTTGGTAAACGGAGCTACTGCTTCCTCGGCTGAAATTTTTGCAGATACTCTCCGTAAAATAACCGACGCTGAGATTATAGGCAGTCAGACCTACGGCAAGGGCGTTGCTCAGTCGGTCTTTACCTTTGACGACGGCGCAGCTTGTGGAATAACCACCTACGTGGCATACGACAAGTACGGCAAGACCTATAACGAGGTGGGCATTATCCCCGACTCCTTCGTTACGGGCAAGATTGAAAGAAACCTGCTTTCCCCAAAAGCGCCTCCTTTTACCTATCTCAACTACAGCAAGGCAGTTGAGGGTGCGAAAAACAGCACTGTAAAGGGCCTTGAAATGAGACTTGAGACGGTTGGATTTTTGTCTGAGGAAGAGGTAGACGGAGCCTGGACGGACTCCACCACACGTGCGTTGGCAGCCTTCCAGACGGCTTGTGGCTTTGAGGTGACCGGCGCTCTTGACGATCAGACCTACTTTGCTATAATGGATCTTGTTAAAGCATACGAATCAACCTATAGCTATACTCATACGTTGTTCGATTACGCATATAGATTTATTCCCTATAAATAAGCAGTTAAAACAAAAACACCGATTGGCTTACCAATCGGTGTTCTTTTTTAATCAAGAGAATAAATGTACAATTCAGGGTCAACCTTTTCGCCGTCTTTAATAACCTCGAAATGCAGGTGGTAGCCCGTTGAGTTACCCGTTGAGCCCACAAGAGCAATTTCGTCTGCCTGGTCAACGTAGTCGCCCGACGAAACCAAAAGCTTTGAGCAATGAGCGTAAAGCGTAATAAGACCGTCTGCGTGCTTTATCTTTATGTAGTTTCCGTAGGATGCACTGTAGCCCGAGTATATTACCTCACCCGACGCTGCCGCGTAAATGGGAGTTCCTACCCACGCTGCAAGGTCAAGCGCCTCGTGGTAATCGGATTTTCCTCTCAGCCTTCTCCAGCCGAAGTGGTCGGATACGTAAGCCGTGGGAACGGGGTTGATCATATACTTTCCACCGTGCTGAGACTCGGTCATCATTTCGGGAAGGGTTTTTGTACCAACCTTTATTACGCAGGTACGTGGCTTTCTCACAATGCTCTGTGAAATCAGCTCGCGGCTTGCTTCCTTGCCGTTGATGTATTTTACTTTGTAGGTACTGTCGGCAAGACCGTTTCTGCCCGACGTCTGTATAAATTCCTGTCCGTGATAATAGGTGTCGTCTTCGATGTAGGTAGTCTGATAAGCAACGGATTCTCTTACCGTTTCCTCGTAATAAACCTCGAAATCAAGAACGATAGCGTCGTTGGTGTTACTCGAGAGCGCTGATTCAAGCATTTCTTTAAACTCGGGAGAAGCTTCCTCAAGAGAAATGGTTGCAGGAGTCGTCTGTGAAGAAAGCAGGGCTGAATAGGTCTGCTCCTCTTCTTCCTCGTCCTTGCCCTCGGCAGTGAGAATAGCCGTAAGCTGTTCCTTGGTTATAATCGCCTCGGGAGAATATTCCTGATGCTTGATTTCTATTTTGTTGGCAATGCTCTCGTCCTCGTGGGTGATTTCCATATGCTCTGCTTTAATCGTCTCGATTACGTCGGTAATGTCCTCACGATTGTCAAGCACTGCTATAAGCTGTGAATCTACGTAAAGACCGTAGCCCTCAATGACGTAGCCGTCAACGTAGCCGTAAAGCAGGTCGTATACCTGTTGGGTATCCATACAGCTTGCAGTCGCCGTGTTTTTCAGAGTATATGAAATTTCGTGAGGGAAGGAGAACGCCTCGCCCGTCACAGAAGAAATTTTTGCGTTTACCCGATTAAGTGCCTCGTCAACGGTTTTTGCCGAAGAAACCTCGCCGACCACTACTCCGTCTACCGAAATTTCAAACACCGTATCCTTTGCAGTGTTTACGTATACGGCAGTGAGAAGCAGGACTGCAACAAGCAGTACGGCGCAGGTTGGAAGCGCTCTCTTAAAGCCCATTGCTTTTTCCTCGGAGGTTTTGCTCCTTCGCTGAACGCTCTTAGAAAAAGGGGAAAGCATTACGGCAAGAGCGCCAAGAAGCTTAAGGGTTTTCGTTTCGGTTGCCCGTCTTACTCTCTCTTCCTTTTCCTTAAACCAGCCCTTAGGGTGATTAAAGAAGCCGTCGCCCACGTCGTTCACGTTAACTCGCTTTGAGCAGAACTTGTTGGTCTGGCATATGTAGAGAGAATTGAAGGCAGAATCAAGCCTTGAAAGACCTGATTTTCTGAAGCCTCGGTAAAGACCAGAAAAGGTCTGCCGTCTCCTTACGGGTCTGACAGAAGTGCCCCGATTTTCAGCCGTTACGGCTTGGGTTGACTCTTCTTTTGTACTGTCCTGTGCCATCGGTAACACTCCTTTCCAAAGCTCTTATTTTGACTTTTATGGCACGCCATATTATCGCCATTATCAGTCAATCGTGGGTATTTTACCATAAAAAACGAAATAAAGCAAATTTGAGGGTTTCCCAAAATCATAAAAATTTGCCCGTTTTCGACGAAAAATATACGAAAAAGCGTAACGATTTTACGACATTTCGTTACGCTTTTGTGCAATATGCGTAAAATCCAAAAAATTTAACTCGCTTTTTTGAGCAAGTTGCTAAAAAGTTTCGCGCTCGTTTTTAAAGAAGGTCAAAAAGCAGCCGATGTTGTGTCAATGGAGAAACGCAAGTACAAGATATAGTGGTTTTGTTCTTACTCTGTAAACTGGGACACCAGTAAAGCCACGTATTCTATAAAGAACATCACCAGAATGGGGAAAAGTAAGCAAAGTAAAATCTTTGAATAATAAATTCTCTTTACGAGAGAAAGCTTCAGAGGATTCCAATGCAGATTTTCTCCCTCGCTTGTTGCGCTTCCGTCTTTGACGGTTTTATAGAAAGCCTTTTCGTATTCGCCGTCAATAATAGTGGTGGAGGCTCCGTTCACAAGGAAAAAAAGCGTGGCAAAAACGGTTCCCAACACAAGGTAGGATATGGTTATTATCTTCTGCAAAAGCATATTTTCCAACAGTATGGGCAACAGATATATGCCTCCCAACAATATGAAGGACGTTACCAAAAGGAACAGCGTTTTTTTCTGCGAAAGGTATTTCATATTTTCTCCTCACTTGTGTTTTATATCTATATTTTAGCAGATGCGTGAAAAAACTTCAAGTACAAAGAGTTAACATTTGATAAACAACACTCGTAAAAGCACGTAACAAAAGATGAAGGTTTTCACCCAAAAGATTCGTTTTTTATATGAGTACATACTTGATTTTTAAAGAGAAATATGGTATCATTTTACTTAAAGAGGTGAGAAGCATGGGAAAAATCATAATGGTTGCCTCCTTAAAGGGAGGAGTGGGCAAGACCACGGTCTCTGCCGCATTGTCTCATGCCCTCGCAAAAATGGGACAGAAAACTCTTGCCGTGGATATGGACTTCGGCGTAAGAAGTCTTGATATAGCCTTAGGACATGAAAATTCTGCTTCTCCCAGCTGTTGGGACGTTATGACGGGCAGGGCATCCTTGGGTGTCGCCGTTGAGAGTGACAGCAGAGAAGAGAATTTATTCTTTATTTCAGCTCCAATGAACGTTGACTGCACCTACGACACTACCCTTACCGACAGAATGTTCACCTCCTTTCTGAAGAACGTCAAAAGAGAATACGACTTCGTTTTGCTGGATATGGCAGCAGGAACGGGTAGGCTTCTGGATATGGCCAGCAATAGTGGTGAGGTTGACGAGGTGCTTATTGTGTGTACCCAGAACGCCGCATCCGTCAGGGCTGCAGAAAAGCTTGGCGCCGATCTTTATAAGACGGGGGAGGAAAAAATAAGACTGGTAATAAATTCCTTCGTTCCCGACAGGGCAGGCAAAAACGATTTCGTGGGAGTAATGGATATAACCGAGCATTCGTCGGTTACCCTTATAGGCGTGGTGCCCTTTGACAAGAGAGTAGAGGCTTTAATATCCTCGGGCAAAACCGTGATTGAGGATAAGCGCTCTCTGGCAGGGAAGGCTCTGAAAAACATTGCAAGAAGACTTACGGGGGAAAGCGTTGCCCTTTTTGACGGCGCAGTACCCAGAAGGCACAGATTCAGACTATACTAACATACAAACTGACTAAAGAAAGGATATCGTCTATGCAGATAGCAATAATGGCTCACGAGAAGAAAAAGGAATTGATGACACAGTTTTGTATTGCCTATTGCGGAATACTCAGCAGACATCAGCTTTGTGCTGCAGGAAGTCTGGGAAAGAATATTCAAGACGCAACCGGGCTTGATATAGAACCGCTTCTTATAGCGGAGCACGGGGGAATACAGCAGGTTGCCGCAAAGGTATCCTATAACGAAATAGACCTGTTGTTATACTTCAGAGACAGGGACGATTTCTTCGGGGACAGAAGCGAGGAAGAGATATTGCAGCTCTGCGACGCATACAACGTTCCCTACGCTACCAACATTGCAACTGCCGAGGCTCTTATTATGGCGCTTGAAAGAGGCGACCTTGATTGGAGAATGCTGATAAAATAGTCTGCCGTAGGGCAAAAACTTAAGAGGTAAAAATGATACAGAAGCCAAGAGGAACCATTGATATACTTCCCGGTGAGAGCGAGGTATGGCAGTGGGTCGAAAAAACAATTAAAGAAACAGCCGACCTTTACGGCTACAGTGAAATAAGACTGCCCACCTTTGAATCCAGCGAGCTTTATAAGCGTGGAGTAGGTGAAACCAGTGACGTGGTGCAAAAGGAAATGTATTCCTTTGAGGATAACGACAGAAGAAGCATCACCCTGCGTCCCGAGGGAACGGCAGGAGTTGTGAGAAGCGTTATCGAAAACTCACTTGCAACGGGCGTTATGCCCCTTTCCCTTTATTATCTGATTTCCTGCTTTCGCTACGAGAAGCCAGAGGCAGGACGCTCCAGAGAGTTTTATCAGTTCGGTGTTGAGCAGTTCGGCGCGCAAAATCCTGCTGCCGACGCTAACGTAATTTCACTGGGCTACGATATTTTCAAGAATTTAGGTCTTAACGTCAGTCTTGAAATAAATTCAATCGGCTGTCGTCATTGCCGACCCAAATACCACAAGGCGCTTCACGATTATTTTGACAACTGCCGTGAGGACCTTTGCGACACCTGTCTTGACAGACTCAACAAGAATCCTTTGAGAATACTTGACTGTAAAAGCCCCGTATGCTCGGCACTTGCCGAAAAGGCGCCCAAGACGGTTGACTATCTTTGTCCCGAATGTGCCGCTCATATGGAGGAGCTTAAAAAATATCTTGATGCTGCAGGCATAAAGTACACCGTCAATCCCAAAATAGTAAGAGGACTTGACTATTATCAGAGAACGGTGTTTGAGTTTATTTCGGAGGACATCGGCTCCAAGAGCACAATCTGTGGTGGTGGACGCTACGACGGACTGGTTGAGGAGCTTGGTGGACCAAAGCTTTCAGGTATCGGCTTTGCAATGGGACTTACCCGTGTAATGCTTGCTCTTAAGGCAACCGACAAGCTTCCCGAGATTTCAAATTCACCTGCCCTTTATATAGCGTCAATGGGGGACAACGCAAGACTTAAAAGCTTTGAGATGTCTTTGGCGCTTAAGAAGCACGGAATAAACGCTTCCTTTGACCAGGTTGGCAGAAGCCTTAAGGCGCAGATGAAGTATGCCGACAAAACGGGCGCAAGATTTTCCTGCGTTTTAGGTGACAGTGAGCTTGAAGCAGGTAAGGCGACCCTGAAAAATATGTCCACGGGCGAAAGCCAAGAGATAGATATTGCCGACGTTGAAAACATTGCAAAACTTGTAAAGTAAAATTTAAAGCTTAGAAAAGGCGTTCTCCGGGAACGCTTTTTCAGAGCAAAGGAGTATATTATGTACAGAACGAAATATTGTGCCGAGTTCAGCGAGGCTGACGTAGGCACGAGAGCAAAGGTCTGTGGTTGGGTACAGAAGCAGAGAGACCTTGGCACTCTTATTTTTATTGATTTGAGAGACAGAACGGGTATCATTCAGCTTGCCTTTGACGACACTACGGACAGAGCTGTTTTTGACATCGCCTTTTCTGCAAGAGCAGAATTCGTGCTTGCTGCAGAGGGTGTTATCCGTCACAGAGGAGAGGGCGCAGTCAACCCCAATATGCCTACGGGTGCAGTTGAGCTTTTCGTTGACAAGCTTGAGGTACTTTCGGCGTCACAGACACCTCCCTTTGAAATCAAGGACGATACCGACGTAAAAGAGGAATTGAGACTTAAATACAGATATCTCGACCTGAGACGCGCTCCCTTGCAGCACAATATGATGGTGCGCTCCAAAATTGCAAGACACGCAAGAGAGTATTTTGAGGACAACGGCTTTATTGAAATAGAGACCCCCGTTCTCATTAAATCAACACCCGAGGGCGCAAGAGACTATCTTGTACCAAGCCGTGTTCACCCCGGCTCATTTTACGCACTTCCTCAGTCACCTCAGCTTTACAAGCAGATTCTTATGCTTTCAGGCTTCGACAGATATATTCAGATAGCAAAGTGCTTCAGAGACGAGGACCTTCGTGCCGACAGACAGCCCGAATTCACACAGATAGACCTTGAAATGTCCTTCGTTGACGAAAACGATATTATGACTATGGTTGAAGGCTTTATCGCAACTCTTTTCAAGAAAATTCTCAACGTTGAAGTAGAGCTTCCTCTCAAGAGAATGTCCTGGAACGAGGCTATGAGCAGATACGGCTCGGACAAGCCCGACCTTCGCTTCGGCTTTGAAATTTGTGACCTTTCAAGCGTTTTGAAGGATACCGAATTCAAGGTATTTGCTTCGGCTATTGCCGAGGGTGGCTCCGTAAGAGCTATAAATATCAAGGGTGGAGCAGACAAGTTCTCCCGTAAGGAAATAGATAAGCTGACCGATTTCGTAAAGACCTACAAGGCAAAGGGTCTTGCCTGGTCCAAGTGGTCGGGCGAGCTTTCATCCTCCTTCGCAAAGTTCCTTTCCGAAGAGGAGGTACGCTCGGTTTACGGACTTGCAGGCTTTGAAGAGGGTGACCTTCTTCTCGTTGTTGCAGACGCTAAAAACAAGGTTGTATTCGACTCCCTTGGCGCTCTTCGTTGCGAGGTTGCAGGCAAGCTTGGGCTTCGTGACAAGAACGATTTCAAATTCCTCTGGGTTACCGACTTCCCTATGTTCGAGTATTCCGAGGAGGACGAAAGATACGTTGCAATGCACCATCCCTTTACAGCGCCCCGTGAGGAAGATATTCAGTACCTCACCACAGCTCCCGAAAAGGTTCTTGCAAGAGCCTACGATATCGTACTCAACGGTACCGAGCTTGGTGGTGGCTCAGTAAGAATTCACCGACAGGACCTTCAGGCAACGGTTTTCGAGGCTCTCGGTCTCACCAAGGAGGACGCAGAGGCAAAATTCGGCTTCCTGCTTGAAGCCTTCAAGTACGGAGCGCCTCCTCACGCAGGACTTGCCTTCGGTCTTGACAGACTTGTAAGCCTTATGCTTGGACTTGACGCTATCCGTGACGTTATCGCCTTCCCCAAGGTACAGAACGCATCCGAGCTTATGACACAGTGTCCCTCTGAGGTTCCTCAGAAGTCACTTGACGAGCTGGGCATCGCTATAAAAGAATAAATGACAAAAGCCGTCGAAAGACGGCTTTTTGTTGCCTGTTAACGAACGCTTTAGACGTCTGTGACTATTGACAAAAGATTTTATATCGTCTATAATAAATAGGAAAGATTGCATTATATTTCAGAGGCGTTGTATAACGTCGGGATAACGTAAAGAGGGCGAAGCTTTGAACGAAAAACTGAAAGAAAAAATCAACGAGTCGCTATCAAGCGTATTACCTATAACCTTGATAGTGCTGGCGCTCAGCGTTACTCTCGTACCTATGGAAATCGGAACCCTTGCACTGTTTTTGGTGGGGGCTGTGCTTCTTATAGTGGGTATGGGCTTTTTCCAATTGGGCGCAGAAATGTCTATAACGCCGTTGGGCAAGGGTATAGGCTCTTCCATGATAAAAATGAAGAAGCTACCCTTCATCCTGATAATTTGCTTCCTTATGGGTGTAATTATCACCATTGCAGAGCCCGACCTTCAGGTGCTTGCAAATCAGGTGGCGTCCGTTCCTAACAGTATATTAATCTATACCGTGGCTATAGGCGTTGGCGTATATCTTGTTATAGCCTTTTTGAGAATTTATAAAAAGGTAAGCCTTTCAAAAATACTGACCGTATTTTACCTTATTGTATTTGCCCTTTCCTTCCTCGCTCCAAATTCGTTTATTCCCGTTGCCTTTGACTCGGGTGGTGTTACTACGGGACCTATGACGGTTCCCTTTATTATGACTCTCGGTGTGGGCTTTGCTGCTGTCAGAAGCGACAAGGACAGTGCCAACGACAGCTTCGGTCTTATTGCTCTTTGCTCTATCGGACCTATTCTTTCGGTACTCCTTCTCGGAATTTTCTACAATCCGGGCGAGGCTCTTTATCATAGCACCGAGCTTACTCCCGTTGTTTCCACAACCGACGTTGCCAACGTGTTTTACAAGGAGCTTCCTCACTACGTAAAGGAAGTGTGCATCAGTATAGTTCCCGTGGTTTGCGTGTTTGCGATTTTTCAGATTTTTACACGCTCATACCGTCCTATGCAGGCAGGCCGTATGCTCATCGGCTTCGTTTACACCATTATCGGTCTGGTTATGTTCCTCACAGGCGTAAACGTAGGCTTTGCCCCCGTTGGAAATCTTTTGGGCGAAACTCTTGGAAACGGAGAGTATAAGCTTCTGCTTATTCCTATCGGAGCGCTGGTGGGCTATTTTATCGTAAAGGCCGAGCCTGCCGTTCAGGTGCTCAACGCTCAGGTAGATGAAATAACGGGTGGTATCGTTTCTCACAAGATGATGAATACTGCCTTGTCAATAGGTGTTTCGGGTGCCGTTGTGCTTTCAATGGTGAGAGTAATTACAGGCTTGAATATTTATTGGATATTGATACCCGGCTACGCTATCGCCCTGCTTCTCAGCCACCGAGTTCCCTCGGTGTTCGTGGGTATTGCCTTTGACTCCGGTGGAGTTGCCAGTGGTCCTATGACCTCTACCTTCCTTTTGCCCTTGGCAATGGGCGCGTGTATGGGAGTTGGAGGTAACGTAATAACGGACGCCTTTGGAGTTGTAGCGATGGTTGCCCTCTCACCCCTCATTACAATTCAGCTTATGGGACTTATTTATGCAAGAAAGACCAAGGCAGTTTCTATACCTGCCAAGAAGGTGCCCGACGAAATCGTTGAATTGGAGGACGAACAATGACGGAATTGAAATTGTCGCCGAGATTGGCGTTTACAATAACTAACACAGGTAACGAAAAGAAATTGAAGGAGGCCTTTGAAGCATCGGGCTCAGCCATAACCTTCTCCTGCCACGGACACGGAACTGCCCCCTCGGCAATGATGGAGCTATTCGGTCTCAGTGGACGAGAAAAGCTGATAACGGCAGGCTTTCTTGACAGAACCAAAACGGCAGAGCTGTTCCGACAGCTTGACGAAAAGCTTTCCTTTTCACAAAAGGGACGTGGAATAGCGTTCACACTTTCTCCCTCAAGCATGCAGAGTCAGGTAATGGCTTTATTGAAGAGGGAAGAACAAACACAAGGAGATGAAAACGAAATGAAAGAACAGGCACCCTACGTTGCTATACTTGCAGCAGTTACAGGTGGATACAGTGACGACGTTGTAGAGGCTGCTCGCAGCGCCGGAGCAAGAGGTGGCACGATTATAAAGGGTATGCGTGACGGCTCTCACGAGGTGTCTGAAGCCCTGGGTATACCTCTTATGGAGGAGCAGGACTTCGTTCTGATTCTCGTGCCCCGTGAAAATAAGCTTGAGGTAATGAATGCAATTACTACCGAGTGTGGAATAAACACCGAGGCTCACGGCGTGGTATCTGCATTTAATCTTGACGAGGTTTTTGGTCTGTAAAATACTCCCTTTGATTAATAAATATTGACAAATCTGTTAACTTTGAATATAATATCATTGTCGTACTTTTACCGAAAGGAGAATATTATGGCATTTTTTGATAATTTTACGAAAAAGGTCAGCGAGGCTACGCAGACGGTAGCTCAAAAGGGACGCGATATTGCGGACATTACAAAGCTGAACATTGCCATCTCTGACGAAGAGAGAAAAATTGACGAGCTTTATAAAAAAATCGGCAAGCTTTTCGTTGAGAGAGTAGGAGGAAGCGTTGAGGGTGAATTTGCCGACCTGGTTGGCGAAATCAGAGCTTCCGAGCAAAAAATCGCTGAAAGCAAACAGCAAATCAAGGACATAAAGGGAATTACTGCTTGTCCTAAATGTAAGACTGAGCTTTCTGCAGACGCAGTTTTCTGTACTGCCTGTGGAGAAAAGCTTTCAAAAGAAGAACCTAAGAACGCATCCGTTTGTCCAAAGTGTGGTGCAGAGGTTCCTGCCGAAGCTGCTTTTTGTACTTCATGCGGAGAAAAGCTTAAAGAAAATTAATTTATAAGGAGAATTACAATGAAAACAAAGCTTGGAATTTCAGTAGGCGCACTTGGTGCATTGGCATATTTTGCATCTCTTTTTGCAGGATATCTTCCCTTGCTTCTCGTAGCAGGCTACGTACTTATTGCAGAGGGTGACGAATGGCTTCGCAGAATGGCAGTAAAGGCAGTGACCTTTACCGTTGCAATGTCACTTCTTTCCTTCGCCGTTTCTCTCGTGCCCTATCTCTTCAACGTTATAAACGACGTGCTTGCTCTCTTTGACGAGTATTTCTATCCCGAAATTCTTTCGGATATAGTTTCTCTTCTTCACACAATTATTTCAGTAATTGAAAGCGTAGTTCTTGCAATTCTCGGAATCAAGGCATTTTCACAGTCTACACTCTATATCCCCGTGGTTGACTCTGTTGTCAACAAGATAATGGGCTAATAAACACCAAAAGAGAAGAGATAAAAGGGAAATCTCTTTTGTCTCTTCTTTGATTTTATTTTCAGGAAGGAATTTTATTACAATGGATTCAAATACAATACAGATACTTATTTCCATGATAGTTTACATGGCGTTGGTTATAGGAATCGGCTTTGCCTTTGCAAAGAGAGCCAATGCAAGCTCTGAAAACTACTTCCTCGGTGGAAGAAGTCTCGGTCCCTGGGTAACTGCAATGAGCGCAGAAGCATCCGATATGAGTGGTTGGCTTTTGATGGGTCTCCCGGGTGTTGCTTATTGGTGTGGTCTTGCCGACGCCTTCTGGACGGCTCTCGGTCTTGCAGTCGGTACATATTTTAACTGGCTTATAGTTTCTAAAAGACTTCGCCGTTACAGCGTAAGAGCAAACAACTCTATTACGCTTCCCGATTTCTTCTCAAACCGTTTCAGAGAGAAAAACGGCTTGATAATGACGCTTGCAGCGCTCTTTATCCTTGTGTTCTTCACAGTTTATGCATCAAGCTGCTTCGTTACCTGTGGAAAGCTTTTCTCAACGCTTTTCGGCGCATCCTATCAGTCAATGATGATTCTCGGCGCAGTATTCGTGCTTCTTTATACACTTCTCGGTGGCTTCCTTGCAGAGTCGGCATCCGACTTTATGCAGAGTATCGTTATGATAGTTGCCCTTGCAGTTGTGGTTATTCTCGGTACCGTTGAAGCAGGTGGCCTTTCGGCTGTTATCAGCAACGCAAACGAAATCCCCGGCTTCCTTGAATTCTTCGGTCTTGCCTCTCCTGCAGTTGATGCCGAGGGCGTTCAGGCAGTGGTTGACGGCGCTCCTCAGTGGAACGGTGTGGCAGACTACGGCTTGCTTACTGTGTTCTCTATGATGGCGTGGGGTCTCGGCTACTTCGGTATGCCTCAGGTACTCCTCAGATTTATGGCAATCAGAGAAGAGAGCGAGCTCAAGCGTTCAAGAAGAATTGCTATGATATGGGTAGTTATTTCACTTGCAGTTGCAGTGTTTATCGGTATCGTAGGACGTCAGGTTTATCCCATTGAGCATCTTACCAAGAGTGGTGCAGAAAACATCTTTATCACCATTTCAACAAAGCTTCTGCCTCCATTACTTGCAGGCTTCGTAATGGCAGGTATCCTTGCTGCTACTATTTCGTCTTCAGACTCATATTTGCTTATCGCGGCATCTGCAGTTGCAAAGAACATTTATCAGGGTGTTGCAAAGAAGAACGCTTCAGACAAGCAGGTAATGACGGTTTCAAGAATTACGCTTCTCGTTATTGCTCTTATAGCCGTGCTCTTTGCCCTTGACGAAAAGAGCGTTATATTCAACATCGTATCCTTTGCATGGGCAGGCTTCGGAGCAACCTTCGGTCCTCTTATGCTGTTCTCACTCTTCTGGAAGAGAACTACGAAGGCAGGCGCAGTTGCAGGTATGGTAGGTGGCGCAGGTATGGTATTCCTCTGGAAGCTTGTGATTTCACAGCTTGGTGGCGTATTTGCTATCTACGAGCTTCTCCCCGCATTCATCTTCTCCTCAATCTGCATCGTTGTAGTATCTCTCCTCACTCCCGCACCCTCGCAGGAAATTCAGGACGACTTTGATGCAGTTAAGAAGGGTATGTAATTAATACAAATAAAAAATCGGCGGATTTTCCGCCGATTTTTTGTTTTACAGAAGCAGTAAAATTGTTGGCATCGTAACAATGCTTGATAGCGTACCAAGCAAGAAAAGGTCTGCAGCAGCCTCCTGTCCGTCCCCAAGAAGCTCTGCGAAGTTCAACACTATGCTTGCTACGGGGCAGGCAAAAAGTATAAACGCCGTTGTTCTCACGTCCCCCGTGAAAAAGGGAAGCAGGGAGAAAACGAAGCCTCCGATAAGGGGAAGCACCATCTGCTTGAAAAGAACGGTTGCATAGAACAGAGGAGTGGCAAAAATGGGCTTTATTCTCACCGTTGCAAGTCTCATACCAAGCACCATCATGGACAGTGGCGTGGTCATTCTTCCAAGCAGAGAGAGGGAGCCTTGGATATTTGCCGTAAAATCAATTTTCAAAACGTATAGCACGATGGCGCACAAAAGACCTATAGTGCCGGGATTGAAAATCACCTTTTTGAAATTGATGTACTTTTTGTCCTTGGTAATAATAGCAGAGCCAACCGTCCAGCCCAGCAAATTCATTGCAACGGCGTAAGCGTTGGCAAAGGCAATAGCCTCGGGGAAGTGGGGAAGCAGGGCTTCAAGCACGGGCGCTCCGAAGAACACGCAGTTTCCGAAGGCGCTTGCAATAACGCATATTCTGTTTTTTGCCTCGTCAAAGCGTTTTTTGTGTATCAGCGCAAAAATCAGAATAATGGCAAGCTGAACCACTATGACCACTGCCATAAAAATCAGTACCTGAATCAGAAACGACCAGGAAAAGTCAAGCTGAATGAAGGCGTACACCGAGAAGCAGGGCTGACAGACGAAAAGCATAATCTTCGATATTGCCCGAATAGCCTCCTCGTTAACTGCCTTTGTTTTCATTAATATAAATCCCGGAACAGCGTATAAAAGCATAACTGCAACGGTTGAAAGTGTTGTAAAGAAATTCAAAATATACCTCTTCGTTTAAATAAAATTTACTCTTGTTCTATTATGGTGGTGCTTTCCACGTCGGTAGGAATTTGGGTGTTAAGAACGTCAATGCTGTTCTGAGTCAGCACCCTCACAACGTCTTGTGGGGTTGAATTAACCGTGAGGCAATCCTTCTCTACTTTTTCAACGTTATCAAAAAGAGGCACCAGGTCTTCTACTTCCACCTCAACGAAAATAAAACCTATTTTTCTGGCATCCGTTACGTAGCTTGGCTTGCAATCGTTGGGGGCTTCGCCAAGTGCGCTTTCGGGCATCGGCGCTGCTTCCGGGGTAACGTCGGTCAGAACGTCGTCATATTGGTCCTTTTCTGAATAGTCGGTTTTTCCGGAATCCTCTTCTTCGGCTTCAAATACGCTTTCGGTTACGGAGGTGTCCTCGTCAGCCCAAAGCTTGCCACTTTGTATTGTTACGGATTCTGCTTGAGGTTCGTCAGCTCCGTCAAGCTCGGCGCCTTCGTTTGCAGGGGCAAGCCGTGTGTATAGGAAAAGGGAAGCGATAATCACCAAAGCTGCAGCAGTACCGATATATCTGAAAAAGAAGGGAGTTTTCTTTTTTTCGGGGGTGGCTTGGGTGTAAATTTTTTCCATAGCGCTCTTGGCAAGTGCGCCGTCAAGCTGAACCGTCAGCCTTGAAAATTCCTTTTTAAGCCGACGAAGCTCTTCGTATTCCTTTCTGCATTCCTCACATTCTGCAATATGGGAAAGCAGAGCTTCCTTTTCGTCGTTGGTTAACTCGCCGTCAATCAGCGCACCAAAGTTTTCTCTTGCTTCATAGCAGGTCATCAATTCCCCCTCCTTTCTTTTTCCTTCACTGTTTTGACGAAGTTTTCGGGATTTTGTTCCCGAAGAATTTCACGAAGCCGTTCTCTTGCCCGACTCAAACGGCTTTTTACGGTGCCCTCTTCTATATTCAGACACCTGCTTATTTCAGCGTAGGACATTTCTTCAAATTCACGCAAAACGAGTATTTCTCTCATATCGGGGTCCAGTGTGTCCAACGCCTTTTTTAATTGTCGGGCGCTTTCCTCACGGAGCATTTTCTCCTCGGGAGTTTCCAGCTCCGACGGAACACGCTCGTCTATTTCACTGTCCTTTTCCCGTCTGTTGCGCTCCGAAAGGGCGTCCTTGGCAGTGTTTACTGTTATTCTGTAAAGCCAGGTGGAAAACGCTGACACTCCCTTGAAGGAGGACAGCCTTTGCCACGCCTTGACGAAGGAATCCTGAGCCACGTCAAAGGCGTCGTCGTAATTTGTCATATAAGAAAAGGCTATATTAAAGACGAATCTTTCATAGTGCCGAACAAGTTCACCGAAGGACTCGGCGTTGCCCGACAAGGACTCTTTGATAAGCCTTTCTTCAAGCTCGTGTTTTTTCATATTTCCTTAAGTATCTCCACAACCTGCTCCCTTGAGGAAGCAGAATTAATTCTTTGCCTTATTTTTGCAGCGCCCTTAGTACCCTTTACGTACCAGGCTATCTGAGCGCGTGACTCCATTATTGCCTGCCTTTCACCCTTGAGGGAAATAGCAAGGTCAAGATGAGTCAGAATTTCCTCAAAAAGCTCTTCCCCGGTGGGAATTGAGGGCTTTTCCGTGCCGAAAAGTTCTGCCTTTATTTCGTTGAATATCCAGGGTCTGCCCAAAGCCCCTCTGCCAATCATCAGGTGGTCACAGCCGGTCTCCTTCAGCATTTTCAAAGCCGTTTCACCCGACACTATATCTCCGTTTCCCACAACGGGGCAGGAAACTGCCCTTTTTACCTCTCGTATAATATCAAGGTTTACGGGTGGCGCGTAAAGCTGACTGCGTGTTCTTCCGTGGACTGTGAGCATAGAGGCGCCACCCTTTTCAGCCATAAGGGCGACCTCAACGGCGTTGATACTGTTTTCGTCAATTCCACTTCTGATTTTGACGGTAACGGGCAGAGGATAGACTGCTTCGGTTACTCTGGCAACGATTTCGTACACCAGCTCGGGTCTCTTCATCAGCGCCGAGCCCTCGCCGTTTTTCACAATTTTATTCACGGGACAGCCCATATTGATATCGATGGAATCGGGACGTGCTTTTTCTGCTAAAATTTTAGCGCCCTTCGCCATAATTTCGGGCTCAGAGCCGAATATCTGAAGGGCAAAGGGAGTCTCCTCGTTAGTGCGAGAGGCAAGCTCAAGGGTTTTTTTGTCACCGAAAACCGTAGCCTTTGCCGAAATCATTTCACTTGTAACACCGTCGGCGCCGTGTCTCATACAGACGGTTCGGAAGGCGCTGTCACCAACTCCTGCCATAGGCGCAAAAAATATCTTGGTCATATAAATCCTTTAAAAAAATTCGTTTCTTGTATTGCTAAAATTCCAAGTTTATACTATAATAGATTATAATACGAAAAGTGTTTAAAAGCAAGACATTTTTGCACTCAAGGGAAAGGGGACAATATGGTATACCTTGATAATAGCGCAACCACTCCTCTTTCGGAGTCGGCAAAAAAGAAAATATGGGAGATGCTTGAGATTTTCGGCAATCCCTCTTCTCTTCACAACGAGGGACTGAAGGCAGAAAAGGAAATCACTCTTGCCCGTGAAGCCGTGGCTAAAAGCCTGGGCGTCCGTGCCGACGAGGTGTATTTTACCTCAAGTGGAACGGAGGCAGACAACATTGCCATTCTTGGTGGGGCAAGGAAGAACGCAAAGGTGGGAAAGAAGATAATTACCACCGATTCGGAGCATCCTGCAGTGTCCAAGCCTCTGGAATACCTTGAAGGAGAGGGCTGGGAGATAATCCGTCTGTCCACAAGGGGTGGCGCGCTTGATATGGCACAGCTTGAAAGAAGTCTGTCCCCCGATATTTCTCTGGTGACCGTTATGCGCACCAATAACGAAACGGGTGCAATTTACGACGTCGGCTCGGTGGCAAGGGCAGTAAAAAGGGTGTCCCCACGAGCCATTATTCACAGCGACTGCGTTCAGGCTTACACCAAAGAGCGTTTGTCCCTGTCGTCGCTCGGCGCAGATATAATTTCGGTTTCGGCACACAAGGTACACGGCTTAAAGGGTACCGGCGCCGTAATTATAAAAAAAGGACTGGTGCTTCCACCACACACCTACGGTGGTGGCCAGGAAAGAAATCTCAGAAGTGGTACGGAAAACACTATGGGCATTGCCGTAATGGGCGCTACCGTCAGCGAGCTGATGGGAGACGGCACGAGGCTTGAATATATGAAGGAGCTTTACGGATATACCGTTGAGACACTTGGAAGCATTTCGGGCGTAAAGCTGAATATCCCTGAAACCCCCTGCCCATCCATTGTAAATGTTTCGGTAGAGGGCTACAGAAGCGAGGTGCTTTTGCACAAGCTTTCAAGTGACGGAATTTTCGTGTCAAGTGGGTCGGCGTGCTCGGCAAAAAAAGGAAAAAGCGGTGTGCTTGAGGCATTTGGTCTTACCGACAGACAAGCCGACGGCGCATTGCGTATAAGTCTGTCGCACTATAACACCAAGGACGATATAGATGCGTTGGCAAAGAGTCTCTCACAGGCAATGCAAAGCGTTGCAAGGGTGAGATAACAAGGAAGGACTATTATGACGAGAACTATACTCATGAAATACGGAGAGCTGATTTTAAAGGGAGCCAACAAGCGCTCCTTTGAAAAGCTTCTCTGCGATAAAATAAAGGCAAGAATGAGAAGACTTGTGGGCGACGCCTTCGAATTTGAATGTATGCAGTCCACTCTCTACGTTACCCCTCACGACGACTCAAGGGTTGAGGAAGCCTACGAGGTTTTGAAAAAGGTGTTCGGCATCGTGTCCCTTTGCATTGCGTACAGAGCCGAAAAGAATATGGACGATATCGTTAAGGTTGCCTGCGAAAATATACCTCAGCATATAAGCTCGTACCGTTCCTTCAAGGTTGACGCAAGAAGAAGTGACAAGCAATTTCCTCTTACCTCACCTCAGATAATGGCAGAGGTAGGTGGTGAGCTTTCAGAGCTTTGCCCCGACGTAAAGGTAGACGTGGTAAGCCCCGAAATAGTGGTAAGAGTGGAAATCAGAGAAAAATACGCCTATATTCACGCAGGCTCGGAGCATGGCGCAGGAGGTATGCCCTATCTTTCAAACGGCAGAGGACTGCTTCTCCTTTCGGGAGGAATTGATTCTCCCGTGGCAGGCTATATGCTTGCAAAAAGAGGCGTTGAAATTGAAGCCGTGCATTTTGAGAGCTTCCCTTACACCTCAGAGCGTGCGAAGGAAAAGGTTATTGCCTTGGCTCGTTGCCTTTGCGAATACACCGACAGAATAAGAATACATTTCGTTAGTCTTACCGAAATTCAGGAAGCCATTCGCGATAATTGTGAGGAGGATTACTTCACCCTCATTCTTCGACGATTTATGATGCCCCTTGCAGAAGGAGTTGCAAAGAAGTGTGGCGCTCAGGCGCTTATAACGGGTGAGAGTATAGGACAGGTGGCAAGTCAGACAATGTCTGCCATTGCCGTTACCGATTGCACCACCTCGTTGCCCGTCTTTCGTCCCTGTATCGGAATGGATAAAGAGGAAATAGTAGAAATTGCAAGAAAAATAGATACATTTGAGACGTCTATTCTGCCCTACGAGGACTGCTGTACCGTCTTTACACCACGGCATCCAAGAACCAAGCCCATTCTCGAAAAGGTAATTAAGGCAGAAGCCCGACTTGACAGAGAGGCTCTTATGGACAGAGCTATGGAGAGCATGACCGAGCTTGTGGTGGAGCTTTGAGAATGCAGAATGCAAAATGCAGAATGCAGAATTATGGTTGATTTGCTTCGCAAATGAACAATTAACAATGCACAATGCACAATTGTGGACAATTTCGCCGTGCGAAATTTTCTTCGATTGAAAATTTGCCAGAGGCAAATTAACATTAACTGTGCATTGTGAATTGTGCACTGTGCATT
>JAFXEX010000025.1 GCA_017520825.1 Clostridia bacterium | reverse complement strand
TGCATCACAGCCGTAGTTTTCACAATGCCTTGATTTTGAGCCGCTCTTTGTGCAGGTGGGCTGTACGTCAACGGTATACTTGGTTGAATATTTGTGAGGAAGTATTTCTACTGCAGTTACATCAGTTTTTGCATTGCAATCGTCGTTTACGCAGTGTCTTGATTTCGACCCCTCCTTTGAGCAGGTAGGCTGCTCATCAACTGTATATTCGTCTGAATAGTTGTGTGAAAGCTTCGGTATAGCCGTAACGTCCACCTTCATATCACAGCCGTTTATACAGTGCTTTGACTTTGAGCCCTCCTTTGCACAGGTAGCAGGCACATCAACTGTATATTCCTCTGAAATTTCGTGAGGAAGCTTAGGTATTACCTCTGTGTATGTATCACCGCAAAGGCAGGTGTAGGTCTTAAGACCATCCTTAAGGCAGGTTGCCTCTTGGATAGTGAGCGCATAGTCGTGCTCCTCTTCTGCGGGCTTGTTTATTTCAAGCACATTTGACCACTCTGAAGGTCCGTGTGTACCTAAGAAGCGTATACGAAGCTTTATATGTGAGGTATCCTTAACGGGAACGTCGTCCGCTCCTGCTGTTCTTATTCCGTCATGAAGGCACCAATCACCCCATGAATTGTATGTATCGAAGCTTATCCAGTCGCTGCCGTCAATGCTTACCTGGGTTTCAAGTCCGTCAAAGTATCCTTCGCCCTTCATCATATAGTAAATGTTTGCAAGCCATACTGATTCCGGTGTAGTCTGAACATAATCAAGCTCAAGCCTTCTGTTACCTATATCGGCTAATTTAACAGAAAGGTCAGATATAACGGGTGCCTCGTAAACCGTAGGCTCCTCGGGTACTACCTGGGTGCTGTTTCTGCCGAATACGGCACTGTCTGACCACTCGGAGACTTTGGACTGCCTATCACCTACGGTTTCGCCGTCGTATGTTTCCCATTCAATATAGTAACGGCAACGGATGTAAAGGTTGTGGTTTGCGGTATCAAAGGAGTAAACGTCCTTTTCGTAGCCGTCGCCCCAATAATATTTCTCGCTTGTAAGAGCCGGTCGATAGGCTTTAAAGGTATCTGTATCAGGTCCCTCGTAAAAATAAAGATCAAAGAATCCGAATTCCTCCATCAGCTCTGAGCGGAGAGATTCGCTTTGAAAACCTTCGCCGTAGCTTCCGGTATAGGGAGTACTGTCCCATTCGCTTGTATACTGCCAGTTGTCCTCACCGTCAAGAGATACATCGTACTGCATATATGCATTGAAGTGATAAAGCCCGTATTTTTCGTAAAAGGCATCACTGTCTCTGTCCCACTCCGAGGTAAGGTCTATTACGCTTCTGTCGGCAACCATAATCATTATCAGTTCGTCAGCGCTTCCGTCTGTACCGTTGCCGTCGATATACATAAAGTAGTTGGGTGTCTGAGGCTTAGGAAGCTGAATTTTTGAAATGTCATTTTCCTCTGTCGCAAATGCCGAAAGGGAAAAAAGGCATAAAAGCAAAAGGGTCGCAAGTAAAATAGAAATGCGTTTCTTCATAGTGTTTTCCTCCTTAAATAATTATCATTTAATTAAAAGCCTAATAAATCTTTAAAACTCATCGGCTTTTTGGGCTCGGGCTTAACATAATCGTAACCGCCCGTCGGCTCTGCAATGTTAAAATAAATGTTCGGACAGTCAGGGTCTCCCTCAAAGCAATGCTCCGTGTCTGCATGATAACATACTCCGTCAATCTTTTTATAAAGATGTGCAACATCCGGATACTGTCCCGCCTGAATAAATCCGTTCTGCACAAGTGCTTTTCTGTACTGTGCAACAGCCTGCTCGGCTGCAAAGCGGTTACCCTCGAAATCGGCAGAAAATCTGATATAACCATCCATATCCTCTATGCAGTAATTTTTCCCTCCGCAATTCCATTTGGGA
>JAFXEX010000024.1 GCA_017520825.1 Clostridia bacterium | reverse complement strand
TATTCGTCACTTGGTGAAAATCCCTTGGTAGTTAAGGAATTTGATGAAACACAGCCCGTTTCAAAGGCAGTTGGCTCTCACACAATTCCTGCAACCGACTACATTGATAACTACGCATTTATGATCAAGGTATTCGGTAACGGCACAAGCGATAAGATACAGATTCAGCTTACCTCTTATGACGGTTCACACATATACGACGTTCCCCTTAACTTCAAGGGCTGGAAGAACATCGTTCTCGTAGACCCCGATGACTCAGGAAGAGCTTACTGTGAGCTTGTAGGCGTAACTACTGTTAAGATTTCTCTTGTAGGAAGCTGTTCAGGCGTTATGATTGACGACCTTATGTCAGTTAAGATCGTTGAGGCTCCCGTATCCAATCCTTCGGTTACCATCAACGGCAAGACGATAACCTTCAACACCGAGCTTAAGTCGGGTGAATACATCGAGTTCTATCCCGAAACAGGTAAGGCTTACCACACCTACTATATCTACGAGTACACCGATGAAGGCAAGTACAAGAACGATACAGTATTCGTTAAGGAAATTACCTACACCGGCTCCGTTGAGGTTCCTGCAGGTAGCTACTCATACACCTACAATGCACAGCCCTTGACCGACGCTCCCACAAGAGCCAGCGTGGTTATCGGTACAAGTGGTGCGATAATTGAAAACCCCGACGATTGGGATGCACCCGAAATTGAAATCCCTGCTGAATGTATGGAGTTCAAATTTGACTAATTCACACTATATTTTCAAGGTTTTTCAATAAAAAAGTTTTTGTTGGAAAAGTCAGCGATTTCGTTGACTTTTCCAACTTTTTATGTTAAGATTTACCTGTACACTCATAACAACAAAAAGGAGCAAAAAAAATGGCAAAACTGTTATCTGCATTAACGGAAAACGGTTCCGAAATTTCTTTTAAGAACAATTATTTTCAAGTAAGCATCTCAAAAGAAAACGGAAACGTAACAGAAATCCTCAATCTAATGACAGGTAAAAGCATTTTAGGAGAATCTGAGAATCTTGCTTTTGCTACGCTTAACACAGAAAAGGAAGTTACACTAACTCCCTCCTCTGTCAGCCTCGAAAACGATAAGCTTAAATTCTCTTTCAAGGACGCAGGCGACGTGTACGTTCTCGTAGAAGCTTACGACAACTACGTAGCGCTAACCCTTGATTCAGAGCTTCCCCATGGCGCATATTCTTTTTCCTTCGGTATACTTACTGCCGACTACGAATGGGAGCTTGACAACGAAAATGCCTTTGGTTTGTCAGGTCTTGCTATGACCACAACGGTACACCCCGAGTATTTCCCCGGTGGCTCGTTAAAGGTAACGAAGGGTACTGTATATACGGGCATTGACGTGCCTTTGAAGGGCTCAAAATTCGGTATTGCATTTTCAAGAATGACCGAGCACCGCGACCATTTGAAGTCCATCGTTGACGATATCGACCCTGCAAAGGGCATTACCTCAAAGCACGGTGGTCCCTATGCCCTTGACAACAAGGACTTATTCGGTGACTACGTTCTTCTCTTCCTTGGCCTTACACCCGAGACTGCTGAAGAAACAGCTAAGCTTGCTAAGGAATACTCTGTTGAGCAGATTGATATGCATCAGGGCGGATATACCTTTATACAGGCAGACTTTAACTTTGTTTGTGCTGCAACAGAAGAAGAAAAGGCAAACGGAACCTTTATTCCACCCGAAGTATTCAAGGAAAGAATTGCCGACACTGTAAAGGCAAACGGAGTACAGTTAAGCTTACACACCTACTCCTCTACAGTTCCCAGCTATGCTTCAACAATTATGACAGTTCCCAAGTGGCAGAAGCAGATATGCTACGATCCCATTACTTACACTGTAAAGGGTGAGCTTTCAGCAGAGGCTACCGAGATATTTACACACGAGGATGCTTCAAAGATAGATATTATGCCTGAAGCAATGCCTTACAATCGAAACTATCATACCAGATACCTTCTTATTGATGAGGAAATTGTTCTCATCGAGGCCGGAACTACTACAGGCTTTATTAACGTTGAAAGAGGAACTCTCGGAACAAAGGCGATGCCTCACAAGGACGGCGCAGAAATCCGTCAGCTTTTAGGTTGGTTCAGCTATTTCCAGCCCATACCCCTTTCGGAGCTGTTCTATCATATGGCTGACCTTACGGCTAATGCATATAATAAGGGTGGCTACGATATGATTTATCTTGACGCTCTTGAGTCCTTTGCCCGTGACGGTCTTTGCCCCAAGGAAAAGGTATACTACGCCTACGCTGAATTCGTAAGAGCAATAGTATCTCAGTGTGATACACCACCCCTTATTGAATACTCCTCCTTCTTCCCCTTCCTTTGGAATGCAAGAGGACGTGGTGGTGCAATTGACTTTGCAAGACGTGGCTTTAAGGAATTCAAAAACAACCACTTGGCAAAGCAGGAAAAATTCCACGATTACTTCTACACGGCAACAGTTGGCTGGTTCAACTACGCGCCCGACAAGGACGAAACTTATAAGAACACAATTACACAGACTATGTTCAGAGACGACCTTGACCACATGGGCTCACTTGCGCTTGCAAACAACTTCGGTACCGTTTGTCAGCCCTTCTCAATCCCCGAAATCAAATCGGGAACAATGCTTGCCGACAACTTCAAATACTATTGCGTTTATTCAAGACTTCGTGAGGCTGATTACTTCGCGCCCGAGGTTAAAAAGGAAATCCTTGCGAGAAAGCACGAGCACAAGGTATTCAAGCAGGAAGACGGCTCATGGGCGTTCAAGGAGATGGAGTATCGCAAGCACAAGGTCTGGAAGACCGGTGAGGAAAGCTTCGTTACGGGAAAAGCAAACAACCCCTTTGACGCTCAGACACCTTACGTCAGAATTGAGCAGGATTATTCATCCTTTGGTGAAAATCCAATTGTTGTTAAGGACTTCGACGAAACAAAACCCGTTGCCGATTTAGTAGGCGATTACAAAGTTCCCGAAACAAGTTATATCGACAACTATGCGTTCAAGATGAGAATTCACGGAAACGGCTCGGATTCGGACGCGCTCGTTATTACCCTTTCCTCCTACGACGGAAAGAGTGGATACTATATTCCCATGAACTTTGAAGGCTGGAGAGACATTGTTCTCATTGAGCCCACCGACTCAGGAAGACAGTTCTGCCGTCTGATGAGACTTTCAGGCGTTAAGGTTGATACCGTGGGTGATTGTGACGGAGTTAAGATTGGAGACCTTGTATCCGTAAAGATTGCAAACGCTCCCGTGGTCAATCCTTCAATCACAATTAACGGCAAGACGTTGACCTTTAACACAGAGCTTAACTCGGGAGAATACGTTGAGTACTACCCCGAATTCGGCAAGGCTTATCGCACCTATTACACACCTAATACCACGGTGACCCTGGGTGAAACAGGATTTAAGGCAAGAGACGACGCTCACGTTGAAGAAATCAGCTTCACTGGCACTCTTGAGGTTCCCGCAGGAGACTTCTCATTCGTATACGACGCTGAGCCTAAAACAGACGCTCCTACAAGAGCAATGACTGTTATCGGTGTCAGTGGCGCAATTATCAAAAATCCTGATAATTGGATCGCTCCCAAGGTTGATATACCCGAGGGTGCAGAAAGAATCAGACTTAAATAAGTTACCAAAAAATTGCCGACTTTTTCGTCGGCAATTTTTATTTATCCGTGTATTTTACTCAGTTTATAAATATGGGATTTTTATTGATAAAAAGGTTTTTTTGATATTGACTTCATCATTAAATTATGTTAATATCCTATTGAACAAAGGAATTAAAAGGAGAAGTTTATGAAAAAGGCATTATTTCCAATATCCGAATCAGCTTCAACGATTACGTTAAAGAATAACTACATTCAGATAACCCTTTCAAAAGAAAACGGTAACGTGGTTGAGCTTGTCAATCTTATGAACGGAGAAAGCATTCTCGCACAAAGCGATGATTTGGCTTTTTCATCAATTACCCTCAGTGAAACCGAAACTGTTTATCCTTCGTCTTTGGCTCTTGAAAACGAAAAATTGAAATTCGTATTCAAGAACGTTTGTGACGTATACGTTGCTGTGGATGCATACGACGATTATATTGCGTTCACTCTCGATTCCGATATCCCCGAAACTGTAAGATCGGTTTCCTTTGGTAGTCTTAAGGCTGATTACTATTGGGAGCTTGACAACGAAAACGCATTTGGTCTGTCAGGAATTGCCATGACGACAACGGTTGATCCAACCTATTTCCCCGGTGGCTCTTTAAAAGCAACAAAGGGCACTGCGTATACGATTATCGGAGTCCCCTTAAAGGGCTCAAAGCTGGGTATTGCCTTTTCAAGAATGACCGAGCATCGTGACCATTTAAAGAGCATTGTAGACGACATAGACCCTGCAAAGGGTATCACCTCAAAGCACGGTGGTCCCTATGCTCTTGACCACAAGGATATATTCGGGGACTACGTTCTTCTTCAAAGAGGACTTAACCTGAAAACCATTGACGAAACTATCCGTCTTTGCAAAAAGTATTCCGTTGAACAGATTGATATGCATCACGGTGGATTTACGTTTTTACACGGTGATTTTGATTTCCGTTCTGCTGCAACCGATGAAGAGCTTGAAGCAGGAACGTTTACCACAGCCAAGACCTTTAAGGAACGAATTGCCGACAAGATTACTCCTCACGGCATTCAGTTAGGTCTTCATACTTATTCCTCTCTCGTTCCCAATTATGCTAAAACTATCGTTACAGTCCCCAAGTGGCAGCAGCAGTTGTGCTATGACCCCAATACCTACACCGTAAAGGGAGAGCTTTCTGCCGAGGCAACCGACATTTTAACCTACGAAGACGCTTCAAACATAAGCATTACTTCTTCAGATATGCCTTACAACCGTAATCATCACACAAGATATCTCTTGATTGATGAAGAAATCGTTCTTATTCAGGGTGGTAACGCATCAGGCTTCCCCGAGGTTGTAAGAGGAGCCCTTGAAACAAAAGCCTCAGCACACAAGGACGGCGCAGAAATCCGTCAGCTTACCGGTTGGTACTCTATGTTCCAATCAAAGCCCCTTTCAGAGCTTTTCTATCATTTGGCTGATATTACTGCAAAGGCATACAACGAGGGTGGATTTGAGATGATTTATCTCGACGGTCTCGAATCCTTCCGAAACGCTGACCTCAGCGAAAAGGATGCCAGATATTACATATACGCTGAATTCGTAAGAGCAGTTGTTTCGCAATGTAAAAATCCCCCTCTTATAGAATACTCCTCCTTCTTCCCTTATATCTGGAATGCACGTGGACGTGGTGGAGCTACCGACTATTCAAGACGTGGATACAAGCAGTTTAAAAACAACCATTTGGACACCATTGAAAAGTACCACGGATATTTCTACACGTCAACTGTAGGTTGGTTCTGCTACGCTCCTGACAGACTTGAACAGCACAAGAACGCATTTGTGCAAACGATGTTCAGGGATGACCTTGATCATATGGGCTCACTTGCTGTTGCAAACAATTTCGGTACGGTTTGTCAGCCCTTCTCGGTTACGGAAATAAACGACGGCTCAAATCTACTCGACAACTTCGAATACTACGGACTTTACACAAGACTTCGTGAAGGCAATTATTTCGCTCCCGAGGTTAAAAAGGAAATCCTTGCGAGAAAGCACGAGCATAAGATATTCAAACAGGCAGACGGAAGCTGGGCTTTCAAGGAAATGGAATATTTCAAGCACAGAGCTCTTGAAACCGAAGTGGGCTTAGCTACGGGTAAAGCAGAAAACCCCTTCAACGCTCAGACACCTTACGTACGAATTGAGCAGGGATATTCTTCTCTCGGTGAAGATGCCGTCGTAATGAAGGAATTCGACGAGACAAAGCCCATAACGGAGTACGTGGGAACACACGAAATTACTGAAAAGGAGCAGAAAGAAAACCGCGCCTTTAAGTTCCGTGTTCACGGAAACGGAACCGACGACAAGATAATTGTTGCCCTCGGCTCTTACAGTGGAAAATACGAAATGGAGGTTTCTCTCAACTTTACCGGTTGGAAGGACATCATTCTCGTAGAGCCTATCCTTATTTCTGAATACTCCACAAACAGCACCTTCCGTATGTCAACCGTTTGGTCAATTTCCTTTGACCTTGTGGGCGAATGCAAAGACGTCAGAATCGGTAACTTCTATAGCGTTAACCTGACTGAAGATACTGTAACTAATCCCGGTGTTACAATCAACGGCAAAACGATGACCTTTGAAACTCAACTTAATTCGGGTGAATACGTAGAGTATTATCCTGAATTTAATAAAGCCTACAGAACATACTACACCCCTACTCCCAGCGAGGACGGAGTTGTTAAGGCTGCTAAGGCTCATACAGAGGAGATTAAGTTCAACGGCTGCGTTGAGGTGCCCACGGGTAGCTTTACATACACATATAATGCCGATTCAACAACAAGTGCCCCCACAAGAGCAGCAGTTGTCATCGGTGTAAGTGGTAAGGTTATTAAAAATCCTGACAATTGGAAGGCTCCTGACCTTGATATTCCCGAAGGAATTGAACAAATTAAAATCAAATAATCAGCAAAAAACACTGCCGAACACAATCTTCGGCAGTGTTTCGTTTTTGTCAAAAATGCGAGTTTTGTAAACACTTACAAAAAAACAGTTTTTTTGTCTTTTAGGAGAATAATAATTTTATACAATTTATACAATTTTCTTTTTTTGAAGGATTTATTACTGCACTTTCGTTGACTTTGTGCTTGAAATATGGTAAAATTACAGTGATATTTAATAGAAATGAGGAGAAAATTATGAAAAAATTTCTATCGGTTTTGTTTGCCACGCTGATTATACTGTCGGCGCTTACGCTTACAGTATCGGCTAAGGTAGTCCCCTTTGAAAAGGACTACGTTTCCGACGGTGATATCGTTTTGGCAAGCTTTCACAACGTAAAGCCATTTATTGCAGACCAAAAGGACGCAGGCGCTCTTGATGAAGCGTTGACGTGGATTGTAGGAAACGCAGAAGCGTACAACATCAAATACGTCAGCTTTATCGGAAATATGTCCTCTGGCGCAAATTTTCTTTATAAGGACATCGTAACTAATCAGGGTAAAACAAAGCAAGAGCTTATTACCATGAATGAAACCGACCTCGAATGGCAAAAGGACTTCAACCTTTTGAGACAGACGGCTTCACAGTTATCCGACGTTGGTGTTCCCTACGGTGTTTCTATAGGTCTTAAGGACTATTGCTCCGACGGTCTTGAAAGAAATAACCATATGCAGAACTGCTTTCAGCTGTCGGATTTTGCAAGCGATGCAAAAATAGAGCAGGTAGCTTATGACAATAACTCCTATGCCACCATTATTACTGTTGGCAGAGAAAGATACATAATTTATCAGCTTGAAGCCTGGCCCCGTCAGAGTGTGATTAATTGGTTTAACGGAGTTCAAGCCGATTATCCCGATGCCCGTGCAATAGTATATACTACCTCATTCGCTCAGGCAGACGGCGAAATGTATACTCAGCACGATTGGTCACTTTCAAAAGAGGAATGGAGAGCAATATACAAGCAGTTCACTACAGTAATGAGAACCAACCTTGTAGGCAAGGATAATCCTCACGACGGAGACCAGCTCTGGAAGGACGCTTTTGCAAGCTGGGACAATATTCTCTGCATCGTTTCGGCAAACGCTTCAACGGGCAAGTCTATTGTTACAAAAACCTTTACCAACAACAACGGCGTAAAGGTTGCTTCGGTTGTTGCTGACCTTGAAAGTGGATATGCAAAAGAAGATAAAGCCTATCCCCTTCTTATAAAAATCTCAGAAGATAACAAGACCCTTGATATACGCTACGTTGCTCCCTTTGATGGATATGAAGGTAGCTCCAGAGTTGTAATTGAGCTTGACACTATAGGCAATCTTCCCGACCCTGAGCCTATAATCTTCCTTCCCAAAATCCCTGCAAGATCAAACAGTGACAGCACGGCTTACATCAACGGATATGCAGGTAACCTCTTTAAGCCCAACGGCAATATGACCAAGGCTGAGGCTTGTACAATATTTGCAAGACTTCTTCTTGGCACACAGACAATTCCCGACGGATATACGACACGCTTCACAGACGTCAACACAAGCGATTGGTTCCACAATGCCATAGCATATCTTGATGAAACGGGATTTTTGTATTCAACTACCACTGATACTTATAACCCCAACAAGCCTATAACGCGTGCTGAATTCGTAGAGCTTGCATATCTTTCGGCAACTCTTTACGTTACGGAAAATATTACGTTTACAGACGTTGACGTAACCAACAAATATTACGATGCAATAGTTGCAGCTGCAGCATCGGGTCTTGTTAACGGCTATGAGGACAACACCTTCAGACCTAATAACACCATCACCCGTGCAGAAGTTGTTACCGTAATCAACAGACTTCTCTCCCTCTACGCAGGAAGTGATGCAATCAGCCGTGAGCATCTTACAACAATTTTCTCCGACATTAAAGGACATTGGGCTGAAAATCAGATACTCCTTGCTTCAAACTCAAACGTTTACAGCGCACAGTATTACGCAGCTGACCTTTCTTCAATAACAGAAAACGCATCCGAAATAACTTTTGGAAACGACTACGTACAGATTTCAATTTCCAAGAAAAACGGAAAGGTTACTAAAATCATTAACCTTATGACAGGCGAGGATATAATTTCTCCTTACGCTTCATCCGTGTTTGCTTATGTCGTATCCGGTGAGGGCGCAACCATAAGTCCCTCAAGCGTTGACCTTGTAGATGGAAGATTGGTATTTTCCTTCAAGGACATAGGAAATATTTACTTGCTCGTTGAATCCTTTGGCAACTACTTTACGCTGACACTTGATTCCAACCTCCCCACCACAATCAGCGCATTTTCATTCGGAAATCTTGCAGCCGATTACAATTGGGAGCTTGATAATGAAAACGCCTTCGGCTTGTCCTGTGTTGCTATGACTACAACCGTATCACCTAAGGATTATCCCGGTGGCTCGGCAAAAACAACGAGAGGTACCGTATATACTTCTATTCCTGCACCCACGTTTGGCTCAAAATTAGGTATCGCTTTCTCAAGAATGACAGAGCATCGCGACCACTTGAAGAGCGTTGTTGATGCTATTGATCTCAACAAGGGTATAAAATCCACACACGGAGGTCCCTATGCCCTTGACAACAAGGACGTATTCTACGATTACGTTATTCTTCAAAGAGGTCTTACTCCAGAGACTGCAGAGGAAACGGCAAAGCTCGCAAAAGAGTATTCTGTTGAGCAGATAGATATACACCGAGGTGGAGGCACCTTCCTGCACGCAGAATTCAACTTCGTTTGCGCAAGAACCGAGGAAGAAAAGGAAAATAACACCTTTATCACTGCCGAGGTATTCAAGGAAAGAATTGCAGACAAAATTAACAAGCACGGAGTACAGTTAAGTCTCCATACCTTCTCCTCTCTTGTTCCCTCCAACGCAACAACAATAATTACAAATCCCAAATGGCAGCAGCAGCTTTGCTACGACCCACAAACCTACACTGTAAGAGGTAACATTTCAAAATCAAGAACTCAAATCAAAACCTACGAGGACGCTTCAAACGTAGTTGTTAACGAAGAGGCGCTCCCCTACCGTGGTGATTGGCATACCAAGTATATACTTATTGACGAAGAAATCATTCTTATTCAGCAAGGTACTTCAGCAGGCTTCCTTAACGTTAAGAGAGGACAGCTTGGTACCGTAGCCACAACTCACAAGGACGGCGCTGAAATCAGACATCTTTTGGGCTGGTACGGAATGTTCCAATCTCAGCCTCTTTCCGAGCTCTTCTACCACGTAGCTGAAAACACTGCAAAGGCATACAACGAGGGTGGCTTTGAGATGATTTATCTCGACGGCTTTGAATCCTTTGCCCGTGACGGATTCAGCGAAAAGAATTCAAGATACTACATCTATGCTGAATTCTTAAGAACTGTTATTGCCAACTGTGATACTGCTCCTCTTATTGAATATTCGGTATTCAATACTTCCCTTTGGAATGCTCGTGCACGTGGAGGTGCAGTTGACCACGCTAACAGAGGCTATAAGGAATTTAAGAACGACCACTTGACAAAGCAGGTTAAATTCCACGATTATTTCTATACTGCAACGGTAGGCTGGTTCCACTATGCTCCCGACAAGGATTTGGAGTACAAGAATGCTCTTGTTTCTACACTCTTCAGAGATGACCTTGACCATATGGGCTCTCTTGCTCTTGCAAACGATTTCAGTACAGTTTGTCAGCCCTTCTACGTATCGGCATTCAATGACGGAACAATGCTTGCAGACAACTTTGCTTATTACGGAATTTATTCGAGACTCCGTGAGGGTGGGTATTTTGCTCCCGAGGTCAAGAAGGCTATTCTCAACGGCGAATACGAGTATAAGGTATTCAAGCAGGCAGACGGCACCTGGGCGTTCAAGGAAATGCAATACACCCAGCACAGAACCTATATGCTTGAAAGTGAATTCACAACAGGCAAGGCAACCAACCCCTTCAGCGCTCAGACACCTTACGTCAGAATTGAACAAGGATATTCGTCACTTGGTCAAAACGCCGTAGTGGTTAAGGCGTTTGATGAATCTCAGCCCGTAGCCTCGGCTGTAGGCACTCACCAAATTCCCAAAACTGACTACATTGACAACTATGCGTTTATGCTCAGAGTACAGGGTAACGGCTCTGAAACCGATAAGGTAATCGTTAAATTCACTTCGGGTACAGGCTCTCACGAAATGCACGTGCCCGTTAACCACACGGGCTGGAAGGATATCGTTCTCGTTGAGCCTGACGACTGGGGCAGAGCTTATTGTGAACTGCTTGGCGTAACGTCAATTACAATTTCTCTTGACGGAAACTGCACGGGCGTTAAGATTGACGACCTCATGTCAGTTAAGATTGTTGATGCTCCCGTTTCCAATCCTTCAGTTACTATTAACGGCAAGACGATGACCTTCAACGCAGAGCTTAAATCGGGTGAATATATTGAATTCTATCCCGAAACAGGTAAGGCTTATCATACCTACTATATCTACGAGTACAACGATGAAGGTAAGTACAAGGACGACAAGGCGTTCGTTAAGGAAATTACCTATACCGGCTCTGTTGAGGTTCCTGCAGGTAGCTACTCATACACCTACAACGCTACACCTAAAACCGACGCTCCCACAAGAGCTGACGTTGTTATAGGTGTGAGTGGAAAGGTAATCAAGAACCCTGACAACTGGGTAGCGCCGGAGGTTGACATTCCGGACGATCTTATGGAGTTTAAGCTCAGTTAAGATTTAATCTAATAAGCAATGAAAGCATATGCCACTCTATTGAGCAGGCATATGCTTTTTGTTGTTTAAAACCAAAAAATATGTAATTTTGCACAAAAATTTTTTAACTTAAAAAACCTCAATTTATTCATTATTTATGTATTTTCAAGGTGGTTTTCGTCTACTTTTTTCGTTGACTAAAACAGTGAGCCATGTTACTATAATTATGTACGAAAACACAGTTATACAAGGAGAAAAATATGAAAAAAATTCTGTCGGTTTTATTCGTCGTCACGGCTATTCTGTCAGTGCTTTCTTTGACTGCTATGGCAAAGATAGTTCCTTTTGAGGATGATTACGCTTCAGACGGCGATATTGTTTTGGCAAGTTTTCACAACGTTAAGCCCTTTATTGCAGACAAAAGAAGTGCAGGGGCGCTTACTGATTCTATATTTTGGATTGGTGAAAATGCCGAAAAATATAATATCAAATACGTTAGTTTTATCGGCAATATGTCTTCCGGTGCAAACTACGTTTTCAAGGAGGTTGTAACAAAGCAAGGCAAAACCTCGAACGAGCTTCTTGAAATGAATACCAACGATGCAGAATGGAAGAAAGACTTTGAGCTTCTGAAAAAGACAGCATCAGAATTGAACGGTCTCCCCTACGGAATTTCTATTGGTCTCAAGGACTATTATGCCGACGGCTTCAATAGAAAAAATCATATTCAGAACTGCTTTTTGCTCTCTGACTTTGCAGGTAACGTAGGCAGCCAACAAATAGCCTACGACAACAATAACTTTGCAACCGTTATCGTAAATAACAAAAAGAGATATATCATTTATCAGCTTGAAGCATTTCCACGCCAGAAAGTAATTGATTGGTTTAACGGCGTTCAGGCAGAGTATCCCGATGCAAGAGCTATTGTATACACCACTTCCTTCCTTCAGGCAGACGGTCAGATGTATACTCAGCACGATTGGTCACTGCCCAATGCAGAATGGAAGAAGATCTATAACAACTACAATTCCACTATAAAAACTAATATGATGAACGACGGAGCTCCCCACGACGGCGACCAGCTCTGGAAGGACGCTTTTGCAGATTGGGACAACATTCTTTGTATAGTTTCTGCTAACGCAGCTACAAAGAAAAAAATCGTTACCAATACCCTTACCAACAGTTTCGGGTCTCAAGTGGTATCTGTTGTCGCTGACCTTGAAAGCGCATACGCAGATGAGGGATGCCCTTACCCCATTTTTTTGAAAATATCAGAGGATAACAAGACACTTGATTTACGCTTTGCAGTTCCCTATGAAGGCTACGAGGGCAGCAGCAGAGTGGTTATTGAGCTTAACAAGGTAGGCAAGCTTGCAGAATCTGACCCCACCCTTTTCCTGCCTAAGATTGAGCCGAAGGCAAACGGAAACAACCCTGCTTATATCAATGGCTATGCAGGAAATCTCTTTAAGCCCAACGGCAATATGACCAAGGCTGAGGCTTGTACGATTTTTGCCCGTCTACTCCTTGGAACGCAGACCATTCCGAGTGGTCACACTTCACGCTTTTCAGACGTCAAGACAAGCGATTGGTTCTACAACGCGATAGCATATCTTGATGAAGAAAACTTCTTGATTTCAACAAAAACTGCCAACTACAATCCTAACACACCTATAACGAGAGCCGAATTCGTTGAGCTTGCGTATCTTGCCTCAAATCTTTCGGCTACGGAGAATATAATCTTTACTGACGTTGACGAGAGCAATAAATATTACGATGCAATCGTTGCTGCTGCAGCAACAGGCCTTGTAAATGGCTACGAGGACGGCACCTTCAGACCCAACAATACTATCACTCGTGCAGAAGTTGTTACGGTAATCAACAGACTTCTCTCGCTTTACGCAAGTAAGGACGTAATCAGTCGGGAAAATCTTTCAACTGTCTTCTCGGATATTAAAGGACATTGGGCTGAATATCAAATTCTTCTTGCTTCCAACACAAACGTGCAAAGCCCTCAGTATTATGCTGCTAATCTTTCGTCAATCAGCGAAACCTCCTCGGGAATTGTATTCGGTAACGATTACGTTCAGTTTACAATATCAAAGAAGAGTGGCAAGGTCACAAAGGTTGTCAACCTTATGACCGGTGAAGACGCGTCAGCGCCTTCTGCTGCACAGGCTTTTGCCACAATAACAAACTCAGCTGGAACAACTATTAATCCTTCGGCTATAGCTCTTGAAAACGGCAGGCTGAAATTCTCCTTCAAAGGATATTGCGACGTTTATTTCCTTGTTGAATCCTTCGGTGACTATATCGCCATAACTCTCGACTCAAACCTTCCTTCATCGGTTAAGTCGCTTTCATTTGCTTCAATTAATGCCGATTACGAGTGGGAGCTTGACAACGAAAACGCCTTTGGCTTATCTGCCATTGCAATGACTACAACCGTTAACCCAGAATATTACCCCGGTGGCTCGGCAAAAGCCGTTAAGGGAAGTATAAACACAGTTATCGGTGTTCCGACGTTTGGCTCGAAATTGGGTATTGCTTTCTCAAGAATGACCGAGCACCGTGACCATCTGAAGAGCATTGTCGACAACATTGACCCCAACAAGGGTATTACCTCAAAGCACGGTGGTCCTTATGCTCTTGATAATTCAGATATTTTCGGTGATTACGTTATTCTCGGAAGTGGTCTCACTCCCGAGACGGCTCAGGAAACGGCAAAGCTTGCAAGCAAGTACTCCGTTGACCAGATAGACGTTCACCAGGGCGTTACTACCTTCTACACAGCCGACTTCAACTTCGTTTGCGCTCGTACTGAAGAAGAAAAGGAAAATAAAACCTTTATAACTGCAGAGGTTTTCAAAGAAAGAATTGCAGATACAATCAAGGCAGAAGGCGTACAGTTAGGTCTGCATACTTATTCTACCCTCGTTCCTAAGGATGCCATCGTTATCCTTTCCAATCCCAAGTGGCAAAAGGATATTGCCTATGACCCTGTTACTTACACTGTAAGAGGAGATATTTCTAAGGCGAGAACGAACATCAAAACCTACGAGGATGCCTCAAAAATGAAGGTAAACTCTGCTGCAATCCCCTGGAACGGAGACAGTCACACCAAGTATATTCTGATTGACGAGGAAATAATCCTCGTTCAGCAAGGTACTTCTTCCGGCTTCCTTAATGTAAAGAGAGGACAGCTTGGAACAGTACCTGCAGCACACAAGGACGGAGCAGAAATTCGCCAGCTTTTAGGTTGGTACGGAATGTTCCAGCCCGTTCCCCTTTCGCCTCTTTTCTATCACGTAGCAGAAAACACTGCAAAGGCTTATAACGAGGGTGGCTTCGAGATGATTTATCTCGACGGTCTTGAATCCTTTACCTACTCTAATTTCTGCGACAAGGATGCAAAATACTATATATTTGCAGAATTCGTAAGAACAGTTGTTTCCAACTGTGACAACGACCCTCTTATTGAATACTCCCAGCTTCACACTCCTCTCTGGGCTGCACGCGCACGAGGTGGCGCTATAGACTGTGCATGGAGAGGTTTTAAGGAGCACAAAGAGGACCATTTGAACAAGCAGGAAAAATACCACGACTATTTCTATACTGCAACAGTTGGATGGTTCAACTATGCGCCCGATATGGACAGTCAGTACAAGGATACTCTCGTCTCTACTCTTTACAGAGACGATCTTGACCACATGGGCTCCCTTGCTCTTGCAAACAATTTCAGCACCGTATGTCAGCCCTTCTCTATTGCAGAATTTAGTGCAGACACAATGCTTGCAAATAACTTCGCTTATTACGGAATATACACAAGACTCCGTGAAGCAGGCTACTTTGCTCCCGAGGTAAGAAAGCAAATTCTTACAAGAGAGCACGAGTACAAGGTATTCAAGCAGGCAGACGGCACCTGGGCGTTCAAGGAGATGGAATACTTCAAGCACAGAACGTATATGCTTGACAAGGAATTTACCACAGGTAAGGCAAACAATCCCTTTGATGCACAGACTCCCTTTATAAGAATTGAGCAAGGCTATTCGACACTTAGCGAAAACGCCATAGTTGTTAAGGAGTTTGACGAAACACAGCCTGTTTCCAAGGCTGTCGACACACATAAGATTACCAAGGCAAGCTACGCTGACAATTATGCGTTTAAGCTCAGAGTATACGGCAACGGATCTGAAACCGACAAGGTAATGGTAAAGATAACAAGTGATTACTCCCACGAATACGAGGTGCCCGTTAACTTTACCGGCTGGAAGGATATTATACTTATTGAGCCTGCAGGTTGGGGCAGAGCATACTGTCGCTTGACAGACGTAACCTCCATAGGAATTTCACTTGTGGGAAGCTGTACAGACGTTATGATTGACGACTTTGTGTCGGTGAAGATTGTTGAGGCTCCCGTTACCAATCCTTCGGTAACCGTCAACGGCAAGACTATTACCTTCAACGCCGAGCTTAACTCAGGCGAATACGTTGAATATTATCCCGAAACAAACAAGGCTTACCAGACCTACTATATCAACGAGTACAAGGAAGACGGTAAGTTCAAGGAAAGCAAGGTGTTCGTTAAGGAAATAACCTTCACAGGCTCGGTTGAAGTGCCCTCTGGTAATTTCTCATACACCTACAACGCCACACCTAAAACCGACGCTCCCACAAGAGCTGACGTAGTTATAGGCGTGAGTGGAAAGGTTATTAAGAACCCTGACAATTGGGTGGCGCCGGAGGTTGACATTTCCGACGAGCTTATGAGCTTCAAATTCGAATAATTCAAAATTGCTCAAATAAAATGTTTTTTAAGCTGCAAAAGTCAATTTAATCCGTTGACTTTTGCAGCTTTTTGTGTTACTCTTTTCATAGGATATTCTATTAAATTTCAAGGAGAAAGAATATGAAAAAAGTTGTATCCGCAATCACAGAAACGTCTTCAGAAATCATTTTGAAGAACAGATTCCTTCAGGTGAATATTTCAAAGGAAAACGGAAACGTTGTTGAAATCACTAACCTGATGACAGGAAAAAGCATTCTGGCACCTTCAGAAAACCCAGCCTTCGTAACCTTAAACCTTTCTGTAGAAGAAACTGTTAGCCCCGCGTCTGCAAGCGTTGAAAACGGCAGAATTAAGTTTACCTTTAAGGACTTGTGCGACGTATACCTCGTTGCTGAAAACTGCGACAACTATATTGCACTCACCCTTGATTCAGAGCTTCCCGAAGCAGTATATTCTATTGCTTTTGGTGTGCTGACTGCCGAATACGAATGGGATCTTGACAACGAAAATGCATTCGGACTGTCCGGCATTGCTATGACCACAACTATTGACCCAACTTATTTCCCCGGTGGCTCCTTCAAGGCAACCAAGGCTAATATAATCACGTCCATCGGAGTTCCCTTAAAGGGTTCAAAATTCGGTATCGCTTTCTCAAGAATGACAGAGCACCGTGACCATTTAAAGAGTATAGTTGACGACATCGATCCTGCAAAGGGTATCACGTCAAAACACGGTGGTCCTTACGCTCTCGATCACAAGGATCCATACGGCGACTACGTTATCCTTTCCTGGGGACTTACTCCCGAAACAGCAGTAGAAACTGCAAAGCTTGCAAAAGAGTACTCGGTTGAGCAGATTGATATGCATCAGGGCTTTGGCAACTTCTTGCAGGCAGATTTTAACTTCGTTGGCGCTGCAACCGAAGAAGAAAAGGCAAACGGCACCTTTATTCCTCCCGAAGTATTCAAAGAAAGAATCGCAGATAAGATAACTGCAGAGGGTGTGCAATTAGGATTGCACACGTATTCCTCACTCGTTCCCAAATATGCAAAGACAATTGTGACCGTTCCCAAATGGCAGAAGCAGATTTCTTATGACCCAAACACTCATACCGTTAAGGGTGATCTGTCGGCTGATGCAACGGATATTTTCACACACGAGGACACTTCAAACGTTGTTATCAACCGTGATGATATGCCTTATAGAGTTGATAGCCGTACACAGTACTTCCTTATCGACGAGGAAATCGTGCGCATTCAGAAGGTAACTGCTGACGGCTTTATAGAGGTTGAGAGAGGTCAGCTTGAAACAAAGGCTGCGCCTCATAAGGACGGCGCTGAAATCCGTCAGTTGCGTGGATGGTTCAGTATGTTCCAGCCTATTCCCCTTTCAGAGCTTTTCTACCATTTGGCAAGCCTTACTGCAAACGCATATAACAAGGGTGGCTACGAGATGATTTATCTTGACGGTCTTGAATCCTTCGGTGGCAAGGACCTTTACCCGAGAGATAAGATTTATTTCCCCTTCGCAGAATTTGTAAGAGCCGTTATATCACAGTGCGACACCTACCCACTTATTGAATATTCCTCCTTCTTCCCCTGCCTTTGGAATGCACGCGCCCGCGGTGGTGCTATTGACCATGCGAGAAGAGGCTACAAGGATTTCAAAAATATGCACCTTGAAAGACAGGAAAAATTCCATAAATATTTCTACACGGCAACGGTAGGTTGGTTTAACTACGCACCCGATATGTACCAGACCTATAAAAACACCTTGTTTGACACAATGTTCAGAGACGACCTTGACCATATGGGCTCGCTTGCTCTCGCTAATGGATTTGGTACTGTTTGCCAGCCGTTTTCGGTTATGGAATTCAATGCAGGGTCAATGCTTGCCGATAACTTCGCCTACTACAACGTTTACTCAAGACTTCGTGAAGCTGATTACTTTGCGCCCGAGGTTAAGAATGAAATTCTTGCAAGAAAGCACGAGCATAAGGTGTTCAAGCAGAAAGACGGAAGTTGGGCATTCAAGGAAATGGAATACTTCAAGCACAGAATTCATATGCTTGGTGAGGATTGCTTTACAACAGGAAAAGCAACAAACCCCTTTGGCGTACAGACTCCCTTCGTGAGAATTGAGCAGGCTTATTCCTCGGTTGGTGGAAATTCCTCAATCGTGAAGGAATTTGACGAGACAAAGCCTGTGACTGACTTGGTTGGAACCTATGAAATTCCCGAAACCAATTATGACGAAAACTTTGCATTCAGAATGAGAGTACACGGAAACGGCTCTGACTCTGACGCAATAGTTATTACCTTGTCTGCTGCTCATCAGCCGGGCAACGAATTCAACGTCCCCGTAAACTTCAAGGGATGGAAGGAAATCACTCTCATTGAGCCTACAAACTGGGGCAGATGTCCTTGCATGTGGAAAAACATCGGCTTCGTTGACGTACAGACCGTTGGTGACTGTAAAGGCGTTATGATTGGTGACCTTAAGTCTGTCAAGATAGAAAACGCTCCCGTAGATAATCCTTCAGTAACTGTTAACGGCAAGACCTTGACCTTTAACACAGAGCTTAACTCAGGCGAATACGTAGAATACTATCCCGAATTTAACAAGGCATATCACACCTATTACACACCCACACCCGACGAAAACGGAATTAAACGTCCTGACAAGGCTCACGTTGAGGAAATTGGCTTTACAGGTATGGTTGAAGTTCCCACAGGTAACTTCTCATACACCTACAGCGCACAGCCTAAGACCGACGCTCCCACGAGAGCAAAGGCAGTTATCGGCGTTAGTGGTGCAGTTATCAAAAATCCTGATAGCTGGAAAGTACCAGAGGTTGACATTGCTGAGGGGCTTGAAAGAATTAAGCTTAAATAAGATATTACAACCATAAGACAAAAAGCACCACAGAAAGAATCTGTGGTGCTTTTTAGGGTTCAAGTCCCCCCTATTATCTACAAAGCAAAACAGACACCCTTTGGGTGTCTGTTTGTTTTGGTGCGAGAGACGGGACTTGACGCAGGCTTCTGCCTGCTCGCTCTTCGGGCATAGCCCTCAGACACAAAGCTAAAAACAGTCCACTGGACTGTTTTCTTCACGCTTTGT
Source organism: Clostridia bacterium (assembly GCA_017520825.1). Lineage (GTDB taxonomy): Bacteria > Bacillota > Clostridia > Oscillospirales > SIG627 > RGIG6353. Next base: position 32,274 of record JAFXEX010000024.1, on the reverse strand, counting down.
CCCCTCTTAGGGTTCAAGTCCCACCCATTATCTACAAAAACAAAAAAACACCCGATTGGGTGTCTGTTTGTTTTGGTGCGAGAGACGGGACTTGAACCCGTACGGATAACCACACGCCCCTCAAACGTGCGCGTCTGCCAATTTCGCCACTCTCGCATATTGCAGGGTATTCCCAGCAACGTTATCTATTATACTCAATTTTTTTGAAATGTCAATAGTTTTTAAGAAAATATTAAATAATTCTGCAAATATTAAATAACATATTGAAAAAAATTGTAAAATGATATATAATATTAGAAATAAAACTTGGAGGACGAAATGTCACGCTTAAAAGCATTTTTGATTACTTTTCTGATCTCAATGCTTCCCGTGGTTGAGTTGAGAGGCTCTATTCCCTTTGCAGCTGCAATCAATACAACGCCTCAGATTACTTTTTTGGAAGCATACCCCGTAGCACTTATCGGAAATATGATTCCCGTTCCATTTATAATTTTGTTCTTTGGCTATTTTTTAAAGCTTTTCAGAAACGTTAGATTCATCGGACCTTTACTAACTAAGGTTCACGACAAAGCCGTAAAGCACGCAGACAAAATTCAAAAATACGCTACCTGGGGCTTATATATTTTCGTTGCTATCCCTTGTCCCGGCACAGGCGCGTGGACGGGCGCAGTTATTGCTACGATATTAGAAATGAAGCTCAAAAAAGCTTTTCCTATTATCTTTTTGGGCGTAGTTACCAGTGGTCTTATTATGGGATTTATATCCTACGGCCTATTTGATATAATAAAAGCACTTTTTTAAAATACAGGAGTTTAAAATGGCAAAATACTTATTTACTTCAGAATCCGTAACGGAAGGACATCCCGATAAAATCTGTGACCAAATTTCAGACGCTGTGCTTGACAACATTTTATCTCAGGACAAAATGGCGCGCGTTGCTTGTGAAACAACTGCCACCACAGGTCTCGTTACAGTAATGGGCGAAATAACCACAACTGCTTCGATTGACGTACAGACAATCGTAAGAGAGACGATTCGTGAAATTGGTTATGACAGAGCAAAATACGGCTTTGACTGCGATACCTGCGCAGTAATAAACTCTATACACGAGCAGTCCCCCGATATTGCAATGGGAGTTGACCTTGACGGCGCCGGTGACCAGGGAATGATGTTTGGCTTTGCTTGCGATGAGACCCCCGAGCTTATGCCCTTACCTATTTCTCTTGCTCACAAGCTTGCAAAGAAGCTCACCAAGGTAAGAAAGAACGGAGAGATGATTACCTCAGACCCGACGGAAAAACGCAGGTTACGGTGGAATACGACGACGGCAAGCCCGTAAGAGTTGATACGGTTGTGCTTTCTACCCAGCACTCCCCTTACGTTGATACAGATAAGCTTCGTGCCGACATTATTGAAAAGGTTATTAAGCCTACCATCCCCTCTTCATTAATTGATGATAACACAAAGATTTTTATTAATCCTACCGGAAGATTCGTTATAGGTGGCCCTTGCGGAGACACAGGACTTACAGGTAGAAAAATTATTGTTGATACATACGGTGGATATTCAAGACACGGTGGTGGTGCTTTCTCCGGAAAGGACCCCACAAAGGTTGACCGTTCTGCAGCTTATGCCGCCAGATATCTGGCAAAGAACGTTGTGGCTTCAAAGCTTGCTAAAAAGTGTGAAATTCAAATTGCATACGCTATCGGTGTGGCAGACCCTGTTTCAGTTATGGTTGATACCTTCAATACAGGTGTTATAAGCGATGACGAAATAAGCCGTTTGCTTACCGACGCGGTTGATCTGAAGCCCTCTTCTATCATAAATAGATTCGACCTCAGATCTCCTATTTACAAGCAGCTTGCCGCATATGGACATATGGGACGAGAGGACCTGGGTGTAAAGTGGGAAAACACCGACATTGCAGGCACACTCGCCTCAAAGATATAATTCAAAACAAGCGAGAAAATGTGCTATTACATTTTCTCGTTTAGTTATGATTGGTGGAAAATTTAATGAGCAACGAAAATAACTTTGAAACTCTGTCCGTTGAGGTTTCCGACGTCATTTACCAAAACGAAGCCAACGGATATACAGTATTTGAATTTGAAACGGAAGACTCTCTGGAAACGGCTACGGGAATAATTCCCGGATTATACGTTGGTGAGAAAATTAAAATCTCGGGGCAATGGAGCAATCATCAAACCTACGGAAAGCAGTTTAAAGTGTTGTCATTTGAAAAAACCGTTCCAAGCGATTCCGACGCCATGCTCAAATATCTGGCATCGGGGGCAATAAAAGGAATTGGTCCCAAAACTGCCGAACGCATTATGGACAGATTTGGAGACGACGCTTTTCAGATACTTGAATCATCACCCGAGCTTTTAAGTGAAATAAAGGGAATATCAAAAAGCAGAGCCCGTGAAATTTCAGTTGCATTCAATTCTCAATTCGGAATAAGAAACGTTATGATGTTCTTTTCCGATTATTTTGGACCTTCGCTGACCTCTAAAATTTACAAGCGTTGGGGCAGTGCGTCTATTGACATAGTAAAAAGCAATCCCTACGTCCTCTGCAATGAAATCAACGGCATAGGCTTTGAAAAAGCAGATAAGGTCGCCTCCTCCTTCGGTAGCCCCAAGGATTCTGCAGAAAGAATCGAAGCCGGTATTTTATACGCTCTTAAGCAGGATTCTGCTGCATCGGGAAATTTATATCTTCCTCAGGAAAAGCTTTGCGCTTATTCTTCTAAGCTTTTAGGGGTTTCTCCCGAAAGAATCAGGGAATGTATAGAAAGTATGATAGCAAGAAAGCTTCTGCTTGCCTACGATTTTGAGAAAATGGATTTTGCCTCCAATATAGACAAAGCAGCTATATATCTTCCTTTGAACTACCATATTGAAAGAAGTATTGCAGACAAGCTTACACTGTTGTCACGCTTCGAGGCTCAAAACGGCTTTACGGATATTGAAAAAATAATATCAGATGTTGAAGAAATAGAAAACATAAAGTATGCACCCTTACAAAAAAACGCTATCGCTTCGGCTTTAAACAATTCAGTATTCGTTCTAACAGGTGGTCCGGGAACGGGAAAAACAACTATAATCAGAGCAATAATCAAGATTTATATGAATATGGGCCTTAAATACGTGCTCGCAGCCCCCACGGGAAGAGCAGCAAAAAGAATGTCGGAGTCCACCTCTTGTGAAGCAAAGACCATTCACAGACTTCTGGAATTTGAGTATACCGAAAATGATGAGGAGCTAAGCTTTACCCGTGACGAGTCAAACCCACTTGAAGCAGATGCAGTAATCATTGACGAGGCATCAATGATAGATGCAAATCTGTTCTTCTCACTGCTTCGTGCTATCCGTCCTTCCACCAGACTGCTCCTGATAGGCGACTCAAGTCAGCTGCCAAGTGTTGGAAGTGGCAATATCTTAAAGGACGTAATCTCTTCAAACGTATTTAAGGTGGGAACGCTTAACGAGATATTCAGGCAGGAAGACGGAAGCTCTATAGTTTTAAATGCTCACTCTATAAATAACGGCAAATACCCCGACTTTTCAAATAAAACGCAGGATTTCTTTTTTATGCAGAGAGACAGTGCTACAAAGGTAGCCTCAACTATTTCAGAGCTTTATGCAAAAAGGCTCCCGTTGAAGTACGGAGAGGACATAACCGACAATATTCAGGTGCTCTGCCCTACCAAGAAAAGTGAGTGCGGTTCTATCAATCTGAACAGACTGCTACAGTCCATTAAAAATCCTCCGTCGTCGGAAAAGAGTCAATTGAAGGTGCGAGACTTTATTCTGCGTGAAGGTGACAGAGTAATGCAGACCAAGAACAACTACGACGTCACCTGGTCCAAAATCGGATTTTTTGGTGACAGCGAGGAAGGTGTAGGAGTTTTTAACGGTGACATTGGCGTTGTTGAAAAAATTGACCCAATTGATGAAAAAATTACAATTAATTTCGATGGCAAAACCGTTGTTTACGACCTGCACAACCTTGAAGAAATAGAACACGCTTACGCAGTAACGATACACAAAAGTCAGGGAAGCGAATACCCCGTGGTTATTATCCCCGTATTTTCTGCAATGCCACTGCTTATGACGCGAAACCTTTTGTACACGGCAATAACGCGTGCGCAGAAAATGGTCATTATCGTTGGCTCAAAGGAAGTGGTAATGCGAATGGTTGATAACAACACCGACTCAAAGCGCTTTACGGGACTTACAAAATTTTTGAAAGCAAAAGTATGAAGTTTTTAGAATACGTTAAAAGGCTTATTTGCCCACCCTCTTGTGCCTGTTGCAAGAAAATACTTGACATCAGCGACAATTCGGTTTTCTGTAATGAGTGTTACGAGGAATTGGCAAAAAGAGTAATGGACGTTGCCGGTGAAAATAAGAGTCAGTATATTGAACGGTCATATTTTTACTACCGATACAAAAATTGGTACGTAAAGAACGTTATAAGTCACACGAAGTACGTTGCAAATAAGGAATTCCTTAAATTCATTGGTAAGCGTGGGAAAGAAAGCCTGAAAAAGCATAATTTACTCGGTCAGCTTGACGTTGTTACCTTTACTCCCAGACGCCCAGGTTTAGTGAGGCTTTACGGCTTTGATCAAGCAGAAGAATTAGCAATGGCAATTTCGGAGCAAACGGATATTCCCTGCAGTAAGCTCTTAAAAAGAAAAGGATTTTCACTTGAGCAAAAATCTCTTAAATCCTCGGCACGCTCTAAAAACGTTGAGGGCAAATTCCGTTGCAAGGAAAACCTGACCGGAAAAAGAGTGTTACTTGTTGACGACGTTGTCACCACGGGCTCAACTGTGAATGAATGTGCGAAAATGCTCAGACAGTGTGGCGCAAAATCCGTTTACGTCTGGTCGATTGCACAGTAAAACTTATTGTGTTTTTTATAAATTTATGATATAATTCTATATATTTTTCCAAGAAAGGCAATTGTATGAATCAGGAAAGTTTAAGAAATATTGCGATAATTGCGCACGTTGACCACGGAAAAACTACGCTTGTAGACGCAATGCTGAAGCAGACCGGCACCTTCCGTGAAAACGAACAGGTAGCCGAAAGAGTAATGGACTCAAACGACATTGAAAAGGAAAGAGGAATAACCATTCTGGCAAAAAACACCTCTCTCTTTTATAACGGCTATAAAATCAACATAGTTGATACTCCCGGCCACGCAGACTTCGGAGGAGAAGTAGAAAGAAGTCTTTCTATGGTTGACGGCGTTGTTTTGCTGGTTGACGCCTTCGAGGGTTGTATGCCACAAACGAGAACCGTGCTTAAAAAATCTCTCGACCTCGGACTTTCTCCCATAATCGTTATCAACAAGGCAGACCGTCCGAATGCAAGATGTAAGGAAGTTTTAAACGAAGTATACGACCTTCTTATTGACCTTGATGCAACCGAAGAGCAGCTTGATATGCCCGTAGTTTATGCATCGGGACGTGACGGCTGGGCATCCCTTGAGCCCAACGTAAAGGGCGAAAATCTGAAGGTTTTGTTTGATATTATAGTTAACAATATCCCCTGCCCCAAGGGAGATGCAGAAGCGCCCTTTCAGATGGTTGTATCAAACATCGACTTTAACGAATACACCGGACGTATAGCTGTTGGCAGAATTGCAAGAGGAGATATTTTTGAAAAGAAGTTCGTTTCGGTTGTCAGACGTGACGGAGCTATTCAGAAAATGAAAATTGCCAATCTGTACACCTTTGACGGACTTAAAAGAAACGCCGTTGCCGAAGCAGGAACAGGTGAAATTGTATGTATCTCGGGTATACCCGACATCAACATCGGCGACACGATATGCGACAGCGAGCATCCCGAGGGTCTCCCCTTTGTTGAAATAGACAAGCCCGTTCTTTCCATTAACATTTCTGTAAATACAAGCCCCTTCGCAGGTACGGAAGGTACCTTCGTTACAACACGCCACCTGCGTGAAAGACTTTACAGAGAGCTTGAGTCAAATATCAGCTTAAAGGTTGAGGACACCGATTCAGCCGACACCTTTAAGGTTTCGGGACGAGGAGAGCTTCACCTTTCTGTACTGATTGAAAATATGAGACGTCAGGGATACGAATTTGAGGTTTCTACTCCCTCCGTAATAACCGAAGAAATCGACGGTGTTCTTTGCGAGCCCTATGAAACTCTTTATATCGAAGTGCCCGACGAGTTTTGTGGAACAGTTATTGACGACGTTTCTCAGCGTAAGGGCGAGCTTACTCAAATGTCACCTTCAACCACAGGCTTTACACGACTTGAGTTTTCTATTACCTCCCGTGGCCTTATAGGTTGCAGAAACGCGCTTATGACGCTAACCAAGGGTACTGCTATAGTTAACTCCTCATTTGCAGGATATTGCCCTATGAAAGCAAAAATGTCAAGGCGCACAAGAGGCTCTCTTGTAGCGTGGGAAAACGGCGCAGCTACTTCATACGGTCTTTTCAATGCCCAAGACAGAGGTGCAATGTTTATTGGAACTAACACCAACGTATACGAGGGTATGGTCGTGGGTGAATGCAGTGAGACCGACGATCTTGTAGTAAACGTATGCAAGAAAAAGCACCTTACTGCAATTCGTTCAACCGGTGCAGACGAAGCATTGAGACTCGTGCCCCCTCGCATTATGAGCCTTGAAAAATGCATTGAGTTTATTGCAGACGACGAGCTTCTTGAGGTTACTCCCACCTCTCTCAGATTAAGAAAGAAAATTCTGAACACCGAGCTCAGAGCAAAGGCAAGGGCTAAAAAGAATGTGTAAGCCCTTCGTCAGCGTAATTATTGCTGCAGCAGGTAGCAGCTCAAGAATGTGTTCGAACGTCTCAAAGCAGCTTATTGATATTTCGGGAAAATCAGTAATTGAGTATTCCTTGTCTGCTTTTTCCAAGTCGGCGCAGGTAGATGAAATAATAATAACTGCCAAAAGTGATGAAATAGACGTAATTAACCGATATAAAGAGCGCTACCCCAAGCTTGTAGCCGTTGTGCCGGGTGGCAAGGTGCGTCAGGAATCTGTGTCAAATGCCCTTGATGCGCTTAACGAAAAGAGCGAAGTGGTAGCAATTCACGATGCGGCAAGACCTTTAATATCCACAAGAGATATTGATGCTATAATCGAGGAAGCGATTATACACGGTGCAGTATGCCCCGTTTCAAAAGTTGTTGACACGGTTAAGCAAGCCGAGAATAATATTATAACCAATACTCTTGACAGAAACGCATTGTTTCTTGCTTCAACGCCACAGACCTTCAAAACAGAAATATACAAAAAAGCCGTGGCTTCAATTGACGATATGAGCAAATATACGGATGATTGCTCAATCGTTGAAGCCATAGGTCAAAAGGTGCATTTATATATTATGGAAAACGACAACACAAAAATTACCACACAGAAGGACTTACAAGAGGTGAAATCCAAGCTTGTAGCCCCCGTTATAAGAGTCGGACACGGATATGACGTTCACAGGCTGGTTGAAAACAGAAAGCTTATTCTTGGCGGTGTCGAAATACCTCACTCAACGGGCTTGCTGGGACATTCGGACGCAGACGTACTGCTTCATGCAATAATGGACGCCTTGCTGGGCGCTGCAGGAATGGGAGATATAGGACGTCACTTCCCCGATACTTCAAGTGAATTCAAGGATATATCAAGTCTTGTTTTGCTTGAATCTGTGGGCAAAAAATTAGAGGAAAAGGGCTTTTACGTGACAAATATTGACGCAACGGTTATTGCGCAAGCCCCAAAGCTTGCACCGTATATTTGTGAGATGGTCAAGAATATAGCAAGCACGCTGAAAATTGACGGTTCTCTTGTAAACGTAAAGGCTACGACAGAAGAGCATCTCGGCTTTACCGGAGAAAAGCTCGGTATATCAGCCCATTGCGTATGCACAATAAGTAATTAAAAAAGCAGTCTGTAAAAACTGACAGTTTTTACAGACTGTTTTTCATAAATTCAATATTGAAGATGCAATGGTAAAAAAGACAATAAGCGAAAGTGCATCAACTACTGTGGTAATAAAGGGACTTGCCATTACTGCAGGGTCAAAGCCTAATCTTTGAGCAATAATGGGAAGCGAGCATCCAACCAGCTTTGCAAGGATTACCGTAAGGCATATTGTCAGCGACACTGCTATAGCAACGTTGAGTGTAATTGCTTGGTTTCCAAAAAGAAGGGAGTCGAAAACCATAAGCTTGGCAAACTCAACAACTCCAAGGGTAATGCCACATAGCATAGACACTCTCAATTCCTTCCATTGAACCCTGAAAATGTCTGAGAGCTTTACCTCACCCAGTGATAATTCTCTTATTACGGTTACCGATGCCTGACTGCCCGAATTACCTCCCGTACCCATAAGCATAGGGATAAAGGTTGTAAGAACGGCGCAAGCAGCAAGCGCACTTTCAAAGCTTGCAATAATCGCTCCCGTGACGGTTGCCGAAATCATAAGTAAAAGAAGCCACGGAATTCTTGCCTTCCAAATTGAAAAGACGCTGGATTCAAGATAAGGCTTTTCGTTGGGAGTGATAGCTGCCATTTTAGAAATGTCCTCTTCAGCCTCTTCCTGAATAACCTCTATAGCGTCGTCTACTGTGACAATTCCCACTAGGCGTTTTTCTTTATCAACAACGGGTAACGCCAGAAAGCCGTATTTATCAATCGTCTTTGCAACCTCTTCCTTATCGTCAAGAGTATTTGCATAAATCACGTTGGTTTCCATTACTTCTTCAACGGTTGCATCTCTGTCGGCAAGGAGTAACGCCTTTGCAGTAACTATTCCGATAAGAATTCGCGAAGGGTCTGTAACGTAGCAGGTGTATATGGTTTCCTTATCCACACCTGTTTTTTTGATATGGTTAAAGGCTTGTTCCACCGTCATATGCTTTTTGAGTGACACGTACTCAATAGTCATTATACTTCCGGCGCTGTCCTTGGGGTAATTGAGGATACTGTTTATCTGACTGCGCACCTCGGGAGATGAGCTGGAAAGAATTCGCTTTACTACGTTTGCAGGCATTTCCTCAATAATATCAACTGCATCGTCCAAAAACAAGTCCTCGAACATTATTTTCAACTCAAAGTCACTGAAGGATTTTATAAGTGTTTGTTGCTCTGAACCACTCATTTCAACAAAAACGTCTGTGGCAATGTCCTTGGGCAAGATTCTGAAAAGGATAGGAAGCATATCTTCTGAAAATTCAGAAAATATTGTTGCAATGTCGGCAGGATTAATTTCCGAAAGCATCTTTCTCACTTCAATATACTGTTTGCTTTTTATAAGTGACGTTATTGTTTCTACCATAATTGCACCTCCTATTCTTAAAATAAGTATATCCAAAATCAAGTATGTTGTCAACAAAAATATAATTTTACCGTGCGCAAATTATCTTTTGTATTATTATTGACAAAATACAAATATTGTGATAAAATGTTAAAGCATTTTGGGATGTAGCCAAGTGGTAAGGCACGAGACTTTGACTCTCGCATCTCGCTGGTTCGATCCCAGCCATCCCAGCCAAACAAAAACACTACCCTATTGGGTAGTGTTTTTTGTTTTGGGGTGGTTACGGGAGAACCGGTGGTGCGAAGCGCACGGTGCAGTGAGGGCTCGTCCCGAACAAATACTCTTGGGGTATTCGATCCCAGCCATCCCAGCCAAACAAGAACACCACCCTATTGGGTGGTGTTTTTGTTTTGGGGTGGTTTCTTATATCCCTTTACGATGTAGTATATAAGAATAAACAAACGGAACTAAAATCATTATCAACACTACTGCCAAAAATATCGCAAAGCAATTAAATAAGCCGGAAAGCATAATTATAAAGCCACAAATCACCCAAAGCCAACCTGCTAATCGGTGTGTTCTGTTCCAATTTTCTTCACTGTTAAGCGTCCACGGAATCTTTATACCAATTGTATAATTTTGTCTGCACTTAGGCAAATAATTGCCGATTATAACAAACAACAAGCCTATCAGCACAGGGACTATCACATTAATGCGCACTTCATTACCAAGCGCTGCACAATAAGTAAGGGTAGAAAGCAAAACGGTTATGACAGGAAAAAGCCAAAAGATGAAATGCAAAATTTTTTCAGAATGGTTATGCTTTTTAGGATCGGTAGAGGTAGCAAGAACACACATCCATTGAAACGCCAGCATCATAAAGGGGATGCCGATAACTGCAAAGGGCTTCCCGCTCCAGCCGTCTATCTCCCCTGCCGCGTTCCAATGAGTAGGAATTCTCTGGGGTAGCTTATCCCATAAAACGATACCTGCCAAAATGGGTAACAAAATTACTACCGACGTTATAATTAAAATCTTCAAGTTCTTCTTAATCATTTTTTTCTCCCTTCAATCCACTTAGCCATAGCATTACCTCTTCAAGAACCGAGGCGTTCAACTCATAATAGATGTACTTTCCTTCACGGGTATCCCTTATCAAATCAGCATCCTTAAGAATTGAAAGATGCTTTGAAATAGCTGCTCCACTCACGGAAAATCTGTTAGATATTTCCCCTGCAGAAAGCCTGGTCACCTTTAACATTTCTAATATTTCTCTCCGAATAGGATCGGACAGTGCTTTTATCGTGCTTTGCAGTCCCAACGTATCTCCTCCAATCATTTAACTCTTTGGTTAAATGATATCATACTTTTTCGGTTTTGTCAATAGTCATTTAACTTTTTGGTTAAATATTTTTTCGCCTTTAACTCACTTGGAATATTGACAAAAAATCGGGATTATGTTACCATAATATACAGTAAATTTATACTTGTGAGGTACAACTTTATGGATAAGCAAAAGGATTTTGAGTTAGTAGGACTTGAACAAAAAAACGGAAAATTAACGCCCGAGCAGATAACAAAGGTCAAGGGACTTGGTTGTCTGAGAGACAAGAGATTTGATGACGTATTCAACGTGAGAGTTATAACCGGAAATGGAAAAATCACCACCGACGAGCAGAGGGCAATAGCGCAGGCTGCCGACCTTTTTGGGTCGTCTGAGGTTGCTATGACCAGCAGAATGACCATTGAGATACAAGGCGTTCCCTACGATAATATTCCCTCGTTGATTCTGTTCCTGAAGGATAACGGTCTTGAAACTGGTGGAACGGGTCCGAAGGTGCGTCCCGTGGTATCCTGCAAGGGTACTACCTGCCAATTCGGGCTTATTGATACCTATTCTTTAAGCAGAAAAATTCACGAACGGTTTTACCAAGGATATCACGACGTTACCCTTCCCCACAAGTTTAAAATTGCAGTTGGGGGATGTCCTAATAACTGTGTAAAGCCCGACCTTAACGATATCGGAATAATCGGTCAGCGTATATTTACTCCCGATACAGAAAAATGCCGAGGATGCAAAAAATGCGCTGTAGAGCTTGCTTGTCCTATGAAGGCTGCTGCTCTTTCCGACGGTGTAATCTCTGTGGATTCAGAGGTATGCAATAAGTGTGGAAGATGCTACAAAAAATGCCCCTTCGGCGCTTTCGAGTCAAGCGTGCAGGGATATAAGGTTTGCATCGGTGGACGTTGGGGTAAAAAGACGGCAATCGGAAAGCCACTTTCCAAAATTTTTACCAACGAAGAGGAAGTATTAAAGGTTGTGGAAAAAGCCATTATCCTTTTCCGAGACGAAGGAATCAAGGGTGAGCGCTTTGCCGACACAATAGAAAGACTTGGATTTGAATATGTTGAAAAGAAGCTGGTTTAATATTCTGTTTTGTTGCCTTCTTATTTGTCTTTGCTTTATTTCCTGCGCTGATAACACAGAGGAAATAAATGGTGAAGATTACGTTGTGTTTACAGATGCGCTCGGCAGAGAGGTCAGCGTTAAAAAGAATCCTCGGCGAGTTGCAGCCCTTATAGGAAGCTTTGCAGACGTATGGGTAAACAGTGGAGGCACTGTTTGCGCTACGGCAGACGATGCATGGGACGATTTTGGGTTGGAATTGGATTCGGCAATTAACATTGGAAAAACCAAGGACCCCAGCCTTGAAAAACTACTTTCAAGCAATCCCGAGCTGGTAATCGCAAGTGCTTCTACCTCAGCAAACGTTGAAATGAAGGACGTGCTTGAAGGCGCAGGGATAACCGTTGCATATTTCAACGTAGATAATTTTGATGACTATTTATATATGCTTGACGTTTGCACAGATATAACCGGCAGAAAAGATTTATATGAAAAGAACGGCACGGAAATTAAAAAGCAAATTGATGAATTGAAAAGCAATGTTTCTTCTGCAGAAATTCCCGACAGTGAAAAAACAGTACTGTTTTTAAGGGCTTCTTCGGGATATATCCGAGCCAAAAACAGTGAAGGAACCATTCTCGGTGAGATGCTCAAGGACCTTGGGTGTATAAATATCGCCGACAGTGATAGCTCCCTTTTGGAGAATTTAAGTATTGAAAGCATTATAAAAAGTGACCCATATCGGATTTTTATAGTCGAGGTGGGAGAAAACAAGCAAACTGCAAGAGATAACGTATCCAGAATGATGGAGGAAAATCCGGTGTGGTATGACTTACAAGCAGTTAAGGAAGGTCGTATATATTATATGGACAACAGACTGTTTAACCTGAAGCCCAACGCCAGATGGAACGAAGCCTATGAAACGCTCTGCAAAATCCTTACAGAGTAATAAAAAAATAAGTTTACTTTTCCTTGCCGCCGTATTACTGTTTTTAGTATCGGCGGCTCTTGGACTTTTGTCAGGAAGCGCAAGTATATCACTTTATGATATTATAAACGCCGTCAAGAACGGACCTGTCGGTGCAAACGAGCGTATTTTTATATTTGCCCGTCTTCCACGCACGATTGCCTGCTTATTGGTAGGCTCAGCGCTCAGTGTAGCAGGAGCTATAATGCAAAACGTATTGGCAAACAAGCTGGCTTCTCCCGGAATCGTAGGTGTAAATTCAGGAGCAGGACTTGCTATAACGCTATGTACGGCTTTTGGCCTCTACGGTGGATGGAGAATGTCGTTTTTTTCGTTTATCGGCGCTTTTCTGACTGCATTTGCCGTAAGCCTTATTGCACGAAGGTTTGCGTCCTCAAACGGAAGCGTCATACTTATCGGCGTTGCAATCAACAGTATTTTAAATGCATTTTCCGATGCAATAATTACGCTTTTCCCCAATATAGCAATGATGAGCGCAGATTTCAGAATCGGTGACTTTTCAGCAGTTACTTACCATAAGCTCCTTCCGTCAACCGTAATAATACTCATTACGCTAACCGTGGCAATTATTTTTTCAAAGGAGCTTGACGTAATAACCCTTGGAGAAGAAAGCGCTCGAGGTCTGGGATTGAACGTAAGGCTTATGAGAACTGTCTTTTTGATTATCTCGGCGCTTCTTGCAGGCGCTGCCGTAAGCCTTGCAGGGCTGATTTCCTTCGTTGGATTGATAGTTCCTCACGCAGTAAGGCTTATGGGGATAACCCGATCAAAGCATTTACTTCCTCTTTGTGCTTTGTTTGGCGCAGGCTTCGTTACCTTATGCGATACTGTTGCAAAAACAGTTTTTTCGCCCTACGAAATACAGGTGGGCATAATTATGGCGTTCCTCGGCGCACCCTTCTTTATATTTGTAATTATCAAAAAGAAAGGAGTGCGTGTCAATGATTGAAATAGAAAATTTGTCCGTTTCCTACGGCAAGCACAACGTCATAGACGGAATGAACGCTTGCTTTAACGAGGGTAAGCTAACAGCAATAATAGGACCCAACGGATGTGGAAAAAGTACACTGTTAAAAGCAATTCTGGGGATACTTCCAATAAAGCAAGGAAGAGTATCAATTGACGGAATAGCATCAACCTCACTTAACTCAAAGGAAGTAGCAAAAAAGCTGTCGTATCTTCCTCAGATAAAGCCTATTCCCGATATGACTGCAGGTGACCTTGTTTTGCAGGGTAGATTTCCTCATTTAAGCTTTGCTCAAAGGTATAGTGAAAAAGACGAAGAAATTGCTTTATCCTCTATGAAGCAGTTAAATATAGAAGACCTGTATGACAAGCCTGTGAGCACTCTTTCGGGTGGTATGAGACAAAACGTATTTATAGCAATGGCGCTTGCCCAGGATACCGACTATGTTTTAATGGACGAGCCGACTACGCACCTTGACGTTGGGAATAGCATTAAGCTTATGGCTCTTCTGAATGAGCTTTCAAGTAACGGTAAAGGAATTATTGCCGTTTTGCACGATATTACTCTTGCGCTTCAATATGCTGATAATATAATCGTTATGAACGACGGCAAGGTAATAATAGCCGACAGTACGAAAAGCGTTTTTAACTCGGGCGTAATTGACCGGGTTTTTGACGTTAAAATTCATAGCGTCGGTAATCATTATTACTATGAAAGCAGATAAAGTAAAAACGCACTCAATGAGTGCGTTTTGTTTAACTGTTTTGTGGTTTTTCGGAAGCTGATTTCTTTTCCTTCTCCTTTTCCGTTGAAAAGTCACGCACAAGGGTGTAAATAACGGAGAAAAGAGGAATAAAGAATATCATACCGAAAATTCCGAAAAGGTTTCCACCGAGCAATACTGCAACTATGGTATAAAACGGCGACAAGCCTACGGAATTGCCTACCACGTGAGGATAAATAAAATGTTGCTCTATAAACTGCGCGGCAAGGTATACGATCAAGCAAACCAGAGCCTTATGAGGTGAAACGATAAATGCAAGGACCACACCTATTGCGCAGGCGATGAATGAGCCTATATATGGAATAAAAGACAAAACTGCAGCCAACAAGGCAATCAGGCTTGCATAAGGAATAGCGAATATCGATAATAATATAAATAACAATAGCGCTAATATAACGGCTTCAAGACACTGTCCCGAAAGAAACTTAGCATAGGAATCACGGATAAGATACGCAGTTTTATAAATGCCGTCAGCCTTTTTGTCGGGCAGGAACGTATAGTACATTTTTCTTGTTTGTCTTGACAGATTGTTTTTATCAAGAAGCAAATAAATAGAAATAATAATTGCAAATACGGTAGCAGAGAAATATTTTACTGCTATAACGGTAGCGTCAAAGGCAGTTTCAACTATTGCAAAGGCGCCCTGGGTCACCTGCTTTATAATCTGCTCCAGGTCGAAATTGGCAAGCTTTTCGGTAATCGTTGTAGTATCAATTCCGTTTTCCTCAAGGAATATAAGAAAATCGGGTATTTTGCTGTCAACGGTTATTATTACGCTCTTAACCGATTCGCTTATCTTGGGAATTGCAATAGTAAACACTATAACCAAAACGAGTAATATCGACAGAATTGCAAGGGTTAAGCTTAAAAGATTTTTTACTTTTCCTGACATATTTTTCTTGAATTTTGTTTCCAATTTTGAAAGAAGCTTCTCATAGGCGCGCATAGGCACGTTTAAAACAAACGCGAGCAAGCCACCCAGAATAAGAGGCAAGCAAATAGCAAAAAGCTTTCTCAAAAAGCCGAAAACAAGTCCAAGGTTGTTCAGCGCTGCAAACAGGCATACACCAAACGCAATTAAAATCAAGTCTCTTTTAAGCCTTTTATTCATAACGCATCTCCGTAGAATTTTTTATAATTATACCACATTTTTTATAATAAGTAAACCGATTGAAATAAATTGACAATTTATTAACACTGTGATAAAATATACACGAAATATAATAATAAGGTTGATTACTATGAAAAGATTATTTTTAATTATTTTTGCCATAACTACGCTGATTTTTACATCCTGCAATAATGATTCCAAGCCCATAACGAGCAACGGGGATGAAAATCCGATAACAACTCCGAATGAAATTGTTTCGGAACAAACACCCGAGGAGATGCCCGAACGGGAGACACCCGAGTCAATAAAAAAGCCTGAAACTATCGAAGAAATAATTGAGTTTACAAATTCGCTGAAGGTAAACGGCTCAATGGCCGATTTTTCCCTTGAGGGCATATTAGAGTCTGTTCAGCTTCCCGAAAGCGAGGATGCCGGTGACGAATATCAAAGCACTACGGCTTACCTCGGTGATTCGGTTACTATGGGACTTTCCTTCTTTAAAAATCACCCTGCAGAAATGGTTATAGCAAAGGGCTCAATAAATCCTCTTGACGCCGTTGAAAAAAAGCTTATTGAGCTTGATGACGGAACCTTTGTCAACTTCCCTGTTGCCCTTTCAAAAACAGGTGCTAAACGGGCAGTGCTTACTTTTGGCTCAAATGCAATAAGCATAATGTCAGAGGAAACCTTTTTGAAATACTATATTAAGCTTCTCGATGCCATTGAGGAGACTTGCCCCGACTGTGATATAATCATACAGAGTATTACACCTCTTGCCTCAACCTGCACCTTGAAAAAGCTGACAAACGATTTAGTAAACCGTTCTAATCTCCTTTTACTCGTACTCGCATATTCAAGAGACTTAAAGTTTTTGGACACAACCTCACAAATGAAGGATAGCGAAGGTTATATGAAGCTTGAATTCTGCTCGTCGGACGACGGAATACACATTAACCAGCAAGGATATGAGGTATGGATAAATATGCTCCGTACTCACGAGCTGAAAGACTAACGAATATAAAGCCGTTTATCGGGCATAATATCTATTGCGGATAGACAGCCGCAATATTTCCAAAAAAGGAAGCACAAATATGTTAGATAGACTAGCGCTTATTATTTTAATTATCGGCGGTATAAATTGGGGCTCGGTTGGACTTTTCAACTTCGACCTTGTGTCGTTTATCTTCGGCGGCTCTAATCAAATCATTACTCGTATAATTTTTATGCTCGTCGGTATCTCTGCTCTTTGGTGCGTTTCTCTTCTTTTCAGAGCACGTGAAAGATTTATCACTGGAGAACAGCACTAAAACCAGCAGAAAAACTAATGCACAAATAAAGCAAAGGACACTTGCGTTTGCAAATGTCCTTTGTTTTTTTAGAATTTAAATCCCTTATCGTAAACGAGAAGCTTACAGTTAAGAAGCTTTGCCTCTTCCCTGTCGTGAGTTATCAAAAGAAGGGTTTTACCAACAGTATATTCGTTGATTACACTTGCTGTAATTTCTTTCGTTTCGGGGTCAAGACCCGTAAAGCATTCGTCAAGTAAAACCACGTCACCGTCGTAAAATAGCGCTCTTGCAAGGGCAACGCGTCTTCTCTGTCCACCCGAAAGCGCTTCGGGATAAGAGTTAAGATGTTCTGAAAGACCAAGCCTTCTTAAAAGCTCAGACGCCTTTTCCTCGCTCTCGTTTGAAACGGCAGTAACGTTTTCAAGAACAGTAGAATGCTCGAACAGTCTGTCCTCCTGAAACATAAGGGCAACTGTTCCTTCAACGTTTTTTTCTCCTTCGAAGCGTTTATCAAGACCTGCCATTATCCTGAAAAGCGTTGTTTTTCCACTTCCGGAATATGAAACGATAGCCAAGCGCTCTCCCTTTTCAACGGTTAGAGAAAAATTCTTTATAACCGTATTCTTGCCGAAGCTTTTCGTCAGGTTACGAAGTTCAATGCTCACGTCTGTCACCTCCAAGAAGCTTGCAGGATAACCACACCATTGCCTTTTCCAATATGAAGCTTAAAACGATAACAACCAGCGTCCAGGCAAAAAGCACGGGGGTTTCAAAGTAAAGCTTTGACTCATAAAGTCTTTCTCCGATAGAGTTATCGGGGGTGCATAAAACCTCTGCTGCAATACCTGCCTTCCAGGCAAGCGCCACACCACTCCTCAAAGCAGAAATGAAATATGGCAAAAGGCTGTGTCTGTAAAGTATTTTCCAGCTTTTCAAAAAGCCGAACTTATATACTCTCGTAACCTCCCAAAGCTCCTTGTTGATGTTCTCCAAGCCTTCAAGAACGTTTGAAGCAACAATGGGAACCACCATCATCAAGGAAATAAAAAACGGAATTTGATTTTTCCCTATCCACACTAAAAACAAAATTATTATAGATGCAATAGGAGTTGCCTTAACAAGAGACATTATGGGAGAAAACAAGAATTTCAAGGGCTCGCTTATGTAAGACAAAACGGCTATCAGAACGCCCAATGCCACACCCAAAACGGCGCCCGAAAACACGCTCTTCAGCGATACTAAGCATACTTCCCAAAAGGCAGCCTCGGAAGCCAATGAGAAAAATGCTTTAATGGTCTCTGACGGGCTTGGAAGCAAAATCGTGAGATTTACACGGACTGCTGCAATATGCCACACGGCAAGCCAGAATATGACTGCCGCGAAGGCATACAGTCTTTTTCTTATTTCAGGTTTCATTTGTTTTCAAAATAAAAGTCATCTGCAGGAAGCTTTCCACCTACCGATTTAGGATTAGCGTCATAGAGCACCTGCAAAAATCCAGAAAGCTTTTCTTTCATTCCGTCGTTTGAGTCAACGTAGGTGATATTACAGTTGGGAATGGCACGCTGTGCTATTGCAACGCTTCCTACTATACCCAAATCTGCAATTGTCCGAGGTGCGTCTGCAGAGGTGTTGGCATATTCAACAGAGCTCTTGTATTCAGTAAGGAAGTTTTTAACTGAATCGGGATAAGCCTCGGCAAACTCACGTCTGACTACAATACAACCCTGAATGAGCGCTGATTCGGGAGATACCTTGTTCCATTCTTCCGTCATATTGATAACTGTCTTACAGTTTTCATTCTTTATCATAACCGAGCTTACGTTGGGCTCAGGCATCATACCTATAGTAACGTCGCCACTAATCATTTTTGCAGCAAGCTCTGCATGGTCGGTGTAATACTCTATTGTAACGTCTTTTTCAGGGTCTATACCGTTCATTTTCAATACGTAATTGAGAACGTATTCGGGAGTTGACGCCTGTCCCGTTGCGCCGATAGTCTTTCCTCTCAAGTCCTCGAGAGAGTTAACTGTTCCGTCGGAATTAACGATATATAACACTCCCAGAGTGTTGAGCGCAATTACCTCTACCTTGCCTTCCGTCTTGTTGTAAAGAACCGACGCAAGATTTGTAGGCACTGCAGCGATATCAACAGTACCCGAAATTATAGACGAGGTAACGTCGTCAGGCATTGAGGTAAGTGAAAAGGTGTATTTGGGGTCTGCGTCACTTATAAGCTTAGCCATTCCCATTCCCGTAGGGCCCTTGAGAGCAACTACACGAGTGGTCTCAGCAACCTTTAATTCCTCGGTATTGTCAGTAATTTCGTTTTTGTCAGTAACCTCGTCAGGAGTATCAACGGTAGCACAACCGACGAAAACAAAAATTGAGAGTGTAAGTGCGAGTAAAAGTAATAAAGTCTTTTTCATAATGAATCCTCACTTTAATAATAAAATTTTTTTGCCTTCTTTAATAATAAATCCTTTTTCCTCAAGGGATACCAACGCTCTGTAGAGAGACGCACGGGCTATGCCCAGAGTATCGGAAATCTTTGACATTGACATTACAACTCTGCCTTCACCGTCTGCAGATTTCATAAGAAATTCGTGCAGCTTCTGTTCAGCTCCCGAGCAGGTATAAAAATCTATCCTGCGATTGAGGTACCTCACCTTTTGACAGAGCAATTTAATCAGCCTTATTGAAAATTCAGAATCGTTGGAAATAACCTCTTCAACGAAGCTTTCGGAGAACAAAAGCAACGAGGTTTCTTTTTTTGCAACCAGAGTTGAAATGTACTCCTGCTCACCTGCAAAAAGAGTTGCAAGTCCCAGCATTGTGGTATTACTCACCGTTTTCAAGTATACCGACCTGTTTTCCGATTCCTTTACAAGATCTGCTTTTCCGTCAACAAAGAGAGAAAGAGAGTTTTTTATCTGATACCTTTCCCCTGCCCTTAAGGTAATGAGCGTTGGTGGAAAGGCTTCAACGTACTTTTCAAGATTTTCAATACCTGAAAAAAGTGGCGTTGTGTCAAGTAGCTTTACAACCTCTTGTGCGTTCATTTATTCCCCTTTCAAAGTGTATCATTTGAGACACTTTGATTATAGCATACAGAAACGTATTTGTCAACACGTTATTATTCTTTTCCCTTCGTCGTTCTGAAAAACAACTTGAATACACCCTTTTTGTCATAGGGTGAAAAGGGATAGAGGAAGTCTCTGTTATTGCGTGTTTTGTTTAATATCAGAATTATTATAAAAATGACGGTACCTGCCACAAAGCCTGCAATGCCAAAAATAGCAGTCAGGGTTATAAGGGTTATGCGCCAGAATTTGAAGGCGTAGCCTAACTCATAATTCGTCGGAATAAAATTGGCAATTGAGGAAACGGCGGAATAAAGTATCGTCTGTGGCACCAGCCATCCTGCCGTTACTGCAAAGTCACTGAGCAACAATCCACTGACAACGCTTAACGAGTTGGAAATGGTATTAGGGGTATTAAGAGAGGCAATCTTCAGCGCATCCATCATCAGCTCAACAGTAATTAGCTGAAGCCATACGGGAATGTATGCCTTTGAGTCTACCAACAAAAACTCAAGAGACGGTGGAAGAAAGTCAGCATAAACAATTGCAAGAAGCCACAGAGGCGACAGAAACACCGATACGAAAAGCATAATTATACGAAGCAGTCTGAGATATGACGCAGTAAACGGTGGAAAATAGTAATCGTCTGTCTCCTCCATCATATCGTAAAGATTTACAGGAAGAAAAATGACGCTGGGGCTGGTGTCACACATTATTGCTATTTTGCCTTCAACAAGCATTGACGCTGCCGTATCGGGGCGCTCTACGTATCTCACCTTCGGGAAGGGATTCCATATATCTGACAGTCTTTTTGAAAAAATGCAATCGCAAAGAGTTTGTTGACTCAAAGTCAAAGACGGTATGTCAAGCTGATTTAGTCTCCGTCTTAGCTCGGACACCAGACGCGTGTTACACTTATCCTTCATATAGGCAAGAACCACCTTGGTTTGCGTTTCTCTGCCTATGCTGAAATCCTCAAAGGCAAGCTTGTCGGATTTTATGCGACGGCGTATAAGAGCAGTATTTGTAAAAACGCTTTCACAAAAGCCGTCTCTCGGTCCCCTCATAGTTTTATTCTTTTCAGGCTCCTCTATGGAGCGTGAGGGGTAAGACTTGGTATCAAGTATTACGGCTTGGTCGTAACCGTCAATGAAAAGCAAAGACATTGCAGACAGAAGTGCCGTTATAAGCTTGTCAAAATCCTGCTCCAGCTTTTTATCGGTAAGAGGGATCGTACACCTTGAAAACTCCTTCATGTTTTCGGGCATTTCGGTGGCAAGTAAAATGCTTTGCTGAACTCTCAACAGAAGCTCTGAATTTGTCATACCGTTAAAAAAGCACAAGCAAGCCCGACGGTCTGCTATAACGAATTCGTCCATAACAAAATCGGCGCTGAAATTTTGTGGAAAGGATTCCCTCAGCCTATTGATATTTATTTTTATGTCCTTATTAACCTTCATAAAAATACCTCCGAGCAATATTTTGCCCGAAGGTATAACGTTTATGTAAGACGGAAGGACGTAGAATCAGTAAACTCCCTGTCAAATACAAGTGTTTTGCCGTCAAGTAAAACCGTATCTGCTTCCATCAACTCGTAAAGGCAGAACAAGTCGCTCAAGGCTCGGTAGGTGCAAAAAGAGGTCTCGTCATTCTCAATCAGAAACGCCGTGCAAACGTCCTTGTAGCAATATGCAGTAATTCCGTCTGCAACTTCATATTTTTCAGAAAAGTTAACAACCACCTCTGCACCGTGGGTACTGCAAAGCTCACTGATTTTGTATAGCGCCTCCATATCGTACCTATTTGTCACTACGGTAACTGTGTCTATATCAAAAAGCGTGAGAAAGACAGAAATGCGTTCCACGGGGACTGTATCGGTGGTTATAAACACAGCGTTATCAATGCTTGTAATTCCGTTTTTATCGGCTATGCCGTTGATGCCGTAAAGCCTTTGTGAATTTGAGGCTGTTTGGTCAAGAATATAGCTTTTATCCTTCCATCTGACAACAGCAGTATTGGCTCCGTTTTTAGTAACTGTGTCAACGAGGGCTGTAGAATATATCAGCTTATCGGACGCTATATTGAATATTGGTATAAAAACCGAAAGTATAATAATGAGACACGGAAGTGACCACGCTCTCCGTGAAAAGCACAAAAACAGTAATACCATTGCCGTAAGTATAGCAACGCCAACGTACAAATAGACGGCGTTAATTGAAACGAGACCCGGAGCAATACTTCCGAGAAACCGTGTAAATGAAAGAAACACCGTTCCTGAAACAGATGAAATGAAAGTAAAAGGCAACGACAAATAGGTAATACCCATACACTGCAGCATAACCGATGCAAAAGAAAACATCAAGAAATACTTTGCAAGTGAAACTGTGAAAATATTACCTACAAGCGAGAATAAGGAAACCTCGTTAAATACGCAGATAATTATGGGCAAAGTAACCACAGTAGCTGACAATGTAGTTGAAAAAGCAATCAGAATTTCTCTTATAACCTTTTGCACAAAGCGTTGCCTTCTGCTGAAGCGCACGCCCTTTTCTTCCTTGTCAAGAATGTACTTTCTGTATTTATCGGTTATAGCAGGACAGAAAGCAAGAATTCCAAAAGTTGAGAAAAAGGACAGTAAAAATCCAACGTTAAACAGTGACCACGGGCTCATAAGTAATATTACGAAGCCGGCAACAAACAAGGCAGTAATACTGTCGTTGCGCCGTCTTACAGTACGGGCGAAAAAGAAAACTATCATCATTTGCCCTGCTCTTATAAGTGAAAGGGAAAAGCCGGTTATCGCCATATAAAAGAGCGCCATTAACGTAGATAGCGTCGAGGAAAATAAATGTGGGACACCGAGCCTCGTTATCAGCATATAAAAGGTCATTACGATAATGGAAAGATGCAGACCCGATATTGCCAGAAGATGTGACGTTCCTAATAGCTTGAACGCATTGATAAGCTCGTCGTCCACCTCACTCTTATCCCCTATCAAAAGAGCCTTTATTAATGGAGAGTGGTGCATAGAGTCTGCAATTTCAGATATTCTTCTCCGAACGCTATAGACGAAATTCCCGAAGACAGAGTTGCTTTCAGTTACCTCACAGTGAGTGGGAAAGACAGTCAAAAAGGCTTCCTTACCTTTGTTGAAGCTTGAAGCGTCAAATTCAAGAGTTCCCGAAAACGCTATACTTTGTCCAACGTCACCCGTGAAGCTATCGTTGTTACGCGTAATGACCGTAACCTTTTGTGTGCTATTCACGTTATCTATTTCGTCGCATTTTACAGTTAGTGACACGTACGACTTGTTTTTAGTTACCGATACTATTCTGCCCTCTGCCTCAACGTAGCGTGAATCAAGCGCTTTGGCTGTTTCGAGTCTTGGTAAGTGAACGGTTAAAACAAGAAAAACGGCAACAAAAGCAAATACTGTTGCCGTTATACCAACGTGAAGCTGGCGTAGCTTGAATATTAACCTAAATAACACTAAAATGAGAAAAAGTGAGAAAAATACTATCAGGGAGTAAACACAGAATTTTTCACCAAAGGTCAATGCAAGAAAAGAGAAAACTGCAAAAACAACTGTGAAAAAGCAAAACAGTCTCTTCATTTATTTCTTTGGGTAATCCTTTCTGCAAATTGCAAAATGCATAACGTTTTTAAACTCCCCCTTTACGAACAGCTCCTGAGTAAAGGTGCCCTCGTGGGTCATATTACATTTGTTTAAAATTGATACGGAGGCAGTATTCCCTTCCATAACTCTTGCCTCAACTCTATTGAGCTCCAGCTCGTTAAAGGCGTATTCAAGAACTCTTTCAACTGCTTCGGTAGCGTATCCACAGTTCCAATAAGACGGATTGAGAACGTATCCGATTTCACCCTTGGCGTGAGAGGTGTCAATCGAGGTAAAGCCACAGGTTCCTATAAGTTTTCCACTTGACTTGAGAACTATTCCCCAATCCAGATATTCTCCCGACTTATACTTTGAAACAAGAAACCTTAAATATTTTTTAGTGTACGCATAGCTCTCGTGCACCGACCAGGTAAGATACTTGGGGACGTTGGGATCTGACGAATATTCGTATACGTCACGGGCGTCCTTTTTCGTAAGCCTTCTGAGAACGAGTCGCTCTGTCTCAAGGGTCGGCATTCTGAGAATAAGCCTATCAATTTGTGTGTCAATCATTCTATTTCTCGCGTTCAGTATTTTTTAACATTATACTTCAAAATACGACAAAAAGTCAATAGAAACTAATATTTATCAAGCCAATTAGTGACGAACGTTTATCTCTATATCACCCGTTGAGGTGGTGATTTCACATTTTCCACCCGTAATTGATTTTGGAACGCTGATTTTTCCCGTTGATGACTCGGTGATGAATATCTTTTCAGAAAGCAGGGTGCCCATAACGTCACCAGTGCTTGTTTTCACTGTAATCTCCCCTGCATCACTGCTTTCAAGCCTTACGTCACCGGTATCGCTCTCGATTGAAAGTTTGTCGGTTACAATAACCTGCTTCAAGGTTACGTCTCCCGTATCACTCAGAGCAAAAAGGCTTGTGCCCGAAGCGCCGTTCATTTTTACGCTACCCGTGTTCGTTTCAATTTCTATGCCATTTGTAATGGTCACGGAGTTGATCTTAATATCCCCGGTGGCCGTAGTAAGCTTTAATCTGCCTGCCGTAACGGAGTCTGCGTTGATATCGCCCGTGTCCACTTCGATTTCAATAACGTCGGACGCAGATGCAAAGCAATCCACGTCAGAGGTATCCCCCTCAATTTTAATTGTCTTGAAGGAAAAATCTTTTGGTAAGTTAATATCGCCGGTATTGTTTTCTATAAGCAATGAAGCGTACTCGTTTTTCGGTAAGTAGACAGTCATTTTCGGAGTACCCACAGAAATGCCTATATATTCATACCACTTACGCGTGTCCGTAGTGTCGATGACAAGAGTGCCGTTTTTCACGGTAGCCGAATGCTTTACTCTTTCGTCCTCAAAGCAAACTATGGTGCAATACCCGTCCGAAGTGGGAATAAATTCAATATCGGCAGTGTTGACGTCAATGGATATTTTGTCAAACTCCTCCGTCACCTCCAAGGTGTTGGACGCGTACTTAACGGTGCTGAGCCTTGTAAAGTCCCAACCCAGCTTTTCCATTACGAACGCAAAAAGAATTAAACCAATAACGACGAACAACGCTGCAACGGCAAGACATATTTTAACAGATTTACTCATCTTACTGCCTCCTTACCTACAATCAAGGCTTTTATCCATAAAGCAATTTTTTTAGTCAGCAATATCATTGCTTTGGTACAGGCTTTACACACCAATAGCATAAAAATGGATAAACCCACACAACAAAGTCCGGCGCCAACCATAGCAAGTGCAGTAAGTCCGTTTCCCTGAAGTACAAAAATTACTGCCGATACAAAGCCACCAATTGAACAAGCCACAAAGGAAGCCTCTATTGACCACAACGAAACGATAACCGACCATATTACAACGTAAACGGCAAAAATTATGGCCACTACTGCTATTAAAAGCGAAAGCCATATTGGAGCGCCTAATATGAGAAGTATAATCTCCCAAGCCTTTAACGCTCTGTTTGGTTTTACCTTTTCCTTGGCTATTTTTGTCAACGGCGTATCTGCCAATATCTGCCGGGCAAGCTCGTCGACCGACCCAAGCTGACTGATTGCTTCGGATTCCGACAAGCCCTCTTCAACACGGTCATCAATCATCTCACTGTAAAAGGTCAGGCGTT
The DNA here is from genome assembly GCA_017520825.1 of Clostridia bacterium. Taxonomy (GTDB): domain Bacteria; phylum Bacillota; class Clostridia; order Oscillospirales; family SIG627; genus RGIG6353. Next base: position 6,552 of record JAFXEX010000024.1, on the reverse strand, counting down.
CTTCTACGTCCTCTTGAGGTAAGCAGGACAATTCTTTGCGAAGCTGTGTAAGAAAATCCTGTTTATTCATCGCCGTTATCCTCCTTAGTTACAAATTGATATATGGACATAATTTCCTTCCATTCTTCCTTGAAATCTTCAATACGCTTTAATCCAACGTCGGTAATATGATAATATTTTCTGAGCCTTCCACCGTGCTCTGCCGTGCGTACAGTGAGCATATTTGCAATCTCCAGACGCTTCAGAATAGTATACAAGGTAGACTCGGAAAGCTCTATGAATGGCTTCAAATCTTTAATAATCTTATATCCGTACGAGTCCTCGCTTTTAATGGCCGTCAACACGCATACGTCTAAAATACCTCGCTTCAACTGAATATCCATACAATACCTCCCTTTGCATAATACATCATATCACGAAGTATCAGCTTTGTCAATAGAATTTTGCGCTTTGCATATATAAGGCTAACAAGCTGACAAATCACTCAAATTCTTCCTTGTGCTCTTTAAAAAAGTTAAAATACTCCCTCACGTTTTCAAGCTCGGTCCAACTTTTCGTATCAACGGGTACACTGTCAAGATCATATATTTTTGCTCCTTCTATTGAAAGTAATATCGGTGAATGAGTTGACATAATAAATTGGCAGTTATAAAATCTGGCAGAATCACCAATATATTTAGCCAAATCAAGCTGAAGCTTTATAGAGAGACTGTTTTCAGGTTCATCTAAAAGATAAAGCGCATCTCTATCAATATGCTCCACAAAATATCTCATTGCCGTTTCGCCATTAGAAAACATATCAACGTTTTTTGCAAGTCGCTCTTTTACAAAAGAGGATTGAGTTTTTAGCCTTGCATCTGTAACCTCCTTGTATCTGTCATAATCATCAAGACCATGGAGCTGTCTGTATGAGCCGGAAGGATCATTAGCGTTATTCAGGTTTATCAGTCCGTATCCCCTAAAAAGCTCTTCGCGATGATAATCTACGTTGCTATTCAAATATCTCATATTTATAGCGTAATCAAAAACGTCATCGCTTGACAAAATTTGACTGTTAGAAGGAATTTCTCCCGGCGTTCTTCGGCAAAGCCTTGTATACGGCTCAAAGAAAGCACTATTGTTGAACTCTGAATGTCTTATAACGTTTAACTTTTCTGCAATGACGTTAATTAAAGTAGTTTTTCCCGAGCCATTACTTCCATAAAAAATAGTTACAGGCTCGAATTCGATATATTCAAGCTGCTTTGCAGGGAAAAGTTTAAACGGATACCTTGTTCCAAAGCAAGTTCTTTGTTCTTTTCTCATTTCATTAATCTCATCAGATTCAGAAGGTAATTTGAATTTTCTTAAATAAACCATAGTCAATTCCTTTCGTTAATACTTTTCTGCATACATTTTAGCACACAAGGTGTACCATAAACCGTACACTTCTTGTTTGATTTAATTGTTTTATGCTTTGCTCCTTCTCAGGTTCAAATCCCTTCCTATATTCAAAACGAAAAGACACCCGATTGGGTGTCTTTTCGTTTTGGCTTGTAGCACCGAAAAAGATATCTGTGCTGATTGTTGGCTTATACTGTCAACACCGATATCATTATAAATTCACTAGACAAAGCCCGCAAACGCCTACTTTTTGATGCTGAGTTTTTTCTTAAACGCAAATACTGCGTATTTATAGCTGATATTCTCGGTCAAATTCCATGATAAATCCTCCATCTATATGATCTGCAAAAAGATGAGGATTTTCACAATTTGATGCAAACATATCGTAGTGATTCGGAATGCTGAGCGGTGCGCCTATCTTTTTCGCTACAGTCAGCGCTTCTTCTACATTCATATTGCCGAGTTTCCCGTTTATGCAAATAAGGGTCACATCGGGATGGTAATTTGCAATTTGGAAAAGTTTTTCGTTATAAAGGGTGTCTCCACTGAAATATAAGGTTCTATTTTCAGCTTTAATAATTAAACCAAAAGCCTCTGCCGTATGGTCGGCAAAAACAGCGGTTATTTCGAAGTCGCCTACAACTGTACTTTCGCCTACATTTAATGAAACAACATTATCCTTACCAAGCCGATTCAGTTCTATTTTGCCCTCGTTTGTAGTGATAAATAACTGCTTATTCTTTATTTGTGAAACGGTATCAGGATCCAAATGATCTAAATGGTTATGCGTGCAAATAACCGCATCGCAATGAATTTTCTTTGGCTCTATTGGTATTGGCAATGTGCGCGATCTCCCTGCCACACGATTAACGCTATCCGAAAGATAGGGGTCGATGATAATTTCGCTGTTTTTTGTTTTTAAAACATATCCGCTCTGTCCCAAAAACCGAATCGTCATTGTATGCTTTTCCCCCCATCCACATAGATACTCTGTCCGGTAATATATCTTCCCTCTTCGGCACAAAGCAAGGAAACGATTCCTGCACAGTCTTCCGGCTCGCCGTAAAAACCCACAGGGATGCTATCAGTCACCTTTTTTGCATATTCGGGGTCAGAAAGCGCTTCTACATTGCGGTCGGTGTAAACTACGCCCGGGGCTACATTATTAACGGTAATCCCATCCTTTGCCAGTTGAAGAGAAAGCGATTTCATCATATTGGTTTGTGCCGCTTTGGAAGCGGAGTATACAAGCATATCCGGATGAGGCTTAGCCTCCTGAACAGAGCCTATTGTTATAATTCTGCCCCACTTATTTTCCTTCATGTGATCGGCTACAGTTTGTATTAACATCATGCTCGATATGAAATTGCAGTTTAGTTGCTCAAGGCATGCCTTAGTTGAAATTTCGTTCCAGGGGGTTCGGTACTGTAATGAAGCATTCAAAACGAGTACATCTACCCCTTTTACTTTTTCGCAGAATTTACGGGTTTGCTCAAGGTCGGTCAGATCAGAAAGGATGATTTCTGCGCTACCACCGTTTTGCTCGATTATATTTTTTGTTTCTTCTGCCTTTTTGATATTGCTCGCTCCGTGAACGATAACACGGTATCCATCTTTCGCAAGCCTTATGGCGACAGCTCTGCCGATTCCTCTTGCTGAGCCTGTTATTAATGCTGTTTTCATATCAATATACCTCATTAAAGAGCAGTTTGCGTATCATTTGGGTCACCGTTTCGGGCAAGGTCATATTCCTTTGACCAATCAAGGTCGCGGTATTCCTCACCACGCGGGTCATTCTTTATCCAATCAAGAAGCAGATCCAGCATTTCTTCGGTCCAAGTGTTGCGGTCAATTTGAGCCGTTGTAAATTTACCCTGACATATCATTTCAAAACCGAAATCGTCTTTCACATGAGTTTTAGCCGCTCCTTCTACAACATCGGCTACAAGGTGTGACGGAATAAAGAGTACACCTCCGCCAGCGCCAAACACAATATCACCCGGAAGACAAACCGCACCGCCAAAATTGGTGATGTCATTCCAGTCTTTCATAACAAATTCACGGATAGGTGTTGGGTCGATACCACGGTAATAAACCTGAACGTCGGGCACCTTTTTCATTTGCTCAACATCACGAATACCACCCCATACTACTGCGCCACCGTTTTGGGTTCGCTTTTGAAGTGCTGTTGTGAGGTTGCCACCTAAAAATGTACCCTTATAAATTTTATCGTACATATCGCAAACCACAACGTCGCGCTCATAAAGGTGGTCGATAACCCATTGATTATAGTTTCCTTGCAATCCGTCTTCTGCACCTCTGGCAAACTGAACATCGTGCAGATCAGGGCGTGTAGGACAATAAGTACATGTAACGGCACGTCCTACAAGTTTTCTGTCATCGTTATGGAGTGCAAACATTGGGTTTTCACCGCCGCCTACAAACTGATGCTCGTAGCCCAGCACAAAAATCGGCTTCCAAACCTCTTCCAATGTCATACCGTAGAGTGCATCGAGATACTTATCCTCCACTTTAGGTCTTCCGTCAGGCAGTCGTTCCCCTTTCCAAAGTGGCGTTAACTGTATAATTTTTTCTCTATCGTTAAAATTCATGATTATCAACTCCAAATTCTATCGTTAGAAAATTCTTTGTTCCATTCCTCAGTCGGCTCAAAATAACCCGGAATGTTCGGATTCATATGCTGTCTTAATACCTCTTCATTCAGGTCATCAAAGCCAAGACCCGGCTTTTCGGGCACCTTGATAAAGCCATCCTTGAAGATCGGATTTTCAATTCCCGTTACCATATCAGCCCACCAAGGAACATCAACCGAATGGAACTCAAGTGCAAGCACATTGTGCATTGCCGATGCGGTGTGAACCGCTGCAAGACATGCCACAGGACTTTCCGCCATATGTATCGCAGTAGCTACGCCATATTCATCAGCCATATCGCCTATTTTCTTAAGTTCCAAAGCGCCTCCGCAGGTTAAAATATCGGGATGGATTACCGACACCCCTCCGGCTTTGATCAGTGTTTCGAATCCCTCTTTGAGATAGATATCCTCGCCGGTGCAAACAGGGATCGTTGTGGAATTCTTAAGTCTTACATATTGATCGGTATACATCCACGGCACCATATCTTCAATCCAGGCAAGATTGTAAGGCTCCATCCTTCTTGCAAAACGGATGCAATCTTCTACACAGATATGCCCAAAATGGTCGATGGCAAGTGGCACCTCGTAACCAATAACCTCACGAACCTCTTTTACGTAGTTTTCAAGGAAATCAAGACCCTTTTCGGTCAAATGAATGCCTGTATGAGGGTGAGCGGTTGTAACAATAGAATAACTCTTTTGATGCTTTACCATATCTGTAGTAACACTTCCACCCTGCACATTAAGAATATGGGAAGCATACTTTTTCATATCATCAATAAAACCTAACGGCGCATTGAGCGTACCTGGTTCATCCAGTAACAGACCGATACCTAAATCCATTTTTAAGAATGTAAAGCCCATATCCATTCTTTTCTTTAAGGCAAGGCCCATATCGTGACCGGTGTGCTTGCCGTCGACATCGGTATCGCAGTATACGCGAATCTGGTCGCGGAACTTGCCGCCCAGCATCTGATACAGCGGCACGCCGTAGGCCTTGCCCGCCAGATCCCACAGAGCAATTTCGATGCCCGAAACGCCTCCACCCTGACGCGAAGGACCGCCAAACTGCTTGATCTTGCGAAATATCTTATCGACGTTGCAGGGGTTTTCACCAAGTATGCGGCTTTTCAGCATAAGTGCATAGGTTTTGGACGAAGCATCTCGGACTTCACCATAGCCGCTTATCCCTTGATTGGTGTCAATGCGAAGAATTGTGCATCTTTTTGGTGCGCCGTCAATATCGACGAAGCGCATATCAGTAATTTTAAGTTCGGTTGGATTTGAGCAAAAATTCATAATCATAACCTCTCCATTCAGATAACAACTGGAATTTTATTATTGTTTTTGTTTGAAACATCTATTGTCTTTCTAATCGGTTTTCCATCAATTACCATATCCAGTTCGTATGTACCGTAAAAGCCACGGAAGGAACAGGCTCCGTCTTGGTCGGTAACACATTCTTCTTCGGTGTGCCACACATTTTGAATAAGATTTTTAATGGTATAATAGGCAGGCTTAGGCGATAAATCAAAGCGAAGCAGTCCGCCGTAATAATAGTTCTCTCCCAGTGACATATTGCCTTGAGAAGCCTTGATCTTTTCGGGGTCAGGATTCCAGAGATGAGCGTAGCCATCAACCAGATTCCAGTAAATGATCTGCTCAACATTGGGATGTGAGAACCAGATAGAATACAGTTTTCCAATAATTTCCGCCTGTATTTCCTCATCCTCTGACGCCCACGAATATGCGGGCACCGTTACCTCGGTGATTTGAAGAGGCTTACCAAAATTAGAATACAAATCCATATGCTTGTAAAGACTTTCGGGATTTAGTGTAAGCCTTGTTGCATCATATTCATTTTCTCGCCTGTTGAATAAATGGTATTGCATACCAATGGCATCAATTCTGGCGCCTTTAAGCATATTAGCCTCTATGTAGGAATAGTACTTATCGGTTGCACGGCATTTATCCGCCCAGCACAGACTGGTATGCTCGTTAATTCCAAGCTGGTTGTTCGGAAAATATTTTTCTGCAAGTTTAAAGCACCATTCCACAAAATCCGGTTCATCGTAAAATGCTGTTTTTCCACGCTGCCACTCCATTTCGTTGGTCACTTCAATGGTTCTGATTTTATCAGCGTACCTTTTGGAAATTTCTTTATAACGTTTTTCGAGCGCTTCTTTTACCTGCGTAACGTTTGCTTCATAAAGCCATTCAGGGAAAAAAGCATCGTAAGCCAGGGCGTGCTCGCGTGGCTCGATACCGTATTTTTCGCAAAACTCTATACACAAATCAATCGGGGGTCTGCGATAAAGCTTTTTACTGTCTTTTTCATATCTTGTTTTCTCTTTTTCAGGCTCGGTCGCATCCCAATAAAAAGGCAATGTCGCCATATTAAATACATCAGCAAAATACTTTTTGTATTTTTCGTTTTTTTCTTCTGTTTCAAGTTCATCGAGCATAAACAAATTTGCACCGAAACGGAATTCGTGAGATTTTTGTTTTGCTTT